>CAZGGJ010000026.1:0-14222 GCA_964525315.1 uncultured Candidatus Saccharibacteria bacterium | reverse complement strand
AGCCGGTGGCGCGCGTCGTCAAGCGCTCGGCGTACGGCAATCGCCGGCGCATACGGGCTGGATGGATTGTAGAACTGCTCGGCAAGATACGGCTGCATTGCGGCAATAACCGCCTCGCTCATTGGCGTGGCAGCAGCATGATCCAAATAAATCAACTCCACAGTATGCATGAGCACTATTATACCACTTGAACTACATCACTTCTCAGGAAGTGGTTCGCCAGTATCGGGGTCGACACGGTAAATTTCGCGTGCAACGCGTTCGTAGTACATATTGATAGCCGTCGTAAGGTTGGCTAGCTCCTCACCCTCCAGGTAGCTGTAGCGGGCACCTTCTTGGACCTTTAGGATGCCTTGGTCTTGGAGTTCGTAGCGAGTGGTTGCTACATGGTGCTTGCGGGTTTCGTCGATCCACTCTTCATGCCAGATCCACGTCGTCTCGTCCAAGCAGAAAAACTCGCGGCGATGGCCTTTGGGCAGCGGACCAAACAGCTGCGCGCCAATTTCACTCTCGAGCTTGATAAGGTCGCGCTCGGTAAACTGCTTGAGCGGACGGTCCTTGGGCATGTTGAGCCACTTGGCAGTCGTCTCGGCTTCGTTGCCGACTAGGAGGCTAAGGGCTTTTTTCAGAAGGGTTGGCATAGGCTAAGCTGCGAGCGTGAAATCGTCACGCGATGCCTTCTTCGACTTAGAAGTACTAATAATCTTGCCAAACGGCTTGGCAAAGACAGGATTCTTCACAGATGCCATTGGCTGATTGATTTTCGTTTTGCGCATCGAAAGGAGGTTATTGGTATTGAATTTAATCTGTTCTGCAGGTGAAAGCAGGTCCACGGCAACCGGCTGAAGCTCTTCAGCTTCTGCACCTTCAGCAAGGGTCGACTCGATAGCACCGCGGCCTACATTGGCGACATGGGCGTTTGGTGTTTCTTCGTATGCCATATCGACTTCGGCGTGAAGCTTTTCAAGATGCGGCAAATTGCTTTTATGAAAGTCGAGGCGATCTTCAATCTCCTGCTCATTAAGGAACGCAGCAGCATCTGTATCGAATCGTCGTTCTGGTGCTTGTATACTTGGTGGCATGGTGGTTCTCCTTGCTAAGTGCTAGATAGCAAATAACTTGCGCGCGTTGTCGGTAGTAGTGCGCGAAACAACGTCGAGAGACACTCCGCGGAGCTCACTCGCGTGTTCTGCCACCCTCCCGACATAACTAGGCTCATTCATTTTACCACGAAGTGGCGCAGGAGTCAAGAAGGGTGCATCAGTTTCGAGTAACATTTTTTCAAGCGGTATACTGGCAAACATGCGTTGCTGAGCAGCATCCTTAGTGAAAGTGCTAATGCCGTTCACGCCAACATACAGACCGCGCGAAAAGCCCGCCTCTAGATTGGCCTGCGTATCAGTAAAGCTGTGCAGCACGCCGCGAATACCATGGAAGTTGTCGAACACTGGCCAGAAGTCAGCAAACGCCTCGCGCACATGGAAGCTCACCGGCAAGTCATAGTCCATCGCCCATTGCAGCTGTTGCTCGAGGACGGCAATCTGCACTTCGCGCGGTGAGTTATTGTAGTAGTAATCCAGCCCGATTTCCCCAATTCCTACTGTTTTCTCGTGCTTTTCGGCCAACAGCTCACCTACCGCCGCGCAGCCATCCTTGGCTTCATGCGGATGCACGCCGAGCACTGCCCAGGTGTGGTCGTGACGCGCCACAAAGTCCAGTGCCTCTCGAGACGCTTTCTCAGACGTGGCAACACATGCGATGCCGACGCCAGCTTCAATCGCCCGGGCATAGACGGCCTCTTGTTGGTTCTGATCGGAGAAAAACTCCGACTCGTGGATATGGCAATGGCTATCGATCAGTTTCATGCTTGCTTGGGCGCGCGCGGGTCAGGCGTGTGGATATAGATCTTTGGGAACAGCGGCGCAGCGTCTGTTGCTATCACGCCAGCCGCAAAGGTATGGCGAATCGCCGCAGCAGTGCCCGGCATAAACGGCTCCAGCATGTCGGCCACCTGGACAAGCGTACTCACGGCGTGCGCCAGCACTTCGGCTAGGTGTTCAGCCGCTTCGGTGTTAGTATCGCGCTTCTTGGCGATTTCCCATGGCTTGACCTGCTCAAGGTATTGGTTGAGCGAGCGGACTGTGGTCCAGGCTTCGTCGAGCGCACGGTTGAATTCGAAGTTCTTCATGGCCTCATGGTACGGCCCCATATCGTGCTCGGCCTGCGGGCCATCACCCACCACGCCCGACTGGTAGCGATTTACCATGGCCGCCACGCGCTGGACAAGGTTGCCTAGGTCGTTGCCGAGTTCGTTGTTGTACACTGTCTCGAATTTTTCCCAGGTAAAGTCACCGTCTTCCTGGGTAGGGATATGCCGCGAGAAGTAGTAGCGGAACGCATCGGTGCCATACTGCTCAATCACTTCCATAGGGCCGACGCCGTTGCCGAGGCTCTTGCTCATTTTGGTGCCGCCCACACTGACAAATCCGTGCACCAGCAGCACCTTGGGTAGCGGCAGCTCAAGTCCCAGTAGCATCGCCGGCCAAATCCCGGCATGAAAGCGCAGGATATCCTTGCCCACCACCTCGACATCTGCCGGCCAGTAGTCGCGCCACGTTTCGTCGCCCGGATAGCCGAGGACCGTCAAGTAATTAGATAATGCATCAATCCATACATACATCACCTGGCTATCGTCGCCAGGCACTGGCACGCCCCACGACAAGCTTTTGCGCGGACGCGACACCGAGACATCCTTGATGCCGTCCTTGATAAGCTCCAGGAACTCGCGTTTACGCGACTCAGGTACGATACGCAGCTTGTTTTTCTCGATTGCTTCGCGAATTTGGTCGGAGAACTGACTCGCCTTGAAGTAGTAATTGTCTTCGCTGAGGCGTTCGTACTGCTTCTGGTGGTCTGGACAGATGCCATTCGTCTCGGCAGCTTCCTTGTCGGTGACGAAGTTTTCGCAGCCGGTGCAGTACCAGCCTTCGTAGGTGCTTTTGTAGATCAGTCCAGCAGCGTCAAGCTGTTTCCAAATATACTGGACGGCCGCCTCGTGGTGCGGATCGGTCGTACGAATGAAGTCGGTACACTCGACATTGAGCGTGCTAATGAGCGTCTTGAAATTGCCGTACATACTGTCGACATAGGCCTGGGGCGTCATGCCGGCCTCAGCAGCCTTGGCAGCTATTTTGTTGCCATGCTCGTCCACGCCCGTCTGGTACCGTACCTCGCGGCCGTTCTGCTTCTGGTACCGTGACCAAATATCAGCAAGCGTATAGTCCAGTGCGTGTCCGATATGCGGCACACCATTGACATACGGAATAGCTGTCGTGATGTAGAGTTTTTTGGCCATTACTTCTTAATTGTACCAGATTACTGCAAAATTGCCGCAATCGCGTAGCGGCCGTCGATACCCTGTAGACCTTTCAGGTACTGGCTGTGCGAGAAGTAGTCCGGATTGGTGGCCGTGTCGACAGTGCTGACCTCAATATGACCGGTCATGACGCCAGCGCTGCGGAGTTGCTCCGTCAGGACATCAGTGAAGCTGCGGTTGCTGAACGCATGGAGCGGGTAGTCATCGCTGTTTGGTGATGGCCCGAGCCACACGAGCAGTTCAGCCGGGTCGGTGTCGTACAGTCTGGTCATGTATTCGACAACTTTGACGCCGCCGTATTGCTCGGTACTATGCCGGCCGAGGTGCGCCACCATGAGCGCATGATGCGCCGGGTCATAGAGCACCGTACCGGCGCAGTCTGCGAGCGGCAAGAGAATTGGCTGGCCTGGCTGAGCAGTCGACACGCCGTCATATCCCGACATGAGGCCAGGTATGGCCTCGCCATACTGGCAGTAATCATCAGTGGTAAAATCAGCATAAAATATCGCTGCTCGCTCGGACTGCATAGCAAGCGTGGCCAGAAATGCCTCGCGACTGCGCACCGCATCCGGCGTTAATAATTCCTCGCCGTCCTTCATCGAACCATCGCTTATCGACGACAGCCCGACGCGTACGTTGACAGGAAATATGCTCGGTTGGTCGGCAGCTATCATAAGCTCATTATATCGCATCATCCTCCAACAACACTGGCACACAGATATTTACAAAAAGTAGACGACCGTTCAAGTTTTGTAAATAGTAAGCATACCTTTGAGAGTCACATCACGAGTATTATGCGACGGCATCTCGTGCCAGGCGGAGCCAGTCGGCGATAGACAAGTCTTCGGCGCGGGCGTTCGGGTCGATGCCAGCATGGCGCAGGAGTTCTTCGGCGCCCGGCTTGCTCATGGCGAGCCCGGCGGCAATCGAACTCCGGAGCTTCTTGCGCTTGGCAGCAAAGCCGGCTCGGGCCACGCGCCAAAAGGCCTTTTCGTCAATCGGGTCGACGAGCGGCTGAGGAAGCATAGTCAGTATCACTACTTGGCTGTCGACTTTGGGCGGCGGCGTGAAATACTCGCGCGGCACTTCGATACCAAGTGACGCTTCGGCATACACCTGCGCGCTGAGCGCCAGCAGGCTCATGTCGCCAGCCGGTGCGGCGATGCGCTGGGCGACTTCTTTCTGAACCAGCAGCACAGCAGCGCATGGTTTGCTATGGGCAGTGACGAGCTTTTCGACGATTTTGCTGGTGATGTAGTAGGGTACATTTGCCACGACGATATAGCCGCGCGGCAGCGTATCGAGGTCGAATTGCAGGATATCGTCGTGATGAACAGCCAGCTGCTTGCCCGGGAACTGGCCTGGCAGCTTGCGCGCCAAGTCGGCGTCGAACTCTACCGCGACCACCCTGCCCGCTCGACGGAGCAGTTCGCTGGTCAGCGTACCCAGGCCAGGGCCTATCTCGAGTACGGTGTCGTCGGCCGTGATAGGCGTGCTATCGGCAATCGCCGTCAAGATACTGCGGTCGGTGAGCCAGTGCTGGCCGAGTTCTTTCTTGGGCATTAGCGGTACGTATCCGGCAAGCCAGCTGCGCATGTTGGCCACGGCTGCCAACCTCTACGCTCATAGAGTTTACGCGCTGCTTCATCTTGTACTGAAGGGGGTGCGTCCGACGCATGTTTGTATCCGCCAAAATTTGCCCATGTCCCATCATTAAACTGATATGCCCCGTAGTACCAATCAGCAGGGTCTCGGGCCTTGTTGTTGATACTTGTATAGCTACCTTCGCATGAGCGCAGTTTGGCAAGCGCTGCCGCAAAGTCGCCGCTAAAGCTCGGCTTGGTGCCGACCACCTCGACCTGCTCTTTCGGCTCTTCGGTGACGATGGTCTTGATAGCCTTCTTGCTGACTTCCTTGCCGTTTTTGATGACAACTTCGTAGGTAACCATCTTCTTGCCCTTCGTGCCGGCCGTCTGCACTTTGCGGTAGCCGACCTTTTGGTTGGCATCTTCGACACGGCGGACCGGGTAGTCGACCGCTTCTTCGCGGGTCACCACTTGCTTGCCGTCGCGCCACAGCTCGACTGTCATACCAGCGACAAGCGGCGTTTCGGGAGCTACCGACAGCTTATCGTTTGCCTTGAGAGTAATCTTCTTCTGGGCCAGCATTTCGCCGACAGTCGCAGCCATAGTGTATTCCTGAAGCTTCTTGCCGTAGAAGACGAAGGTAAATGGCGTTGCCCGGGTGATGGTCAACACTTCGATAGCGCCGTCGCGCAGGATGTTGCCCGTCGCACCAAAGCTCGTGCGGTCCTCTGGGTGTAGTGTAATGCCTGCCTGCTCAGCAATCTGCGCTGCGGTTTGGTAGGCAGTAAGCAGCTTGGTGCGCTTGGTACCGTCAATGATAACCACCGGGCGAGCACGGTAAATATTGACCTCATATGTCGGCGCGACAAGCTTTTCGTCGCGGCTAGGCTCGGTCATATCGTTGTCGTCAAGTACGACACCGGCTTGCTTCAGTGCCTCGCCAAGTGTCGCCGCCTCGGTAAATATGCCCTGCTCTGCGGCACCATCATGGATTGTTAGGACGTGGCGGCCGCTACGCGATACTTGCTCGGAAACGGCGTTTACCCGAGTAGAAATGACCAAGCCCACGAATACCACCAACACCAGTCCGATGATGGCGAACAGTCGAAGATACCCCTGTCGATGTGTCGGGAGTGCTATCATGCTCGGTGAATTGTCCTCGCATTACGCATATGTCCTTTCATTATAGCACAATTTATAAAATAACGCAAGCTTTATGTCAATTCAAAACCCCCAAAACCATCCCATCGGTTCGTTCGGCCAGTTCACCCCCTCAGGCGCTCGGTCGCTAATTGCCGACCTTCTTGACCTCGCTCTGCCGGGAAGGCAGAGCCTTCGGGGTCGAACTGGCCGAACAAACCTCTACAGTTTATCACTAAACGATACTTGGTAATACCGCCAGCGGCCAGCGTGCCTTCCTCTTTCACGAACCACTTACAATCTTCGCTGTCATATCTAAAGATTCCTGAGGTTTACCTCAAGATTCTTTAGTATGGCACGGTGGTGAAGGAAAAAGGGCGGTGCGATGGCCGACCGCCACTACACTTTCTCCAGCCGTGCGAACTGCACATTCAACTTCTTGCGAGCGCCGCTGGCGAATTCGACGGTGACGGCCAGGCCGTCGATGTCGATGATTTCGCCGATGCCGAACTGACTCGAGCGGACTTGGTCGCCGATGTCGTAGTCCATGACGAATTCGTCGAACTCATTGTACTGCGGGCGTGCCGCTGGCTGCTGGCGCTGGACCAGCTCGTAACCCATGTCGCTCAGGAAGCGCGACGGCGTGCCGTAGCTACGCGAGCCAAACTGCATACGGCTGCCAGCATAGCTGAGGTGCAACTCCTCGCGGGCGCGGGTCATGCCGACGTAGCAGAGCCGGCGCTCCTCCTCCAGCTGCTTTGGACCTTCCTCAAGCGCGCGGCTACTTGGGAACAAGCCATCTTCCATGCCAACCATGAACACCACTGGGAATTCGAGCCCTTTGGCGGCATGAAGTGTCATCAGCGTGACGCTCGGCTCGTTGGCGCCGGTGTCAGCACTGCTCATCAGGGCGACTTCTTCCAGAAAGTCGGGTAGCGCGGCAAACGACTGCGCATCGCTCATCAGTACACCGAGGTTGGCCTCGCGGTCCTCGGCCTGCGGCGTGCCGTCGAGGATATAGTCGCGGTAGCCGGTGCGCTCGACCAGCCGCTCGATGATATCGCTCGGACTGGCGCCCGATTCGACCATGGCTTGGATAGAACGCAGCAGCTCGCCGA
Organism: uncultured Candidatus Saccharibacteria bacterium; assembly: GCA_964525315.1. Taxonomy (GTDB): domain Bacteria; phylum Patescibacteriota; class Saccharimonadia; order Saccharimonadales; family Saccharimonadaceae; genus SZUA-359. Next base: position 7,002 of record CAZGGJ010000026.1, on the reverse strand, counting down.
GGCCCACTAGCGCCTTCTTAGCGCGCGGCGTGATGCTGCTGGTCTGCTCGGCATTGACCAACGCCGAGATGATATCCATGCCCGACATCGCCTGCCACTCGATAAACTTCTCAAAGCTCGTCGTGCCGATAGAACGCTTAGGCACATTGACGATACGGCTGAAGCTCATGCGGTCGTTTGGCTGGTAAATGAGGCGGAGATAGGCGATGATGTCCTTGACTTCCTTGCGGTCATAAAAGCGCACGCCACCCACGATATGATACGGAATCCGGTGCTGCAAAAACGCGCGCTCGAAGGCGAAGCTCTGCGCGTTCGTTCGGTACAGTACTGCGAAGTCATCGTACCGGCGCGCGCCGATGGCCACCTGCGCCGACACGCGGCTAGCCACGGCGAAGGCTTCCTCGGCTTCGTCATAGACGGCTTGGACTTCGACAGGCGTGCCCTTCCCGACATCGGTCCAGAGCTGCTTGTCGGTCCGCTCGACATTCTTGGTAATGACATTGTGCGCAGCGTCGAGGATAGCTTCGGTCGAGCGATAATTCTGCTCCAGCTTCACGACTACTGCGCCCGGAAAGTCCCGCTCGAAGTTCAATATATTCTTGAAATCCGCCCCGCGCCAGCTGTACACCGATTGCCAGTCATCACCCACCACGCAGATGTTTTGCTGTTCATTGACAAGTGACTTCACGATGGCGTATTGGGCAGCGTTGGTGTCCTGATACTCGTCGATGAGGATGTGCTTGAACTGCGTGCGGTAGCGGGCGCGGACTTCGGGGACGTCGCGCAGCAAGCGGACCGTCTCCATGAGCAGGTCGTCGAAGTCGAGCGCACCAGCCGTGTCGCGCAGGCGTTCGTAGAGTTCGTAGACGCGGCCGATGGCCTGTTGGTTCGGATACTGTGCTGCAGCCATGTAGGCTTCGGGGTCGATAAGCTCATTTTTCGCACCAGAGATAGCTGCCGAGACCGAGCGCGGCTTGACCTGGTCGCTGCTAATCGACAGCTCCTTCATGGCTTGCTTGATAAGCCCTTGGCGGTCGTCCTCGTCATAAATGACGAAGTTTGGCTGCACGCCGATAGCCGCACCATCTGCCCGCAAGATTCGCACGCATATCCCGTGAAACGTTCCCATCCACGGCATGAAGCCGCGGGTATTTGGCTGGCCCAGCAGTGTACTGAGGCGCTCGCGCATTTCCTTGGCGGCTTTGTTCGTGAAGGTCACGGCCAAGATTTCGTTTGGCCATACGCCCTCATGCGCGATGAGGTGTGCGATGCGGTGCGTCAGCGTCTTAGTCTTGCCGCTCCCCGCCCCAGCAAGAATAAGCAGCGGCCCGCTCACCACATCAAGCGCCCGAGCTTGCTCGGGATTCAGTCCCTCCTTCATATCCATGACTTCATTATAACAGGAGGGGCTTACCCCTCCAATCCTACTCCGAAGTAAATTCGTAGTAGGACTTCCTCCCCCTGAAGACGGACGGACGTCCTTGTTCGCTTTGCTCATTATAAGAAATCATGACAGGAGGAAGCTATCCCAGCATCATATAGTACGCCGCAACGCCGCCTGCGCAGCCGAGGATGATGAGGAGGACAATGGCCACTGGCACAAGCCAGCCGCTTTTCTTTTTCTTTGGAGCTGCCGTGTGCGCAGCGCTTACTTCGTCGTAGAGGGCGCTATGCTCGGCCGGCTCGTCCTTCGTATCCTGGGCTTTGTACTGCGGTGGGATTGATGCTGGTCCGACCGGCTCGGTGTGCTCGACTGGCTCCGGTGGAGTAGGCTCAACTACAGGAGCGGGTGCTGGGTCGGGCGCAGCAGGAGCTTTGGTGTCAGCAGCTGGCTGCTCAGCCTCGACGGGCAACTCATTCGACTCGACAGCTAGCACCCCGCCCGACAGTTCGTCGGGAAGTTGAGCGTCTGTCGGTGCCGCTGGCACAGGATCGGTGAGGGGCGTGTCAGGTAGGCCGGTCGGCAGCGATGCGCCGAGCGGACGCTTCTCTACTTTGGCGTCTGGCAGAAATGGCGATGAAAGGGGTTCGGCCGGCTCGTCCGCAGGTGCCTCAGTTATAGGCGTCGGGGGTTCTGGTGGGGTCGTCGGCTCGCTCGCAGCGGTATCGAAACTAATCGGATCCGGCCACACTGGCGCTTCAGGAGCCGACACTTGAGTACTAAGCGGTTTTGTCTCGACAGAAGGCGGTGTAGGAGCAGGAGAAGCTTGCGGCGCAGGCGCGTTTGCAGGTGGAGTCGTCGGCGAAAGTGTCACGCCATGGCGCGATATGCCGGCACTCGCCCGCGGCGTACGAGGGCTGTTCATATTGGCCGATGGATGCATGACATCCATAAATTGTCCGCGGCGCTTGACAGCAAGCGCCGCAGGACGCGCCGGCTTGTCGTCGGCACTCGGGGCAGCCGGTGCGACGGCCGGTTGGGCTGCGGGCGCATCGGAAGAAGGTGCAGTTTGGCTTGATTCGCTAGCCGAAGACGGAGAAACAGCGGCTTCCTTAGGCTGGCCAACTGCGGCGTCGCCCATCAGTGAATTCACCGCCTTGTCTAGTTCGTCAAAGTCAATATCCGTCATCCCCACCCCTTACTTCTTAGTTTGCTTGTGTTGTTGGTATGCCAGCTCGGCAATCGCCGCGAACTGCGCGCTATCCAGACTGGCACCGCCGATCAGCAGTCCATCGACATCTTCGAGCGCCAAATAGCTCGCCGCATTGTCCACCGATACACTTCCGCCATAGAGCACTGGCGTCTCTTTGGCGACGCTGGCACCGAACATGTCTTTGATCTGGCGGCGTACTTGGCGAATCGCCTCTCGCGTGTCGCGCGGCGTGGCGCTATCACCGGTGCCAATAGCCCATACCGGCTCGTAGGCGATAAGCACTTCTGCCATATCTTCGCTCGTGACATTGGCAAGGCCGGCAACAAGCTGATCATGCAAAATATCTTGAGTTTCGCCGTAGGCGCGCTCGCTCGCTGTTTCGCCCACACAGAGCACTGGTCGAATACCATTGCGGATGGCTGCCTGTACCTTGCGGCCGAGGTCGCGGGCGTGCTCATGGAAGACGTGGCGCCGCTCAGAATGTCCTACTAATGCGTACTTCACAAGGCCGCGCAGCTGCGTCGCTGATACTTCGCCAGTATATGCGCCATGGTCGCGCCAGTAGAAGTTCTGCGCGCCGAGCTTGAACTGGCGGTGATTGACTTGCAGGCTCATCGACTGCAGGGCAAGCATCGTCGGAAATAGCACCACTTCGACGTTACGGTGGTTCTTCACAGAGCTTGCGAGCTTGTGCACATACAAACTCGAATCTCCGACGTGAAGATTCATCTTCCAGTTGCCCATGATATATGTCATACGGTCTGCCATGATGGTTATGCTTTTCCTTAGTGTACGCTACTTTTTATTAGGCGTCCAGTAATGCCTCGATTCCGGGCAGCTTGTCGCCTGCCATGAGCTCCAGTCCTGCGCCGCCGCCGGTCGATACATGCGAAAAGCTCTCGCCGTGGCGGGCGTCCCACTGGATGACGAAGCCTGCTGTATCGCCGCCGCCGATAATCGACTGCTTCTCGGGGTGCTGGGCCAACTCCAATGCGATGCGCGCCGAGCCATGGGCGAAACGGTCAAATTCTGCCACGCCGAACGTGCCATTCCATATAATCGTCTGCGAACGGCCGATAGCCGCCACTGTGCGCTCTATCGATGCATCGCCGATGTCGAGCACGTAGCTTTCGGCCGGGATTTGGTCTACGGGTACACAGCGCCGCCGGGCATGGTCGTCGATGTGTGCACCTACCGCAACATCGGTTGGCAGCACTAGGAAATTATTGACCATCTCGGCACCGACTTTGCGCCGCGCTAGGTCGTAGATATCGTCGATAACCGCGCCTTGGTCGGGCTCAACCTTGCTCGCGCCAACACTGTAGCCCCTATAGACGAGGAACGTATTGGCCATAGCGCCGCCAATGATAATTTGGTCGGCCACGCGCACCAGCTGCTTCATGATAGGAATTTTGTCACTCACCTTGGCACCGCCCATCAGCGCCAGCAGCGGACGCTTCGGGTGCTTCATGGCACCAGTAATCGCCATATATTCGCGCTCCAGTAGCAGCCCGGCAACGCTGGGCAGACACAGAGTAATCGCGCTCGTACTGGCGTGCGCCCGGTGCACGACGCCAAAGCCGTCTTGGACAAAATAGCTTGCCCCCGTGTCGTGCGCCAGGCGGGCGGCAAATTCAGGGTCGTTGGCCTCCTCCTCAGGGTGAAAGCGCAAGTTCTCGAGTACTGTCACGCTGTGCGCCGGTGCTCGCTTGACCGCCATCTTGACCTTCGGCCCCACACATTCATCAACAAACCGCACCGGCATACCGAGCAGCTCCGACAGTCGAAGCGCCACTGGCTCCAGGCTACATTCTGTCGACTCCGGTCCCTTTGGCCGGCCGAGGTGGCTAATGATGACGACTTTGCAGCCGTACTCGAGCAGCTTTTGCACCGTTGGCACGCTTGCCCGGATACGATAATCATCTGCAATCTTGCCGTCTTCAAGCGGCACGTTATAGTCAGCCCGCAGCAGGACGGTTTTGCCCTGAAGCGATGCTTTGCGCATCACGCGTTTTGGAAATTTGTTGCCCACCGTTTTTGTCATTAGCTTTATTCTATCATGCGAACGCGAATTGTGTCAGTCTCACCTGAAACCCCAGGTTGGCGGCCGCTCACGATAACGGCCAGCATTGTCTCGGCGTCACCGAAACTACGAGCATCGTGCAGTTCACGCGCCAAGTCCAGACCGGCCTTTTCACCGTCAGGACGGATGAAACTGCGCGCCCCGTAGGTCAGCGCCAGCTGCTGCGCCGTGCGCGGATGGCTGGTCACAGCGCAGATTGGCAAGCTCGGGCGAACTTTGGCGATAAGCGCCGCCGTCGCACCGGAACTTGTTTCAGCGATAATCGCTGTCGCCTTCACTTCAGTAGCAATACTGACCGCCGCATGGGCGATAGCATTGTGCTGAACTTCGCTCGGGCTGATAAATTCATGCTTGGACAGCGATACCGGCCAGTTTTCCTGCGTGTAGATGATGGTTCGGCGCATGGCCTCGACCGTCTCGATAGGGTACGAGCCGTTGGCCGTCTCGTCGCTGAGCATCACGACATCGGCACCCTGAATAGTTGCCGTGGCAACGTCACTCACTTCGGCGCGTGTCGGCTCGGGCGCATCAACCATGCTGGCCATCATCTGCGTCGCCACGATGCACAGCTTGCCATGCTTGCGGCAGAGCGAAATGATTCGCCGCTGGACGATAGGCACGACTTCAGCACCGGCCTCGACTGCCAGGTCACCGCGCGCCACCATAACACCGTCGCTGGCCTTGACGATAGCTTCGAGCGTTTCGGGCTCGATAGCTGCCTTGGTCTCGACCTTGGCGATGATATGCGCATCAGAGCCGTAGCTGACCAGGATTTGGCGCAGATTGTTGATGTCTTCCTCGCTCTGGACGAAGCTGAGGGCGACGTAGTCGTAGTCTTGAGTGGCACCGAATTCGATGTCAGCCAAGTCCTTCTCGGTCAGAATGTCGCCGCCAAAGTCAGTATCAGGCAAATTGATACCCTTTTTACTCATCAGGAAGCCGTCGTTTTCGACGCGCAGGCGGATAGCCGTGGCTGAGTCGATATTGATGACTGTCGTGCGGACCTTGCCATCGAAGAGGTAAATCGGCTCGCCTACCTTGACCTTTTCGGCCAAGTTGTACTGCACTGGCAGCACGTTGTCGTGGTGCTCTGCCGCGTAGTCGAGGACGATTTCATCGCCCTTTTTCACATCGTGGCGGTTGTCATTGAGCGCGCCGAGGCGAATCTTGGGCCCCTGCAGGTCCTGCAGCACAGCAACCGGCCGCTCCATCGCGGCGCTCGCTTCGCGAATCCACTCGATTTGCTCCAGCCGCTCTTCGTGAGTACCGTGGCTGAAGTTGAGCCGAAACCCATTGGTGCCGGCCTCGAGGAGTTGTTTGACTTGCTCTGGTGTTGAGGTTGCTGGCCCCAGAGTGGCCAGGATCTTGGTGCGTTTAAAAGGTAAGATTGTCATACTTTTGGCTATTATAGCACGCCTTCCGCTATTTAACGAATGTATGGTGTAAAATATTATTGACTTATTGCAACATGTATGATATATATATATCAGCCTCCAACGCCGGGGGCAGCTTGGCGCATGCCGAGCAACCGAGAGGGGAAAGAAATGGGAAGCTGGACACGTTTGTGCGTCGCGATCGCGCTGATCGTTGGCCTCTTTGTTGGGGGACAGTCCCCGATGAAGACCACCATTACGCGAGCGGCGACACCGACGTCGACCACGTTGTACAAGGTGAAGACAACGCTCCGCGTCACCAGCGGGAGTAAGAACTGTCACGTCGCCAGCGGCAATGGAAAGAAGGGAAAGGTCAAGGTCGTCGTACCCAAGCGAATGACGTCCGGCGGCACAATCTGTGTCGTCAAGGCCCAAATCCGCTTAGGCGGAATCTGGCAAGAATTCAACAGCGTGGGGTGGGTCTACTTTTCCCCTACTAGGAAAGCGACCACCACAATCAAGGTCCTGAAACGGACCTCTACCAAGGTACGATACAAAGTTACCTCTACGAAGGTACAGTATGGCTTCGTAGACGAGACCCAAGATCTGCTGTTCGAATATAAAGTTTTTAGAAACCAGTTAGGTAAAACTGGCACGAAGGTACGTGTAGCGTACAGTGCCTGGATGAAAGTATATCAGCTCATCTTACCACAGCTCGTGGGATACTACCTGGACGGGCGAGCTAGTACCGTCACTTTCAGCATCAAACGCGGAAAGTGACACCACCCAGCGCGGGGTGCCACGAGGGCACCCCGCGCACCGGCCGCACTATACCCCATATCTATCCCCTCTCGTATCTCTCTTCGGAGAGATATTTATTATTTTGGCGTTGTATCTAGTTCGAAAGCCTGCCCATCTTCCACCAGCGAGCGGAAGTTGAACGTCCCGCGGC
>CAZGGJ010000025.1:0-14665 GCA_964525315.1 uncultured Candidatus Saccharibacteria bacterium | reverse complement strand
GAATAGTTCGGCTTTCTTGCTTCTCCCGCCGCTCCCGTCGTCACCTGCGCCGCCTCCGGCGTGCTCGGCACGTAGGTCGCTCTCCTCGGGTCCTGTCGCTCGGTCCGCCCCAATGTCTCCTAAAGTCGACATGGGAGCTGCCCCGCCTCGCGCCACCCGAGCTGGCGTAACGGCGGGAGAGCCACTCCCTCGCGTAGATGCTGAAACATCTGCACAAGCCCGAGATTCGTCTGAATTGACTTCCTGACGAAGCGAGGATGTTTGAGGCTTGCCGAGTTCCGCAGCTTCCAAAGAAGTCGATGAAGACGAATCCCGGAGCGCGGAAGCCGTTTCAGGAGCTGGGCGAGGGAGTGGCGATGTTGTAGGAGGTGACGACAGGAGCGGTGTAGATTCTGCTACTTTAAAGCAAAACGGGTTATGAAACACACCGCGGCCTATCATGATGCCGTTTATACCTGGGTATTTGGCGATGAGTTCGAGGCCGTGGGTGCGGTCAGCGATGTCGCCGTTGATGGTCAGGAGTGTGTGCGGCGCGAGCTCGTCGCGCAGCGCGATGATGTCCGGAATGAGTTCGTGATGAGCTGGGACTTTACTCATTTCCTTTTTGGTACGCAAATGAATCGTCAAGTTGACGATATCCTGGCGTAGCAGGTGCGCCAGCCAGTCGTGCCATTCGTCGATGCGCGTGTAGCCCAGGCGGGTCTTGACGCTGACCGGTAGGCCGGCTGTTTTGGCTGCGGCGATGGCTTCGGCAGCCAGCTCGGGATTGCGAATAAGTGCTGAGCCGCCGGACTTGATAGCGCTTTTGGCCGGGCAGCCCATATTGATATCAATACCGTGGTAGCCGAGCTTGCGGCAATGCGCGGCCAGCTGCTCCATATCGCCTGGTTCCCCGCCCCATATTTGGGCGACGATGGGCTGTTCGTCATCGGTCTTGAGCAGGCGGCCACCAATCGCCTTTTCGCCAGCATGCACCCAGCCGGTAGCATTGGTAAACTCGGTGAAGTAGATATCTGGCGCGCCGGCCCGTGTGATGACATGACGAAACACTACATCAGTCACTGCCTCCATAGGGGCAAGGGCAAAAAACGGCTGTGGGAGGTCGTGCCAAAAATTGTTCATTGTACTTATTATCTCACACTAGCCACGAACATGTCATGGACAGTTTGAGACTGACAGAAGGTGTCTCAGGTGTCTTGGAAGTGGCTGGGGGAGCCGAGGAGAGGCAGACACCGGCCTCCGGGGGGAATGGAAGCGCAAGGCGCCACAATCCTCTCCTCGACTCCCGGCGAGCATAGAGGGAACGACCCCTCGCCTGTGCGGAACTTCCGCAGCAAGCGCGCCAATGCGCCATGCTCTTGATGCCACCCGAACTCTGGGGGAGTAGAGTTCGGGTGGCAGGCTAGTGGAGGCAGGTTGCGCGGTCCAGCTGGAACCGCACATACTACCCTCTCTCAGCTCCGCACGTGGAGCTGACCACCAAAACCGAGCGTCACAGTGGCGTTGAGCGGTTGCCGTTTTGCCATGCGCGGATATTGCTACCGCGCTGCGACCTCTCCTTGGCGAGCTGACGGAGGCGGTAAGCCTCATTGCTCGACAGTCGCTCGCCGTTATTGACCTTGGTCAACAACTGTCGATCGGACGTATCGGACACAGTTATCACCCACCTCTCTCCGCAGTAGCGGCGAGAACTCGAGTCACCTTCTGTCAATGAGCGTTCCACGTGCGGAGCGCTCTAGGGCTGTTGGTCATTTGCGACCAAAAACCAAAGGCGCTCTACGCTTATAGAACTCTTCTCGTTATATCAAATATTAGTGTATTTGTCAATAATATCCTGTTCGAAGGCAAGGATTCCCTTTAGTGTCGGGTCGTAGCCAGAGGTGTCAGGTAGTTCGAGTGTTGTGATACAGCGCCACACGGCCTGAATGAGGGTGCGGAACTCCTCCAGCTCGCTTGGTGTAAATGTTTGCTCCAGCGCCAGGATATCACCGCTGCTATCGGGCTCGACGAACTGCAGTACGCCGCGGGCAAAGGTGTACTTGCCGTAGTCGCGCGAACCTTCGACGAGCAGTTGGTAAAACATCAGCTGCTGGCGGTATTTGTGCAGCTTGATGCGCTCGTACTCGGTCCTACCCTTCCAGTCGCGCGAGGGCTTACCTGTCTTGTAGTCGGTTACCATGATAGTCCGCTCTGCTTCGTCGATGTCGACCAGGTCCAGCGCACCAGTGAGCCGCGCCTCGCCTACCACGACGCCCTGCTGGCCAAAGCCGAGCTCGGTGCGCTGCGTGGCGGTGAAGCTAGAGTACGCCTGTGCCAGGAAAGCACTGAGCGCGTCAACGCCGCGAGCGTGAAATGTTTCGAAGTCGGCTGCCGACAAATGCTGCTCGTGGAGGATTCGCTCGAATTCGCCCAGTATGTCCTCGATAGGCTTGGGCGCGCCAGCGGCGCGGAAATAGTCATGCGCGCGCTGCAAGGTTGCGTGCATAGCCGTGCCGTAGCTGGCGTGGGCGGATTTGGCCTGCGGGAAGCGCAGCAGATTGTTCAGTAGGAAGTGTTGCGGTCCGCCCTGTGATACGTCGAGGAAGTTGCCCAGGTGCGTGGCCGAGAGTTTGTAGCGTTCGAGCGTGGGTGCCAGGAGGTCCTTGAGGCTGGTATCGATGGGGCGAGTCAAATATCCACGCCAGTCTATCTCGGACTGGGCGGTCAGTGAATCAAGCGTTGCTGCAGGGGCTGGCTTGGGTGCAAGGTCGGTGCCGGTGAGGAAGCTGGCAACCAGCGTTTCTTTGTCGCTAGCATCGACGGTGCTGTAGCTGATGTCGAGCGTGGCTTTGGCGCGGGTCATGGCCACGAAGAATAGCCGTAGGCGCTCGTCGTAGGTGTCGCCGCTGGGTGCGAGCGGCAGGTTGGCCGGGTAGTTGATGAGCCGGCTGCGCGTACGAACGCGTTCGCCCCATGCGCTGTCGATGGCACCGATGACGTAGACGTGCTGGTACTCCAGACCCTTGGACTTGTGCGCGGTCATAAGCTGGATGGCGCCGGTGGTAATATCGCCGCGCTGGCGGATGGCGGTGATGCTAGAGCCGAGTTCGCGGTGCAGGCGGAGGTATTCGAGGAGGTCAGGCAGCGATGGCTCGGTGGCGGTGTAGTGTTCGCGCAGGCGGCCGCGGATGGTGCGGAGGGCTTCGAGGGTGGCGAGGTAGGTCTGGGGATCTGCGTGGCGCTTTTCGGGTGAGAAGAAGTAATGATAAAGCGGTGATGTGTAAGCTCCGTTCGCATCGCTCATTGCTTTCTCTTCAGACGGCTTCGCGCCCGTCATCTCTCGAGCATCCATCGGGATCTGACGGGGCTGCAGATGTCGTTCAGATAAAGCAATTTCACGCTGCTCTACTGTGGTTTCCTGCTTTGCTGTGGCTTCCTGGGGTGTGAGTATACCGAGGATAGTGTCGATTTGTTGCTCAAACGGTTCGACGTGGATGGCGGCGGCGCGGACGAGGAGCCAGTCGGCGAAGGGTTTGAATACAGGAGTGGTTTGCATGACTTCGAGCCAGAGCTGGTGGCCCTGGTAAGCACTGAGGCTGAGTTTGTAAATGTCGTGCGGCGTGTAGCCCCATGCCGGGTGGGCGAGGATTTCGGGCAGCAGTGCGTCGGCTTCGTCGTGCGCGTCTCGGTGCAGCGCGTCGATGATAGCGGCGATGTGCTCGAGCAGGCGGATGAGCGGGTCGTCGAGGACGTTTTCGCGGCGTTCGTAGTTGACTTGGATGCCTTCGTGCGCGAGGTATGGCAGCAGTGCGACCAGCTCATGATGCCGGCGTGCCAGTACGGCGATGGACTCGGGCGCTTCCCCGCTGTCGATGCGTTGGCGAATCATCGACGCAACATGCGCGCGCTCAGCGTCGGGCGACGGGCATTCATGCAGTACCACAGAAGGCTTAGCGGGTGTGGCGTGCGGTGTGAGCTCCTTGGACAGGTCGGCAATGGTATACTCCAGGCGGTCCGTCCCCTGAGTAATGACCTGGCGGGCGGCTGCGAGGATTGGCTCGGCCGAGCGGTAGTTGTCGGTCAGGACGATGATTGTCGGGTCGTGGTACTCCGTGCGGAAGCGCTGGATGTTGCCGACGTCGGCACCCTGGAAACTGTAAATCGCTTGGTCGTCGTCGCCTACGGCCATGACGTTTGGCTGGTCTTGGTCGCCGGTGAGGTTGAACAGCAGACGCAGCTGTGCGAGGTTGGTATCCTGGAATTCGTCGACCATGATGTAGTGGAACTTTTCACGGAGATTTGCGCGTAGGTCGGGCTGCGTCTCCATCGCATGGATGACGCCGAGAATCATGTCGTCGTAGTCGTATAGGCCGGCCTCGTCCATGCGCGCCAGGTATTGGTAGTAGATGTGCGCCAGGGCGCGGAGTTTTTCGTGACGTTTGCGGTCCTTGAGGACGGTCTCGTCACGGGCGTTCTTTTCGCACCAGGCCTTTTTCCAGGCCGAGATAGGCTTGGTACTATCCGTGGCGACCGCCTCGTCGACCGCATGCGCCAGCGCCAGTGCGATGACATTGGCGTATGGCGTGACAGCAGGCGGCAGTTGCGGCTGTGGTACTTGAGCGACCTTTTCGGCGATGGGCGCGAGCAGGTGTACTGTGCTTTTGCTGATGCGGTTCGCAAAAGCATTTGTGAGGTCGGGCTCGATGGCATCCAGCACGGCGTCGCCTGCTTCAATGACCTGGAGGAGTTCGTCGCTTGTCAGGCCGCTGCGCTTGAGCTCGGATATGACGGTCAGCGTGTCGCGCAGGTAGGTGTATTCGTCGCCGTTCATGCTGGCGAGCGGGTTGGTGTAGTCTAGCTCGTCGAAGATGCCGCGCAGCAGTTCGTACTGTGCCAGGTCGTCGGCTGGCTGGTAGGCCGCGCCGCGGTAGAAGTATTCGGCGTTTTGGTTGATGATTTCGGTGCCGAAGCTGTGGAACGTATGGATGGCAACTTTGTAGGCGTCTGGCCCGATGATGCTAGATAGGCGTTCGCGCATGGCAGCTGCGCCGCTATCGGTAAAAGTCAGGCAGAGGATGCTCGAGGGCAAGGTGTCGGTGCGGCGCAGGATGTTGGCGGCGCGCATGCTGAGGAGCTCGGTTTTGCCAGTTCCCGGCCCGGCGATGATGAGGAGCGGGCCGTCAAGTGTATCGACGGCGGTTTTCTGGGCAGTGTTGAGGTTCGCGTAGCGACTGTCGAAATCCATATAGGTAGTATACACCTCTTTGGCGGTCGCTGTCCCGCTCGTGCTATTCCCTCACCACCGTGTCCCACTAAAGAATCTTGAGGTAAACCTCAGGAATCTTTAGATGGGACAGCGAGGATTGTCAGTGGTTCGGGAATAGCACGAGCAGACCAGCTCTTCAGCGCCTTGGTAGAAGGCGGGTCGGGCTGCACTACGCTTTTACTACACTGCGTCGGTGTGTTACTGAGGTTTCGGCTGGCGTGCTAAAATAACAGTATGAAAGACGATTCGCTTGCCAAGCTTGCCCTCGAAGAGGCGGCTATGACGTATTTTGGGATGGCTGTCGATGTGGACTCTATCGTCGTGCACGAGGTAGATGTGGCGCGGGCGGCCAAGGCGAGTGTGTATTTGACCAAGAAGAAGCAGCTCCTCTGCTATGTACACGCGCAGAGTCGTTTGGTGCTGAGCGATGTGCGCAAGATTGTCTCGCGCATGGGGCTGAGGCCAGAGCTGTACATGCCGCCAAAGGGCCAGCCGAACTACTTCGACGAAGTGGGTCAGGAGAAGTTCCGCGAGGTGTTCCCTGGCCGCGGCCATGTGACGACTGACGATATCCAGTTTTACCGCACGCTGGCTCCATACAACCCTGCCCTCATCCTTATCAGCGAGGTCAAGGACGGCCATATCTATCAGTTCGATGCCGATGCTCGCAGCGGGTGGCGCATGGCCGCCAAGTTTGCTTATCGGCGCATCAAGACGAGCTAGAGCGTCGACAAGTTGCAGGCGGGATTGTTGCCGGAGTTCCAGCCAAGGTTGTTGACGCTATCGAGCTTGGGGCCGCTAAAGAGGAGCCATTTGTTCTCGGCTTCGCTGTAGTAACCTACGACGTAGGGGTGCGGGCGGTTACCTTGGGCGGTACCGCGATAGTCGGCGGTTGTGGGCGCCACTGTGCATGTGATAGACGAGCTGCCGCTATCGTTGGTGGCGAGGTAGACGGAGAACCCGGCATTGAGTGCATCGGGCGAAACGAGCACATAGGACGACCAGCGGATGGGGTTGGCACTCGGTGAAGTATGCGCATTGATGGGGTTGGGCGTAGTGTTGCGCGGGTCGCCAAATGACTCTTTGATACCGCTTAGCGTGGCGCGGATTTGACTGCTTGTCATGCTGTTCCCGCCGATTTGAGGAGGGACTGGCGAGCCGTATGCCGTGGAGTAGGCGCTGGACATAGCCGAGCACGTCGATGAGCCTGGGGCGGTATGACTACAGGATAAGGGATAATTGCCGGTGTCTTCGTAGTATTTGTCGAGTTCATGCATAAGGACAGTGATATCGGCGCGGCGTTTGTCGTCGCGCGATAATTGTTGCTGCTTGACGTACGCAAATGAAATAGCTGCCGTCAGAATCGCGAGCACCGTAATGACGATGATAAGCTCGACAATGGTAACGCCGCGACGATAGTGCTTGTGGCTCATGAGAATATTATATCAGGAGGGGCCCGCCCCTCCAATCCTACTCCGAAGTAAATTCGTAGTAGGACTTCCTCCCCCTAAAGCTCGGCTTACGCCTCGTTGCATCACTATCTTTTATCAAGTATGACGAGGTGTTCGATGTGCGGTGTATGCGGGAAGAAGTTGTAGCCGCGGTGGGCGCGGATGCCGTAGCCTTCGGCCAGGAGCGCGACGTCGCGGGCTTGGGTGACGGGGTTGCAGCTGAGGTAGATAATACGCGGCGGTTTGGCCTCGAGCAGCTTGGCAATGACACTAGCATGCAGGCCGGCGCGCGGCGGGTCGACGATGATGGTCTTGTCTGAGGTGATGTGCTCAAGGGCTTGTTCGCTTGCGGCGAGTACGGCAGTGGCATCGCTGTCGAGTTCGGTGATGTTGCGGCGCATTTCGCGCACGGCATCTTCGTTGATTTCGACCAGCGTACAGCCGGCCCCACCGATGGTGAGGCCGATGGAGCCGACGCCGGAATAGAGGTCAACAGTCTGCGCTTCGTCGACCCACCCTCTCATGTCGCGAAGCGTCTGCTCATATGCCGGGATATTTATCTGGAAAAATCCTTCAGTTGCGTAGCGAAATGGTACATCGAGGATGGTGTCGGCGAGCACGATATCGCCGAAGCTGGCGAGGCGCTCGGTGATGCGGCTGGCGGGACTCCTCGGGTCGCTGTAAATGACTTCCCCGCCCTGAGCGCTGAACGCGGCGGCCTCGTCTGCCGATATGACATCCGGCAGCTGGTCCTTGACGTAGAGTTGCCAGACACAAGTGCCGGCCTGGTCGCAGCGGATGAGGAGGGTTTTGAGCTGGCGAGCTTCGACGTGCTTGCTGGCCAAGAAGTCGCGGATTTCGCAGGCGAGTGTCATGACGGGTTCGGGTAGGAGCGCACAGTTGTCGATGGGTATCTTCCCTTTCGAGCCGCGGCGAAAAAACGCTAGATGTAGCGTATCGACACCAGATATAGCGTCGGTCTCGCCGTACCAGCTGAATTCGACTTTGTTGCGATAGTGGTACTCGCGGCCGTCGGTGTAGACGTCGATGGCCTCGGGGAGCACGATATCGTGCAGCTCGAAGGCTTCTTCGATAAGCGCGGCTTTGTAGTGCTGCTCGGCTGCGAGACTCATGATTTGCCAGGGGCTAGTGCTAAGGTAGCTATCCGGGTCGGGCGGCGCGACGCGCTCGGGGCTTGGTGCGAGCACTTCAGTGACGACACCCTCGATGTAGCTCGACTTTTTCTTCGTCTGCTGCACGACGACCCTCTCGCCCGGCAGTCCGCCCCATACGAACGCCTTTCGGCCATCCTCAAGCGTGCCAAGCGCCTGCCCGCCGCCAACGATTTTGTCGAGAGTGAGAGTGTGAGAGGGGTGGCGAGTGGTTTTGTTTGCAGGGGTGCTCATGTGCCTATTTTATCAGATTCATCGAACTGCCAACCTCGCGCGCTATCGGTACTGTTCGAACAACTGCCTAAAGGCATCTTCTCGGTGCGATAAAAATCCTTTTCGCGCTTCCGAAGACATAGAATGCAGCTCGTAGATAGGCATATCAATGCCATCTACCCAAAATATCGACCTAAACGGAAATCCCGGCTGCGGCTTTGTGTCGAGCGGCCGTTCAAGGATGCGCCCGGGCATCTTTCCATAGAAATATTCAGTCGAGCCCTGCGGGGTGATGACGGCCAATACTGTCTGAAAAATAGCGTTACGGTCGTCGCCCTTTAGCCCCTGCAGCCGTTCCAGGCAATACCGAGGGATTTCTTCGTCGGTCATTTCGTAGCCAGCCCACCGCCTCGTGAATACGCCAGGCTCATTGCCTAGCGCGGGGATAGTAATGCCGCTGTCATCACCCACATAGTAAAGAGAGCTGTCTCCTATTGAGCCGCGGTATGCCTGGGCTTTGAGAAGGGCATTTTCTTCAAAGGTCGACCCTGACTCGTCTACTTTCATTTCGTTTGACGCATCGGGAAAAACGACTGCTGCTGCCCCTCCATAGGTTTGAGAGAGCTTTGCAATCTCTTTTTGTTTGCCCGGGTTGCTCGTCGCTATGAAAAATGTCTGCATGTAATGTAATTATCCCAGCCTTCTCAAGGTAGAGCAAGAGCTATGCAAATAAAAAGCCCCAGACCTAAAGGCCTAGAGCTTTTTACTTGGCTGGGGTGGAGGGGTAAACGCCAGATGATAGACTAGCTAAAGCTATTCCATCATCAGCTACATTCTGTACAAATCAGGAGATTTGACAGAATTCTGAACCCCGTCGTGAGACACAAACCATCCCACCGCAACTAATAGAAAACGCCCTAGACCATGAGGTCTAAGGCGTTTTCTATGGCTGGGGTGGAGGGATTCGAACCCCCGAATGCATGGACCAAAACCATGTGCCTTACCACTTGGCGACACCCCAATAGCTATGTATCGTAACGATACGAATTATACCAGAGTTGGCGTATGGGCTCAACCGTGGAGCTGGGCTATGCCACGCTAGTTACTTGCGCGGAGCTTGGCGTTTCTGCAGCCGTGCAATGACAAATGCGTCAGTCAGCGCCCAGATGATAGCGTTGGTGAGGAACACGAGCGCGGCGACGCCAGCGAGCCACAGGATGCTTTGGCCGAGGTTGTAGTTGACGAGGCTGGCTAGGCCGGCAATGACGAGCATGGCGCTCGCGAGCGCTAGATAGACGTGCTGTAGCTTGGTCTGGCGGTCGTTGAGCTTGTTCCAATCTTTGAGGGCTTCGATGAGGGTGTGATACATGTAAACTGACTCCTTATCTTTTCATTATAGCATATATTGCTATAAAATGCAAGCTATCGTGCTTCAGAAGTGTCGACAATGCGGATTTCGCCGCGGCTAGAGGTGATAATGCCAGCTTCGCGAAGCCTCTTGAGCGCGCGGCTGACCGTCTCGCGTGCGAGGCCTGTCTGGGCACCGAGCTCGCTCATGGTTACTGCCACGCTGTGGTCGGGCCGGCCGAACCGCGCTTGCATGATGCGGAGTTCTTGGAGGATGCGGAGTTCTGCACCGCCCGCCATCATGCTTGCGAGGCGATGAAGGAGCCCATCGCTGCCGCGTACGAGCCGTTCGAGCGTTTCATAGACGACGTCGGGATGAGTGCGAAGAAAGGCGGCGACGTCTTTTGCTGGTGCGACGCGGGCGGTGACACTACCCTGTGCTTCAAAAAAGAAATCCACCGGTGTGGCACAGAGGATGCTTAGGAGTGAAATAAATGCCCCTTCTTTGTAGACGTTGACGACGAGTTTGTCGCCGGCATCAGAAATGTCATATTGTGACACGGTGCCTTTGACGAGATAGAACGCCGTATCGCCGTCGCCTGGACGTAGCAGCAAACTGCCCTTGTCGAACCTCCGTTCGGGGTAGTGGCTAAAAAACTGGTTGACATCTGGATGGGTATGCATGGTTGTTACTTGATGGCACTGCCAGTGGTGTGGCTGGTATGCGTGATTTTGGCGGAGGCATCTTCGGCTGAAACGATGCCACAATGCCTATTATAGTCAGCCGGTCCCCATATTTGCTATAGGTGCGGCCAACAAGCTCATCGCTGCGGGCTTGCGCGGGTCGTCCGCTGAGGCTACTACCCTTGAAGTTCGGGCTGACGTCGAGGCCTGTACGGTTTTGCGGAGATGGGGGGGGGGCTGGATTAGGTGCCTTTTACATCGCTTTGTTAAGCATCCTGAAGTAGTCATTTATAAAATGCGGTGCTGGTATATCGGTGACAATTGTGGCATTGGGGCGGCTTGCCCGGTAGTCGATGAGCGTCATGCCGTAAGTATACGTTCCGTTCGTCTCGACAATTACTCTTCTGTTGCGTGTCGTACATACTTCTGGCGCGAGCAGATAATAAGCAGCCAGCACATCATACATCAAAGCTCCCTGTGACTTGAGCTCATTGCGTTGAATATTGCGTATATATGGACTGAGCGCGGTAGTGACGGCTGTCCGTACTTGGGTATTCTGAATACGTGCAAACTCACTGAGTGGAACTTGAATTTGGTTGCATAGGTCAAGCGGTATGTATGTCTTCGCAACAGGAAAGCCGGCTACTATCGCGGCCGCTTCAGGGTCGGCGCAGATGTTGAACTCTGCGGCAATAGTCTGATTGCCTGGTACGGTAAACGCTCCGCCCATGATGACGAATGCTCGGGCGAGCTTCATCGTCTCGGGACTCTGGCGGATGGCGGCCGCGATATTTGTCTGCGGACCGAGTATAAGTAAGCTGATTTCACCGGGCGATGCGCGTACTATGTCGAGGATTTTGTCGACTGCCAAATTGTTGAGCGGTACGTCGTTGATGGCAGTAGCGGTCTCCAGCCCGGATGTCCCGTGCACGGTTGCCTGTATTGGGTCGCGCACGAGCGGCTTACTTGCTCCAGGGTAGAGTGGTAGGTCCGGGCACTGTGCAATATCTAAAATATACCGCGCATTGTTCGTAACATTCTGCAATGTAGAATTGCCAGCTACGGTCGTTATAGCCTTGATATCAATCAAGGGCGATGCGCACATGAGGAGGATGGCAAGCATGTCATCGCAGCCCGGGTCGGTATCGATAATGATTTTTTGCTTCGTCATGCGATTCCCCTTTCGCGTAATTGGCGAATAGCATCGATAACATCGGTTGCCAATATATCTGCAGCGGTCTCACCGGAGCCAACACGAACGGTTTGCAGGCCAACCTCGCGGGCGGGCAGAATATCCGAATACTCCTGGTCTCCTACCGATACGACACGGGCGGCCGTGAAGCCGCAGGCACCAATGATTTGGCGAAAGACTTCGGGGTTTGGCTTACGGATGTCTGGCTCGCCGGTAAAAACACGCTCGCCAAATAGATCGGCGACGCCCATATAGCCGAGTGCGCGGTCTACCCATACACGCGGCGCAGCACTGAGAACGATACGCTCGGCATCTATTTGCTCGAGCGCTTCACGTAGCCCTAGCGCTGGGGAGATATAGGCCCCCGGCTCTAGATTCCATGTATTCTCAAAGAACCGCATACGGTCAACTCCGTAGGCTCGTTCTATGCCAATACTCGTCTCGCCTCCGTACTCGGTCTGTAGCTCGGTATACCGCTGCTCAGCTGCTTCGGCGCTAAGCCCGAACTCCTTGGCGATAAACGTTCGAGCATTTTGTTGGATAGCTTGCCCGAACGGTGACTGTCCAAATGGTTTATTTTCTGGAAAATTGTAGAGGGTGCCATCCATATCGAAGATGACGGCTTCAGCTTTTTTCATAGTAAATCTCCTGAAATTGTCATTATTATGTACCAAAAACGCCAGCGTCGTGCTGGCGTAATCTTGGCGCTACTCGGTAGCAATTACTCGGCACGAGCTGGCGGAAGATGGGCGTGGTGAAGCCGAGTCAGGGCTGTTTGGTAGCCGCCGGTGCCGTTTTGCAGCCAATCACTGATACGAGCAATGGTGCGGCTGCTGAGCTTGGTCGCACTGATGACGGCGGCATACTTCTCGCCACGCGATAGCATATCGGCCACCTTCAACCGGGCACTTATCTCGATAATTTCTTTCTCGGTCATGACATCACGCAGAAAGTTACGCATACTCGTCTCATCCGCAATATCAGTTAATACAGCTGACAAAGTAGCCGTATCGGGAATACTCCAGACTGAGGTGGCAAGTGTACTCATGTTCTTAGTTTACCAAAGTAAAGTAAAATTGTCAAGACGGCTGCTGCTACACCGGAGGAGCAAGAATTATTTTTCGGTGTGTACACCTTGTAGTCGTGCCTGCCAGCGGGTATCAAGGCCGAATACAATGGCGTAAGGCAACGTTTTGGTCACAGGATTGGCGCCGTGGTCGGTTGATTCGAACTGAATGTTATCGAGGTCGACTTGCTCTAGGTAGAGTTTGTAGCCTTCAAGTTCGGGCCAAACCGCGCGTGCTTGGCGTGTGTTGATCCAGTAGCGGCCAGCAAGCTTGGCCCAAATGCCTATCATAAGCGCCGCGAACCCTGCATAGACTGGCACCAAGAATATCCCGGCAATCACAGTAAGGAATGCTGCGCCGGAAAATGACTCGCTTGACCAACTACTGTATTCGATATCATTTGAGGTGATTGGTAGGCCGGCAGTAAGCATTGGTAGGAGAGCGACGATGGCGGTTATAATAAGCGTGCGCGTTATAAAGCCCCAGGCAAAACTCTGCATCGGTATACCTTTGCTTGCAACTGATTGCTGTACGGCATTCGAAAAGGCCCGCAGCGATTTTTGTTGTGGGAGTGGTAAGTTAAACTGGTATGTGGCGCCAGTGTCGGCATTTGTCATGGTGATCGGGAGTGTCCGCTGTGTGTCGAGCTCGCTGGTTTCGCCGCGAGCGAGGCGAATGGCTATCTTTTCGTACTTAGCGAGATTCGCATACGCCGCTTGGTCGGCGATTGCTACGCTACGTGCATCAATGATACGCACGATGCCCCGCTGCTCCAGGTCGAACAGTGTCGCCATAATTTCGTTTTGGCCACAGTGCATGTCGTACAATAATCCCACCTCAGCTGGTGAAAGGCCACGCGGCGGATCGTACTGAGCAACGATAGTCGAGGCTCGCTTATTGCGTATGTGCTCCGCCTGGCGGCGCGCGATAGCGGCTACAATGAGCGCCGGAAGTGCGAGCAAGCCAAGCAGCATAAGCAAGATGCTGACGACTATCAATATAAACCCATACGCGGCTCCGCCGTGAAAATTTATAGTGCCACTTTCGGCAAATAGATATAGCATGATAATGGTAATTCCTGCGTCATTGTAACAGCATCAGAATCAACATAAAACCCCTGCTTTCGCAGGGGTTTTAACAAGGGGTGCACTACGCACTGATACTTAGCAGCGTCCAAGTGCCTCCCCTACTATCACTGCGCAGGTGAAACTGCGATGTCCCGTCTGTCAGCGTCAGGATTTGCCGAGCGCAGTTCGCACCGCGAATCACGCAGGCCAGCCCGGCATCAATGAAGTCGTAGGTGCGACCCTCGTACTCCATCCGACGTGGATACGCCATGAGGTTTCGACGAAATCCCATAGCGGTGATAGTGACTGGTTTGTTAATGATTGTGTTTTTCATACACCACTCCCAGCTTCTCGCCCCTACCAGGGGTTCGAAGGCTAATACTTATAGGTTGATTAGCGAACGGATTTTGGAGTGATCCAGAGGTGGAGAAACACTGCGACGTTCATACAGTGCCGTTTACCACTTTGGAGGTGTTGTACGTCTGTCGAGACGTAAATCGTGTAAATATACAGCTTGTAAGTGAAAAGGCATCCACCAGTACCTACATAGCTATACCTAGTATAGCGCGGGGTAGCTAATCACGGTCAATAGCATAAGTATAGTGATTTATACAATCAGTGATACTGAGTAGTTTAGTGCATTGCCTTTAGGTAAGTATGGTCATCTACGATCTCGAAACCATCATGAAAGTGCTCGACGAGCGCCCTAGCAGTGTTGGCTGTAAGGTAACCTATTTTAGCTGACTGACCAGTAATGGGACTGCCGGATAAGACAGCTTCATATAACGGATCTGGTTCGAATGACTCATCTCGATAGTGAACCGCGGTCCAATTGATGCCTACCTCGGGGTAAGCAATATCCATCCTTATTGAATGTCCGCTGCTGTATTCATTAGACCGCTTTACGTTGAGACCTTCACGCGACCCATCGCTGTGTGTCTTGACAAGATGGATACAATCGGGTGCATCATTCTTTCTTGTACGCACTATGTCATGGAGGTTGTAGACAAACGCATTCATGGTCGCGCGTGCGGCAGCCACATCCTGATACTCGGCACGATATTTCTCTGGCAAGAAGAGTATCTCGGCTGTCCTTCTATGAGGGCGCAGGCTATAATCCTCGTACAAGCTACCTTCTTCGTAGAGATCTAGCATATTTTGGTAAGCGGTGGTGTTCGTGAAGGCGCGCTCGGCTTCCGCTTGCTCGACATACTTAGCGGTATTGGC
>CAZGGJ010000024.1:0-15764 GCA_964525315.1 uncultured Candidatus Saccharibacteria bacterium | reverse complement strand
ATCAACAAGAAAAAACCTAAGAATAAGCAAAGGCAGGGTTAAGCATGGCTCGAATTTCTGGGGTAGTTATACCCGCAGAGAAGCAAGTGCAAGTGGCGCTGACGTATATTTACGGCATCGGCCCCAAGCACGCTTCGACCATCCTTGCGGCGGCCAAGATAGAGCCGACCACTCGGGTGAAAGATCTCACCGAGGCTGAAGAACAAAAGATTCGCGAAATTATCGACCGTGACTTCACGGTAGAGGGCGATCTCCAGCGCTTGGTATCAAACAACGTTAAACGTCTCAAAGACATCAATGCCTATCGTGGCCTCCGCCACAAGTCAGGCCTACCGACACGCGGCCAGCGTACTCGTACGAATGCACGAACTCGCAAGGGTAAAGCAGTTGCCGTCGGTGGTGCACAGCCTAAGGCAGCAAGCAAGACATAAGGATTAACGGAAAGGACCCTACATCTATGGCAGAAACAACTACCGCCAAGAAAAAACAGCGTCGCTCCGTTCCGAGCGGTCAGCTGCATATTCAGGCCTCGTTCAACAATACTATCGTTACCTTCGCCGACAAAAAGGGCAACGTCCTGGCTGCATCAAGCGCCGGTGCGTGCGGCTTCCGCGGCAGCAAGAAGGGCACGGCATACGCTGCGCAAGTGGCCGCCGAGAAGGCCGCCGAAGCTGTCAAAGCCGGCTACGGCCTGAAGAGCGTTGACGTTTTCGTCAAGGGCGTTGGCCTCGGCCGCGACGCGGCTATCCGCGCACTGGGCGGCTTCGACATTACTGTCGAGGGCATCAAAGACGTAACGGGCGTCCCACATGGTGGCGTACGTCCACGAAAGGCACGAAGGGCATAATATGGCACGAGATACTTCACCGATTGTGAAGCAAAGCCGCCGCGAAGGCTATGCGCTTCACCCTAAAGCACACAAGATTATGGCACGCAAAAGCGGCATCCCGGGCGAGCACGCCCACGGCCGCCAAGGCAAGCCAAGCATGTACAACATTCAGCTTCGCGAGAAGCAAAAGGTGCGCCGCACCTACGGCCTCCTCGAGAAGCAATTCGCAAAGCTCATGAAAGAAGCGACTCGCCGCGAAGGTCTGAGTGGTGAAAACCTGCTTGAGCTGCTCGAGCGCCGCATCGACAACGCCGTCTACCGCGCCGGATTTGCCACGAGCCGCCGCGCTGCTCGCCAGCTCGTCAGCCACGGCCATTTCCTACTCAACGGCCGCCGCGTTGACATTCCGTCAATCCGCCTGAGCGCCGGCGATATCCTCGAAGTTCGTCCCAAGAGCACCAAGTCGGGCTACTTTGCGAACATCAACGATGTCGTAGGCAACACCTCACAAGCCCCACTCAGCTGGCTGAAGAGCGATGTCAAGAAACTCAAAATCGAGATTACCGGCACGCCGAAGCGCGAAGAAGCCGAACCAGATATCAACGAACAGCTAATTGTTGAGTACTACTCACGCTAATAAGGGTAAGGAGCGATATATGACAAAAGTAATCCACAATCCAGCACTCGCATCAGTTGATGACACTGGTACCAACACTGCTACGTTCCTCATCGAGCCGCTGCACGCCGGCTACGGCGACACGCTCGGCAACAGCCTGCGCCGCGTCCTGCTCTCGAGCATCGAAGGCGCCGCTATCGTTGCCTTCCGCATCGAAGGCGCGACACACGAGTTCACCACCGTTGAAGGTGTCAAAGAAGATGTCGTTGACATCATGCTCAACCTCAAGGGTGTCAACCTCGTGTCGCACAGCGAAGCACCAGTCGAGCTGCGCATCGTCAAGAAGGGCGCCGGCGACGTCACCGCTGCTGACATCCAGGCAAACGCCGACATCGAGGTCATCAACCCCGAGCACGTCATTTGTACTGTCGATGACCCGAAAAAGACCGTTACCATCGATCTCGTTGTCGAATCAGGACGCGGCTACCGCACCATCGAAGAGTCGTCAGACGAGCGCCTGCACAGCGACATGATTGCCATGGACGCTATGTTCAGCCCAGTCCTCCGTGTCCGCTACAAAGTAGACGGCACGCGTGTCGGCCAAGAGACCAACCTGCAGAAGCTCGAAATGACCGTCGAGACCAACGGCGCTATCAGCCCGCGCGAAGCATTCGAAGAAGCAGCAGCAATCTTGGTCAACCAGTACACCGCACTCGCTGGCAGCACCACTGTTGCCGCAGCACCTGCACTGGGTCAAACCGACGAAGATGACAGCAGCCAGCTAAACCTGCCTATCGAAGAGCTCAACCTTAGCGCGCGTACTGCCAACGCCCTCGTCAACAACGAGATTCGCACCGTACGCGACCTGGTCATGCTCGGCGAGCAGGAACTGCGCGAACTCAAGGGCTTCGGGTCGAAGGCTCTGGACGAAGTAAAAGATAAACTCACGGAACTGGAACTCTAACCATGCACAGACACGGATATCAAGGACGCAAGTTTGGCCGCGAACGCGACCAACGACGCGCGCTACTAAAGGGGCTGGCCACCAGTCTTGTCGAACACGGCAAGATTGAGACCACCCTGCCCAAGGCCAAGGAGCTGGTTCGCTACATCGAAAAGCTCATCACCAAGGCCAAAAAAGGCGACCTCGCCAATCGTCGCGCCGTCATTGCCGGTTTGAGCACGCAAGCAGCTGCCTTCAAACTGGTTGACGAAATCGCTCCGCAACTCACCGGTCGCACCAGCGGACACGTCCGCGTCGAGCGCACCCGCGTGCGTGTTGGCGATGGCGCTCAACTGGCGACGATCGCATTTGTCGACGAGCTCAAGCCCGCCGAGAAAGCAGAGGCTAAGTAATGAAAACCTATTCACAAAAACCTGCTGACGTGACTCGCCGCTGGATTGTCATCGACGCCAGTGCTGCACCGCTCGGTCGCACCGCTGCGCTGATTGCGACGCACCTGACTGGCAAGTACAAGCCGACCTTCACGCCGCACACTGATGGCGGCGACTACGTGGTGGTCATCAATGCCAAGGACACACTGGTCACTGGCGACAAAGAACTGCAGAAGATTTACTACCGTCACAGCGGATTCCCAGGTGGCATTCGTGATGCACGCCTCGAGGAAGTTCGCGAGAAGTTCCCAGAGCGAATCATCGAAGCAGCTGTCAAGGGCATGCTCCCCAAGAACAAGCTTGCTGCTGAGCGTATGAAGCGCCTCAAGGTTTTCCCGGGTGCCGAGCACGACCACGCAGCCCAAAAACCAGAGAAAGTTGAGGTAAAGTAACATGGCAGAAGCGACATACTTCTACGGTCTCGGCAGGCGCAAGAGCGCTACCGCCCGCGCACGCCTCCTCAAGGGCAAGGGCACCGTCACCATCAACGACAAGCCAGCCGAGGAATACCTCGACGGCAACAAAACGTTGCTGGCTGAAATCACCGACCCGCTTGCCCTCGTTGGCAAGCAAAAGGACTTCGATATCACTATCAAGGTCCGCGGTGGCGGCGTCAGTGGTCAGGTAGACGCTATCAAGATGGCAATTGCCAAGGCAATCACCGTCGGCGCACCAGACCTCCGCGGCACGCTCAAAAAAGCCGAGCTCCTGCGCCGCGACCCACGCGAAAAAGAGCGCAAGAAATACGGCCTGCGCTCCGCCCGCAAGCGCGAGCAATACTCGAAACGATAGGAGGACCAGTCCTCCACAAGCTTCTGGAAGTAAATTCCAGAAGCTTGTCCCTCCTGCTGAAGCCGATGCAAGGCATCGTTGCCTACGGCAGATAATCTTCTGCTGAAGCCAGTGCATGGGCACTGGTGCCTACGGCGGAGTGTACGCTATATCTAGCGTATAGACACCAGATATAGCGCATAAAGTCCCTCATTTACGTGAGGGACTTTTATTTTTCTACAATCACACCGTTGTCCTTGACACTCTTGAGCCTCACAAATAGCCCCAAAGTAGTTGTCGACTAGATGCGTTTGCTGTACTTCTGGACGAGATTATAGAAGTTCAGACCGGCGTCGCGGTACTTGGCACCGCTTTGCTCAACGGCAACCTCAGTGTTGCTCTTGAATGCAGCACTTGTAAGGTTGACCGAGCCCGAGAAGACGAGGTTCTTGTCTTTTTTACCGACTCTGGCACTAATGACCGTTACCTTACCATGCGAATAGGTGCCTTTCTTCAGCTCTGTGTTGTAGAGAGGGATTTTGGCTTTCTTAAGTATCTTGATAACGTCTTCGTTGGTCGACTTCGCCTTGATGGCTACCGACACGTCAGCGCCAAGCTTTTTGAGGCGGGCAAGTTCTCTCGCGATGTTCTTGTGATGGCCGCTCCAATAGTACATGACGACCCTGATGACGGCTTTTCCATTCTTGCCATAACCTTTGCCAACCTTGACTGACTTGATTTTCTTGAGCGTCGCAAGGACGCTGTCCGAGCCGCCAGGGTAGAAGCGCAGCGTGGTATCGCCGTCAGTAATGACGCTCGGGACCTTTTGCTTCTTGTCGGCCTTCATTTTATCCATAAACGACGCGAGGCGGGCATACAGCTTAGCGCGGCCGACAAACACCGTCGAGTAGTTCCAGGTTGACGAAGAGCTTTTCTTGCTGAAGTTGCCGCTCGACACGAATGAAATGTTCTTATATGTCTTCTTGTCTTTGCCGATAACTTCGCTAATAGTCACTGCCTTGACGTGCTGAGTGCCTGTCTTTTTCGAGTGGTAGCAGCTGCCGTCGCAGACTTTGAAGTAGCTTTTGCCCGATTTGTCTTGGAGGGCGTTCTTCAGCTTTGTGAGTAGCTTTTTGTTCGATTTATAGTCGTCATGCCATGTGGTGTAGCGAACGTTGACTTTGTTCTTGCGGGCGGCAATGAAGCAGTTGATAACGTCCTTGTCCGAGGACCAATACGTCGCGACGCGTATCATTGTGCCAGCTGGTGCAGCCTTCACCGCGTCGCAGACTTCGTCGATAAATGCAGTCGATGTCTTCAACTTGGTGAATTCCGGGGCTGTCACAATCGTCTTCTCGGACGGCGTCCAAGGTGTAACGGCTGCCTGGGCAGGCGCAGGCGAGACAACACTTACGAGGAGGGCGAGTATTGATAGACAGGCAACGATACGGTATTGCCATGCTTTGGCGAGTTGAGACATATAAGTTCCTTTCTGGGGCGGCAGCCTGCCGCTCACTATGCGCAGACATAGGCGCTACAACGCTTCCTGCATACATATTGTTCGTTAGGTTATGTGAAATTATACCTCATGCTGTACTTTTTGTCAAAAAATATGCAATAATTCATTGCCTTTTGTGCGAGCCGTGCTATACTATGAGCGTGATGTATACTAAAGCACACGGCGCATATTGGTTTACCGACAGTTCTTCTGGCGGTTTGCTCCGTGTTTTGTAGACACACCCTCTAAAAAGTATCGACCAGACCGCCAGAAGGCGGTCGTTTTTATTATCTATAACCTCCAAAGGAGATACTATGACACAATCATTACCAGACATTAGACGCCAAGCGGTAGCTTACCTTGAGGATAACGGCATTGAGCTCTTTTGCGACCATACAGACCCACTAGAGGTTGCCAAGCAATTCGGTTTTCGCGCGGCTATAGCGACGCTAGAGTTGTCCGACCCGGACAGCGAACCTCAAAATGAGGTATAATAGAAGATACCATGACCAAACCAGTAATCCTCACCGGCATCCGCGCCAACAACGACTTGACTATTGGCAATTACTTCGGCGCCATCCTGCCCATGATACAAATGGCCAACGACCGCTCGGCAGAGTTTCAGGTCAATATGTTTATCCCGGACCTGCATAGTTTCACGACGCCAATTGACCACGACAAGCTCTATGACCAAATCATACATGCCGCTCGTATATTTACTGCAGCGGGACTACCGCTCAACAACCCAAACATTTACTTGTACCGCCAAAGCTACGTGCCGGCGCATAGCGAGCTGACGTGGATATTGGACTGCTTCACCGGATTCGGCGAGATGAGCCGGATGACACAGTTCAAGGACAAATCCGCCAAGCTTGGCGACCAGCAAATCAGCGTCGGTCTCTTCAACTACCCAGTGCTTATGGCAGCCGACATGCTCCTCTATGGCGCGAGCTATGTACCGGTTGGCGACGACCAGACACAGCACCTCGAGTTTACGCGCGACATAGCAGGGCGCGTCAATAGCCGCTTCGGCGACATATTTACCATACCCGAGCCGGTCAAGAAACAGCACGAGTTCTTCGGCAAAGAGCAAGGACTGCGCATCAAGGACCTCATCGACCCTAGCCGAAAAATGAGCAAGTCTGACGACACCGGCAAAGGCGTCATATTCCTCAACGACGACCCCGATATAGCCTACAAGAAAATTATGGGCGCGACCACAGACGACAAAGCAGAGATAATCTTTGACCCAGACGAGCAGCCGGGCATATCAAATTTGCTAGAAATAGCCTATTTACTGCGCGGGCCGTCCGAGACTTCGTTTGTAGAAAACACTATAGGACTACAAATAAAATTCGGTGGCCGGTATGGCGACTTCAAGAAGTACGTCGCCGAACAAATGCGCGATTTTTTGATAGACTTTCAGGGCAAGCTTGCGGGCGTCAATACCGACGCTATCCTCGCCAAGCTCACCGAATCCGAAGCAGCCATGCGCGTCCAGGCAGACGAAACATTACTACGCGTCCAGGAAGCCGTCGGGCTCCGGCCTCGAGGTATGTAGGCCCGTGAAAGTATCGCAAAACGATTGCCTCTACGCACTTCGCCGCTTCCAGCAGGCGGCAGATGATAATGTGCCGCGCGAAATCGAACGGCTCGTCATCTCGCACCCCAGCGACGTCAGTACACTCGCGACATTTCGCTTCGGCAAGCGGACCTTCGCACTACTATTTGACGATACGCTCGAAGACGAAGAAGCAGATATCACTGAAGCGATTCGCCAGGCCCATCCCAACGCCCATATCACCCTCCTCGCCAATCCTCGCGAAGCCGACACAACCTACGGCATGCCGTTTGAAGGCAAAGAATGCTACCTCGTAGCACTCGACGACAATAAGCAGCGCCTCGACATCTACTTAGCCGCGACCTACCCAGACTATTCGCGGAGCAGCTGGCAGAAATACATCAAGGCAGGGCATATCAGTGTCAATGGTGCCGTTCAGAAAACGCCGAAATATGAAGTCGATGACAGCGAAGCAATTGTGGTCAAACTGCCGGACGCACCCAACCACGACGACAAGGAACTACCGATTCTCTATATCGACGACGACGTTATCGTCATCCACAAGCCGGTTGGCGTATTGACGCACCACAAGAACCAGCTCGATACCGAATTCACGGTCGCCGATTTTTTCCGCCGCTATACCACCCAAGGCCTCGACACCGACCGCCCAGGCATTGTGCATCGACTCGACCGTGATACCAGCGGCGTCATGATTGGTGCGCGCACGCCTGCTGCTTACGACCATTTGAAGGCACAGTTTGCCGAACGACTGGCGCATAAGACGTACGAGGCGGTTGTCGACGGTGTACCGAGCGAGCCGGAGCTGCTCATCGACCTGCCTATCGCTCGCAATCCGCGCGCGCCCGGCTCGTTCAAGGTCGACCCGCAGGGCAAACCCGCCCAGACCAAGCTCGAAACGCTCGAGACCAACGGCAAGCACACCCTGGTACGCCTCCAGCCGCGCACCGGCCGTACGCATCAGCTCCGCGTCCATTTGGCGCACATTCATACGCCCATCCACGGCGACCGGCTGTATGGCAAGCAGGCCGACCGTCTCTATTTGCATGCCGCCGAGCTTCGTCTTGCGCTGCCGAGCGGCGAAACGCGTACATTTAGCTCGCCGCGGCCAACTAGTTTTGATGCGCTTGCCTCATGAGACTCATCGTTCATCCGTCATTCCGGCCCCATATTGAGGCGCTCCAGCGTGCGCTTCCGCACGCCATACTTCTCAGCGGCCCCGCAGGAATCGGGCTGAAGACTATCGCACTCGCCATTGCCGGTCCGGCACTCCACCTCGAGCCGTTGGATGCCGATGGCAAACCGTCAGTGAACGGCTCTATCAGCGCCGAGCGCATCCGCGCGCTCTACGAAGACACGCGCAGCAAGCACGAACGCTTGGTCGTCGTCATTGACGATGCCGACCGCTTGACACCAGCTGCCCAGGGCGCGTTCCTGAAACTCCTTGAAGAGCCGTCGCCGCATACGCATTTCATCCTGACCTCGCACCAGCCCGACCGCTTGCTGCCAACTATCCGCTCGCGCGTACAGCACTTTAAGGTGCCGCCAATTACTCCCGAACAGACCAACGAGCTGCTTCGTGAATATTCGCGGCTCGGCAGGGAAGAGCAGGCGCAGCTTCGCTTCCTGGCGCATGGACGGCCGGCGCTCATCGCACGCTATGCTGGCGACCCAGAGCTCTTCCGCGGTGCGGCAGCTGTCGTGCGCGATGCGCGTACCGTCTTGTCGGCACCCGAACGCTACGACCGCCTCGTGGCAGCCCTGCAGTACACCACGCGCGACAAGGCGCTTCGACTCGTCGATATGTGCATCACACTGTCGCGCTTTGCCCTGCGCTCGCAGGCGTCGCCCGAGCTTATCGCTCGGCTCGACCGCCTCGTCGATATTCACGACGCTGTCAAACACAACCACAATCCGCGCCTCCAGCTACTATCACTTGTGGTACAATTGTAGGTATGTACGGTTTACTCCTTCTTGCAGCACTGGGCGGCTGGGCTATCTGGCGACAACAGACGTCGGACGATGTCGTCGCTGATATTCCACAACGCCTGAGCGAGAAGCTCGACCGCCTGTGGGACATCGCCCAGGAATCACTGCGCGAGCGCAAATACCTGCGAGCAGAGAAGGCGCTACTCACTATTCTGCGCGTCGACGAGCGCAATGCCACTGCCTACAACCGCCTGGGCATCCTCTACGCCAAGCAGCAAGCCTACAAAGACGCTATCGAGTGCTTCGAAATCGCTCAGAGCCTCGAGCCAAGCGCCAGCAGCCTGCACAACGTCGGCCTTATTTACTTCGAGACAGAGCACTATGAGAAGGCCGGCCTCGCATTTGAGCAGGCGCTTGCCATGGACAACGACCACGCCGCGCGCCACATCGCGTACGCCAAAGTCCAGGAAAAGCTCGGCCACACCAAGCGTATGATCGAAGCACTCGAAACCGCCGTTCGCCTAGAGCCAAGTATTCAGTCATACCACTTGCTCGCTGACGCATACGAACGCAGCGGCCGCACAGAAGAGGCCGAGTCCTTGCGCGACAAACTCAAGAAGGTTGTCACGCGCGCCAACACGCCTCACCGCGTCACCCAGCAGCGCAAAGTGGTGATGTAAAACCTTGGCCATACAGTAGACAGTAAAAACCTCCACGCATGCGTGGAGGTTTTTACATGGAGCCGCTTCAGGGACTCGAACCCAGGACCTGCTGTTTACAAAACAGCTGCTCTAACCAACTGAGCTAAAGCGGCACATATCTGCCATTTTACCATACCCACTCACGTTAACCAAGAGCTCTCATATTGAAAACAGCAATATACTCTGCTATAATAAGAATATGAAGCCAAAAGAGAAAGGCGATTTAGCAGCCGCGTATGCCATTAGCTACTTTATGACAAACGGTTATGAGGTGTGCCTGCCGATAGGCGATAAGCGGCCCTACGATTTGATTGTAGAGCTAGGCGGGGTCTTATCACGAGTGCAAGTAAAGTACGCAGGATGGTACAACGGTGATGGCAAATATAAAGCCGCCCTCCGAACAATGGGAGGCAACCAATCCTACTACACAGCAAAAAAGTATACTGAAAATGACTTCGATCTGCTGTTTGTGTACGTAGAAAACGGACGTACATTTCTCATTCCATGGCCAGAACTCAGTATTCGCAACTCACTCGCGATTGAGGCTAGCAAATATGCGAAATATGAGGTAAAATAAAGAGCGAGTTATGCTGAGGTAGTGAAGTGGTCAAACACGATTGACTGTAAATCAATTGGCTCCGCCTTCGTAGGTTCGAATCCTACCCTCAGCACCAAAGTAATAGACTTGCTTAAAAAGCAAGTCTATTACTTTGGTGCTTTAGCCGGCACAGCTGACGCGCTTGCGCGCCTTTATCCTTTTGCCACAACTCCTTCTCCGCTCTATACTAGAGCCAGGAGGTATTATATGAAACGTACAACTCGATGGAGTATAGCTCTACTAGTACTTATTGTTGTCGGCACAGGCGTCGCGTATCTTTTGTGGTCGCAGCCCGATGATGCCGCTGACCAAATGACAGTGCCGAGTAACCAGCAAACAGCTACCAGCGAGCCTGGGCCGCAAACATTCACATCGGCAAAAGGCATCACCATCACGCTCGACAACTGGCCAAAGGACGGTGTAGTCGCAAGCCCGCTGACCATCACCGGCAAAGTCCCGGGCAATTGGTCGTCGGAAGGCGAGTTCCCAATCGATGTCGTGCACGAAGGCGACATCGGCTTACCGGGCACCACTGCCCATTTAGAGGGCGACTGGATGACCGAAGCCATGGTACCATTCACTGCGACGCTGACCTTTGACGAACAGACAATGAAGCGCAACGATGTAACGATTATACTGCGAAAGGCCAACCCATCCGGACAACCAGACAAGGATGATTCGCTTGCGCTGAAAGTGCGCTTCACACAATAGAACACACTCGTAGCAACTCATCCGAGCGGTTCCTCGCGTCCTTATCCTTGCTTCGGGGAGAACGCCAGACCCGCCTTAAGCAGCCGATGGTCCGAGCCCATATAACCTGGCTTGGTGTCATTGTCGATAATTGCGGTCGATACACTGGTGAGCCGCGCCTCGCCGCCAGACCATACATAGATAATATCGATAAGGCGGCCATTGTCGCCATGAGTACCCATCGTGCTAGCATTACCAGCAAAGCCGGTTAACTGGTATGTATTGCGAAAGCCCAAAGCACCAAGCGCGTTATCGGGCATAGCAGGATCCTTCTGGGCCTGCCTGGCGCTAATGTTCCAGTCGCCGACAATAATTATCGGCAACTCTTGGCTCTGGAGCGCGGCCACATCTGCCGTCAGTAGCTTCATGTGGTTTTTGTACGCGGCAATAGCACGGGCACTTTTGGGAGTAGGGTTATCGCGAAACTGGCCATTCTTGCCCGTCACATATGCAGGAAGATGCGTATTGATGAAAAAGAACCTCCCTTTTGAATCATTTTCCTGAAAAAGCTGTATCGAGTAGCCGCGATCGCTTACATCTTGGTATATATCGCCCTTGTGGCCTTTGATGCTATTTGAAGCTGTCTGAACATATTTTGCACCGAGCAGTGTGAGCCGCTCCTTATTCCACACGACGGCATTTCTTTTGGCGTCGGGGTTGCGCTCGATTTCGGCAGCCGTAGGGTAGAGGCCGTAATCGCAGGTATTGCACGCGATAGCTTCGAGGTATTTGAAGTTTGGCTTCGTCTCTTGCAACCCAATTACATCTTGGTCAGCGAGCCCAGTTCGGACTGGCTTGCCAATATCCCGATGATTGTCTTTGTAGGTATTCCAGCTGCCGATTGTTACTTCTCCTGCTAGCTGAGGAACAGCAGGGGGAGAAGCAGAAGGTATGGCCGACGCGGGTTTGGTAGCTATCGTTCCTTGAGGCGTCGGCTCAAATGAAGGCGACGGGAGGTGTGAGTCGACTGGCATAGGCGTCGGAGTCGAAGTGTCCGTGGCAGTCACTGCCCGCAGCCCCCAAGTGACTGCAGCGGCTGCAGTGATAACGGCAGCGATACCTGCTACTACGCGGCGGCGCCGAGGCTGTTTCGCCTGCTCGGAAGGATCGTAGCGCACTTGTTCGGTGAGCGCGTCACTCCAGGAAATTGCCCGTAACTCCGAATCTGTCTCGGCGTCATTATGGCCGCTTCGGCCCGCCAGCTCTCGCAGCACCAGACTCCCCTGGGCTCCTGGATATACAGCCCACACAGCACCGCTGCCGACGTAGACTTCACTGCACCGGCTGCCACTGCGTAGTTGCTCGACAGGCGGGGACGCTAATGCGAAGGGATCATGGTTGCCGTAGGCTCTCGTAGCTGCGTACGCGGATACTTGATCGTCTGACCCAACAACCCATACAACGCCTTCACTATCCGTGTAGGCTTCGACTGGCCTCAAAGCGGCAGCAAATTCAGCATAGGCCCTCTCGGGATCCAAACCTTCATCGTATCCCTGCACTACAGGGCTAAACTCACTCGATAAGCTCATTGCGTAAGAGCAACTCCTTTTGCGCAATTCTATACCATTTTGTATTTTTACGCAATAGTATAGTGTAGTAGCTATACCGGCATGCACCCTGTCGTGTAGAATAGGGAAGTAGCTTTCTGATTTTACACAAACCATGACATTACAACATCTTGGCATTTACTCCGGTACGTTCGACCCTGTTCATGCAGGACATCTGGCTTTTGCGGACGAAGCCCAGAGAGTGGGGCGGTTAGACTATGTCGTTTTCCTGCCCGAAGCCGAGCCTCGTGGCAAAACGCGAGTAACGCCGCAAAGTGAGCGAATCGCGTTGCTGCAACAGCTTACCGCGCCGCAACATACCGTTTACCAAGCAGCGCACCCGCGCTTCACGGTCGGCGAAACGCTCCCCGAGCTTGTACTGCAGTATCCTCGCGCGACCTTCAGCTTCCTTATGGGCTCAGATGTCGTACCGTCACTGCCTGCATGGCCCGACGTCGAACAGCTCCTTCGATACCAACTCATCATCGGTATGCGCGCCGGTGACCGCATGGAAGATGTAGCGAGCACCCTAGACCAGCTCCAAGCCTCGTATACCATCGTGACTACGCCGCACGCCCACATGTCGTCGCGCCAGCTACGACTACAAAAATAGCTTCATTCTAGTATAGCGCTGTGTTAGAATAGCGGTGCTATGCTACATAGGACTACACTATCCCGCCTCTATATCGACAAAAAGCTATCGGCTGCTACAATCGCCAAACAGCTAGCCTGCTCCGTCACGCAGGTAAACTATTGGCTAAAAAAGCACGGCATACCGAAACGTTCGATCAGTGACGCCATCTACATCAAACATAATCCGCACGGCGACCCATTCACCGTAGTCGATATCGATACGCTAGCAAAAGCCCAGCTCTACGGCATGGGGCTTGGTC
Source organism: uncultured Candidatus Saccharibacteria bacterium (assembly GCA_964525315.1). Taxonomy (GTDB): domain Bacteria; phylum Patescibacteriota; class Saccharimonadia; order Saccharimonadales; family Saccharimonadaceae; genus SZUA-359. The sequence goes on along the minus strand of CAZGGJ010000024.1, from coordinate 2,658 downwards.
TATACTGGGGCGAGGGCACGAAGGCAAACAAGCATTCCATACGTCTAGGCAATAGCGATCCCGAGCTGCTAAAGATGTTTGTTCGCTTTCTTACTGAATTATTCAGTGTCGACAAAGATAGCCTGAGGTTCGGGCTTCAAATCTTTAGTGATATAAGTCCAGAGGACAGCCTCGCTTATTGGGCGCGGGAGTTGAACGTCTCACAAACCCAGTTTTACAAAATCCATATCACCCTCTCAGGCTCAATCGGCACTTACCGCAACAAAAGCAAACATGGCGTCGTCACTATCTACTACCACAACAAGCGATTACGTGATATACTTGTAAACGCACTACCGAGGCAAATTGTCTAATTATAAGCCGCGATAGCTCAGTCGGTAGAGCGCATCCATGGTGGGACGCATGTTCCTCGCCCGCTAGCAGGGAAACCTGCTAGAAGAATCCCGAATAACGGTTAATATCCGAGCATTAGGACAAGACCGTGGCGTTTTTATACGACGCCCGAACGACTGCCAAGGGAAGCTACGTCATCCGTGACATGCTCAATATACAGTCTAGCCCTCTTATAAATGCTTTATAAAGAAGAGGTGTAAGCGAAGGATGAGGTCTCGGGTTCGACCCCCGATCGTGGCTCCACAAACGGAATAAAATCGGAATTAGCGGCGCGTTGCGCCGTTTTTTCTTTGGCTGCGCGGAGCGCAAACCAAGTGTTTTTCTGGGGGGAGATTTGAAATTGCTCGCCGTTTACGGCGACTTTTTTGTTCGTTAAAAACAGGTTCAACCCAAAGATTTCCAGCAACAGGCTCTTTTTGGCGGCAAGGTCGTTGTTTTGAGCGACCGAACAGATAGAAACAGCCTTGTCGAGCCACTGGCGCATCGGTTCAACCCAGCTACATTGACCTAGTGCGAGGTCGCTCATTTTTTCCTCCAAAGACTTCTTTTGACTCATTAGTTCTGCTTTCTTATGCGTGTAGGTTTGGCGGTCTATAAGTTCGTCTAGGAAACTATCAAGAAGTCTTTGTAGTTTTGCCGTTATCTGCGCCACTTGTCCGCGTAAGTCCTCAATTATGGTATCACTTGCGCCTTGCTCGGCGCGTTCGTCCTTGTCAATACGCCCGCGCAGATAGTCCGCCCAGTCGTCAGGCAGGGCAAAACTATTCAACTCGTCAGATAGTTGCTCGTCCAGTGGTTCGGAGCGCACGGGCGGTTCAACGCATCGCGTTGTTTTGCTCTTGCGCGAACAGCGGTAATACACATAGTGATGTTCGTTGCCGTTCTTTTGCCGCTTGGTTTTGTTTTCGGCGGTAATCATCATACCGCAGGAGCATTTGAGCAGTCCGCAGTAGGGCATTGGTTCGCGTGTGTGGTCTTGTTGCCGAAAACAGCGCGAAGCAACCACCGCCTGTACATCGTCAAACAGTTTTTTGCTAATCAGCGGCGTGTGTTTGCCCTCGTGAAGTTCGCCGCCGTACACAAAGTGCCCGTAGTAAAACGGATTGGTCAAAATCTTTTTGACCTTATCTGGTTTATACGGCTTGCCGCCTTTGGTTTTTACACCGTTGGCATATAGATAATCTGAAATATCTTGAAAACGGCTCTCATTTTTCGCATATAACTCAAAGATAGCCACCGCGAGCGGAGCGAGCGTCTTGTCTATCTTTATGGTTTTATCGCGCTTGTCGTTGTAATAGCCAAACGGTGCGTTGCTGGGGTATTCGCCGCGCCGTACTTTTTGGCGCAGTCCGCGCTTGGTGTTTTCGCTCAAATTGTCTACATAGTATTTGCTTTGTCCAAAGGCAATGTTGAGCATAAACTTTCCTTGAGAAGTGTTTTCAAACCAAAAGGTTTGAAACTTTAAGTCAGCGAGTTTTCGCTGATCTAAAAGATAAATCAGTTGTCCGCCATCTATACTGTTGCGCGCCAAGCGGTCAGGGTGCCACGCCAAAATCCCATTAGCTTCGCCACTTTGTATGCGTGTCAGCATATCGCCAAACTTTGGGCGACCTGGTATTTTGGCAGATTTCTTTTCAATAATCGTATCTATGACAGTCAAGCCGTTATCTTTGGCAAACTTGCGGAGTTCCGCTAGTTGCGCCTCAATGCTTAAAACTTGTTTGTCCTCTACATCGGTACTCTTGCGAGCATACAAGATGTATCTGTTCATTTCACCCCTCCTTTTGGTACTCAAAAAGCCACTTCGCTGGACACAAATCAGACAAGTCTAACTTGTACGAAGTGGCTGTTTGAAGCCAATAAATAAAACTTGTCCGATTGATTTGTGTCCATCTCTATTTTATCACGAAGTGAAGCGGCTATAGCCGCTAAACAAACAAAAATCCACGCGCCTGCGCGTGGGCAATTTCAAATCTCCCCCCAGAAAAACCCTTGGTTTGCGCTCCGCGCAACCAAAGAAAAAACGGCGCATTTGCGCCGCAATTCCGAAATATTTTCCAACTTGGAGCGATTTTACGATTTCGCTAGAACCTATTTTAACAGATGATGACCGAAGTCGAAAGCTGTAAGCCCAGCCCCGACACCTAGCGCGTGCCAGCACGCGCTGCGCCCCGCCAGAAAAACCGCCCCTTGATTCATTTTTGAGATTCCCCCCGCCGTATTTTTCTTTTTAGTTGAAAGGGTTGGATTTTCTGTCGGCTCGCC
>CAZGGJ010000023.1:0-16841 GCA_964525315.1 uncultured Candidatus Saccharibacteria bacterium | reverse complement strand
ATACGGAGGAGGTAAACCCTGTCTGCTGCAAGGAGATGTGCACAAAAGGCTGCTCGTCTGCATGTCGATACCCGCTTGAACTACTCAGCAATGATTAGTCTAGATAGATGGCCGTCCATGACAGAACCCGGCTTACAGGCGTACTACACTAAAATAACCCACTACTACGTGGGTTATTTTAGTGTAGTACGCCTGCGTCTTTAGAGGAGGGGCTTACCCCTCCAGTCGTACTACGAAGTAAATTCGCAGTACGACTTCCTCCCCCTAAAGCTCGGACGAAGTCCTCGTGCTACTTGGCTACGGCTTTTACGACAGCGGCAAACGCTTCAGGCTCGTTGACGGCCATTTCGGCGAGAACCTTGCGGTCGAGCTCGATGTTCGACTGCTTGATACCGGCAATCAGCTTGCCGTAGGTAGTGCCATTGAGGCGAGCGGCAGCATTGATGCGGGTAATCCAGAGGCTACGCAGGTCACGCTTCTTATTGCGGCGGTCGCGATACGCGTACTGAAGTGCACGGATAACGGCTTGCTTGGCAAGTCGGAAGCTGCGGGTGCGATTGTGCTGCATGCCTTTGGCTTGCTTCAGAATCTTTTTGTGTCGGGCGCGGGCGGTAACTCCTCGTTTGACTCGCATGATTAGACTCCTAGGGCTCGTTTAATATTTTTGGCAACATTACCCTTGATGATAGCAGGGGTATTGATGTTGCGCTTGCGGCTCTTGCTCTTCTTGGAGAGCATGTGGTTGCCAAAGGCACGCTCACGGACAAGTTTACCGCCTGCGGTAATCTTGACACGCTTGGCGGTTGCCTTGTGCGTCTTCATTTTGGGCATTACTTACTCCTTACAGTGATGCTCAGATTGCGGCCAGCCATCAATGGCTTCTGCTCAACGACCGCGTCGTCTTCGAGAGCAGCGACAACTCGGTCAATCAGTTCATAGCCGAGCTCCTTGTGTGCCATTTCGCGACCTCTGTAAAAGATGAGAATCTTTACTTTGTGGCCTTCTGACAGGAACTCGCGTATTTTGCGAAGCTTAATTTCAAGGTCATTAGCACCGATTTTCAAACCAAATCGCATTTGTTTGAGCTCGCTCGCCTTGTTGCTTTGGCGATTCTTCTTTTGCTGCTTCATCTGTTGGTACTGGTACTTGCCCCAGTCGATAACTTTAGCCACAGGTGGGTCAGCGTTCGGTGAAATTTCCACCAAATCTACGCCAGCCTCTTGAGCTACCTTGAGCGCCTCGGTCCTCGACATAATGCCAAGCTGCTCTCCATCTGCACCAACGACGCGCAGTTCGCGAGCACGAATTGCTTCGTTCGTTCGAATTGATTTGTTGATCGCTACTCTCCTTTATTGAGCTGGTTTGCAATCTCTGTTAGTATTTTCAGTAGTCAATTGTACCAGAGGCGACCTAGAAATACAAGGGGTTATCGGTACTGAAGCGCTTCGCTGATATGTTCGGCTGTGATATCGGTCGAGCCGTCCAAGTCGGCGATAGTGCGCGCGACCTTGATAGTTTTGAATGTACTGCGAGCGCTAAGGTCGAGTGCTTTGGCTGCCTTGATGAGTAAGGTGTCGGCTTCTGGCGTGCGTTTGGCGTGTTGCTTAAGTTGAGCATTGGACAAATAAGCGTTGTAAGTAGTACTACTATCGTATCGAGAGTGCTGCAGTTCCCGAGCAGATTTTATGGCATCGAGTGCCCGAGAATGTTGTGATGACGACACTGATTTATTTGTCAGAAGTTCTTGGTGGTCGACACGACTCGCTGTGATTTTCATATCGATACGGTCCAGGAGCGGCCCGGATAGGCGCTTCTGGTAGGTGAGGATTTGCTGTGGTAGGCAGGTGCACTCTTTGGTTGCATCGCCATAGTAACCGCAAGGACAAGGGTTCATTGTAGCGACCATCATGAACCGAGCAGGGTATTGTGCTCGGCCATTGGCGCGAGCTATCGTTACGATGCCATCCTCGAGCGGCTGGCGGAGCGCCTCGAGCGTCGTACGCGGGTACTCGGGTATTTCATCGAGGAAGAGCACGCCGTGATGCGCTAGACTGACTTCACCTGGCCGTGGGGACGTGCCACCGCCAACCAGTGCGATACGACTCGCAGTGTGGTGGGGTGACCGGAAGGGGCGGCGCGTAATAACATCATCGACAAGTTCGCCTGCTAGGCTATGAATTTTGGTAACCTCGAGGCACTCATCGCTTGAGAGCGGCGGTAGTAGGTCGGCAAGGATAGAGGCCAGCATGGTCTTACCAGCCCCCGGCGAGCCGGAGAGGAGTATATTGTGGTGACCGGCAGCGGCAATGATAAGGGCACGCTTGGCTTGCTCCTGACCAGACACTTCATCGAGAAGCCTTGCCGGGCTAGGCGCGGTATGTGATTTGGCAGTAGCACTGGTCGAGAGCTTGAGCTCGCCCTTGAGGTGGAGATAGAGGTCTTTGAGCGATGCAACGCCGATAATCTCGACGCCGGATACCAGTGCTGCCTGCGGGGCGTTGGCGGTAGGCAGGTAAACGCGGGGGATGTGGTGCGTGCGAGCGACCTCGGCGATGGTAATGGCGCCAGTGATAGGTCGTAGCGTGCCGTTAAGCGCTAGTTCGCCTGCGAAGAGTGCGCCGTCAACTTCCTTCTGCCGAAGCTGCCCGCTGCTGACAAGGATAGCGAGCGCAATGGCTAGGTCGTAGTGGGTGCCGTCTTTGGGTAGTTCTGCCGGAGCCAGGTTGACGGTGATGCGTTTGCTAGGATATTCGAGCAGGGAATTGGTGATGGCACTCTTGACACGCTCCTTTGCCTCGGAGATAGATTTGTTTGCAAGGCCGACTACCTGGAACGCAGGTAAACCCTTAGTGATGTCGCACTCCGCCTCTATAAGCCTGCCATCGAACCCGACAGGTGCTGCTGATAGAAGTCTCGCGAGTGCCCCCATAGATACGTCTAGTTAAGCATGACTGGTGTCAATCCGCAAACTGTGCTATAATCACCTCTGTACGTGGGGCTGATATAGCCGTAGACGTTTGGACTTTAACAAGGTATTCTGCAAGTCGAATTTGCACGACACGCATACTAGTAGATGCAACAACATCTCTCAAAGACCGCGCAGTAGCTTTCTTTGGCTCTTTCAAGGCCATGATTGCTCAGCCGGTCGCTATTGCAGCCTAAGCGCCGCAACATCCCAAGCCATAGGCGACATGTTGGTACGGGGTGCTATATTTATGTCGCTTGCTAGGTTGCAGGGCAGCAGCTACGCCTAGGACTTTTACTGCGTAACTCGTAGCGGTATTTTGGTACGATTTTGAGCCGTCGCGTGTTATAAAACAATCCAAATCGCACTAAGCTTGTAGACGAATATCATGTTACCATTCGGACCCGGGGGCAGTACCCGGCAGCTCCACCAACAAAAATACCCGACCAATACGGTCGGGTATTTTTGTTGGGCTAGGACTCAAATACGACTATCACGGCAAAGAAAAACAACCACCTGCGAGTAGTGGTTGTTTTCTGTGGAGTTGTTTTGCGTAGTTGTTTATTTTTGGCTTCTGAATAATATTTGTATTCGAAGCTACCCCTATAATATAGCGTCGTACTGCTTATGTCAACAACTTTTTCAAGTATTTTATACGTAAAAAATACCACGTGTGGGAGTGCAAAATCAGACCATTTTGCAGCGTAGTGTTCGCTTGAGCTAAACCAGGCCACATGTAGTGGTTGAGGGTCCGTTATGCGTCCTGGCTTGCGTGTGATACAAGTGCACTGTGTAGCATATCGGCATAGACTTTTCGTTCGCGAGCATCGACAAAGCGCGTTTTAGCATGGTTCTCGTACAGCGCATCGCCTGGATAGCGGGGCAGTACGTGCGTATGGAAATGCCAAACGCTCTGGTTGCCGTCCGGTTCATTGTGCTGGCGGGTAGAGGTGCCAGCACACCCAGGGTAGGTTGTGCGAATGGCGTAGGCGATAGCTTTGACGTGGGAGTAGATGGAAGCGAGCAAATGTTCGTCGATACTGTATATATTTTCAGTATGGATGTTCGGGATGACGATCACGCTACCTGGATTGTTGGTCCACCATTTTGGCGACACAAATGCTGTCACGTGAGCATCCTGGTAGACGATGTCTGTGTTTTGCTTGTGTTCGTTTTCATGGCCTGCAAGCCACTCGCAGAACGGGCATTGGTAGTTGGCGGGTTCATGGAACATACACACCTAAGTATACTACGACACGCTAGGAAATTCGTAGAAGCTGCAATACGTAGTGTTAAATACATCGATGTTATATATACTACAAATGAGAGAATTACACCTTAAAATCAAATGCACAACACGCTAAGTTGTAAAATATGCATAACAAAATGACTCAAAATGATTGACTTTTTATGACGGCTATGCTTAAATGAACGCAAGCTTTTACAAAAACAAAAAGCACAAAAATCCTTAACAACTCGGACGAAAATCTCCCAAAGCCAAGCTCAACATTTGACGGGCAGTAGGTAACGACAACACTATTTTATTTCGACATATCAAATAAAATAGGATCATTCGTGATCACTGGCGTTACCTATGCTCCGCCAAATATGGCGTAGAGCGCGCGGTAAAGTAGTACCCGCGTGCTCGATACACTTCCTAGTACCCAGCAGGATAGCAGGAACAATATCGAGCACGTGTAGCGGAACCTTACGCATGCAATGCTCCGAAACTTCTCGGAGCGGTCAATCGAGTCATTGAGCGGTCAAGCGGCGCACCAAGTTAATTTACTTTAGTGGTAGCGCTTTACTACAAATTGCTTTTCCGCTCTGACTCCCACGAATCTCTTTGAAATGGTATTATAGAATAATGTTGAGGCGGGTATTGATCATAGCGGCTATTGCTGCGGCCGGAGGGTTGTTTTGGATTACGGAAACAACAGCCCCGGCATCGGTTCATCCGCTTGTTGTTTTGGTTGTGTTCGGGTTGCTTTATGTGTTAGTGCTTGCGGTGCTAACTTTTTTGCTATTTTGGGGTACGCGAGTATTTTGGCGCTTTGTGTATCGTAATGGACCAGTCCAGCGAGCCGGTCTTTCCTTTCGGCGGTCGTATATCTATGCCTCTGTCCTAGCGTTTGGCCCTGTGGTTTTGCTTGCAATGCGGTCGGTTGGGCAGCAAGGTCTCGGCGACACTTTGTTGGTTGTTCTCTTTGAGGCCTTGGCTTGCTTTTATGTATGGCGGCAAACGTAAGAGCTATGCTATAATTTAACAGAGATGGAACCTAGGCAATCTACTCCGGAGCAAACCGCACGAACTGCGCCAGTCCAGCCTGAGCAGGGGCATGAGCGTGCTTTGTCGCATATTACCGAAATGTCGGTTGGTTCAAGTGTAGAAAAAGAACTCTCCGCCCAGTCAGCCTCTGGCTCTGCGACTGATGATGCACAGACTGTGCCCGTACCAACTCTTCCGGTGCCGGCACCTTTGCAGGGCACTCCGTCTGCCTCTGATGATACTACTGCTACTCCCCTTGTCGCCGCTGATGAAGATCTCATCGAAAAAGAATGGGTCGATAAGGCAAAGAAAGTTATTCTCGAGACAAAAGACGACCCCTATCGTCGCGAGCAGGAAGTGAAAAAGATACAGCTTGATTATGTAAAAAAGCGCTACGGACGAGACATAGGAGTGAGTAGTGACTAGTCTGACGCGCGGTGGGGTAGTGGCATGGACGGCGTAATAATTGCTGTGAGTATTTTGGTGGTGTTCGTCATTGGAGGCGTGCTTCTGTGGGCGCTTGCCGTCCGTAGCTCGCTACGCGAGTCCAAGAACTATGAGCGCGGTCTCAAGATGATCCCGGTTATGATTCACTTACCCCCTGCAAGTGAGGATATCAACAACGCCAGCAATAACCGTGACCAGCGCGACCTAGTCGAAGAAGTCTTGTCTCAGGCGCAGGCTATGTACAATATCATTTCTAGTACGGCTACCAAGGGATTCAAGAGCAAACTCTATGGTCAGCGACATATGTCGTTTGAGATTGTGGCACGCGACGGACTAGTATACTACTACGCGGTTGTCCCAGTTGTCCTCCTCGAAGTCGTCAAACAGGCAGTAGCAGCGGCGTATCCGACGGCCCGGCTCGAAGAAGTGGCGGAGCACAATGTTTTTAGCAAGGTAGGCAAGATGAGCGGTACGATCGGCGGTGAGTTTACGCTACGTAAAGAAGCGTCGCTGCCGATCGCTACCTACTTGGAGTCGAAACGCGACGCCTCAAGGGCGCTGCTCAATGCCATCGCTAGCACGAGTCGCGAAGACGGGGTTGGCATCCAGGTATTGCTGCGTCCGGCGGCCGAGGGATGGACGAGTGTAGGCCGCAAGAAAATAGACAAGATCAAGAAGGACAGACTGTCTGGTAAGTCCGGCGGCGGCCAGTTTGGTGGCCTGCTTTCGGTGCGCGACATTATAGAAGCGCCCTGGAAACCGCCCGAAACAAAAGAGAGCAAGCCAGGCGAAAAAGTCGAGAATCAGCTATCGGCTGCCGATCAAAAAGAAATAGATGCTATCGAAGAGAAAATCCGTTACCCAGGCTTCGAGGTTTTGGTGCGCGTCGTGGTATCGTCAAACACATCGGCGCGTTCGCAGGTACTGCTCAAAAACATCATCGCAGCCTTTGCGCTGTTTGACTCGCCAACGCTGAATGGATTTAAGTTCACGATGACGAAAAATATCGATGAACTTGTGACAGCATATATATTTCGCTTCTTCCCGCAAGCGTTGCATACAACGATCCTAAATAGTGTAGAACTTGCAACATTATTCCACCTTCCAGATCAAAAAAGCATTCCTACAGCGCAGGTACAGCGTCAGAAATCGAAGCAAGTCGACGGCCCTACTCAAATCATGGAGAGGGGCCTCCTGATCGGTTACAACGAATTCCGCGGCGTCAAAAAGCCGATTCGTATCACTGATACTGATCGCCGTCGTCATATTCACATCATTGGTCAGACCGGTGTTGGTAAGTCAGTCCTGCAGGAGAACTTGGCGTATCAGGATATGATGGACGGCCGCGGGTTTGCCTTTGTTGACCCGCACGGCGACTCAGTAGAGGCGTTGCTCAGCAAAGTGCCAAAAGAGCGTGTTGAAGATGTTATTTATTTCAACCCAAGCGATATGGATAATCCTATCGGCCTCAATATGTTTGAGTTCGACAATCCTGATCAGAAGGACTTCCTTGTTCAAGAGGCAATCAGTATGCTGTACGGACTCTATGACCCAGGGCATACTGGTATTGTCGGTCCGCGACTTGAGCACATTTTTCGTAATGCAGCACTGCTGCTGATGTCCGATCCTCAGGGCGGGACATTTATTGATATTCCAAAGGTGCTAATCGACGCTGAATTTATGAAGAGCAAGTTGAAGTACGTCACCGACCAAACAGTACTCGACTTCTGGACCAAGGAGTGGCCGGCTTCGCAGAAGTCTAATGAGGCAGGCGAGGTGATTAGCTGGGTAGTCTCGAAGTTTGGTCCGTTTGTGAGCAACGATGCCATGCGCAATATCATTGGGCAGACAAAGAGCGGCTTCAATATCCGCGATATTATGGACAACAAGAAAATACTGCTCGTCAACTTGTCGAAGGGCAAGATGGGTGACCTCAACTCGCGGCTGATCGGTATTGTGTTTGTGATGAAGTTCCAGGCGGCTGCGTTCTCCCGCGCCAATGTGCCCGAGGAGCAGCGCCAAGATTTCACGCTCTATGTGGATGAGTTCCAAAACTTTGCGACCGATAGCTTCCAGACGATCCTCTCTGAGGCACGAAAATATCGCCTGAGTCTGGTGCTGGGCAATCAGTTCATGACACAGCTCAAAGAGGAGCTGCGCGAGGCTATCATTGGTAACGTGGGTACGACGATTACCGGGCGTATCGGTATTACTGACGCGGAGATCATGGTGAAGCGCTATACGCCAGTATTTGATGCCGAAGACCTCACAAAGCTACCGAACTACGAGTCGGTCGTGGTGGCGCAGATACAGGGTGTCCCGTCGGCACCATTTAGTATGAACTGGATAGCACCTATGGGCCAGGCTAATCAACAGCTGAGCGATGCATTGAAGCGGCTGTCGGCAGCCAAGTATGCGAGGCCGCGAAGTGAAGTAGAGAAGGAGATATTTGCTCGTCTTGCACCGCCTAAGCCTGCTACCCCTGGCTATGCCTCATCTGCTCCAAAGCCTTCAGGTTCGTCATTCCTTGATGAGTGGCTCGCAAAACGTAAGCAGCTAGGCGGTGGCTCCCAACCTCCTATGCCGTCAGCACCAATGGGCGCTGCGCCTGTGTCGCCGATTGCCGCAAATCCTGCCTCTCCTCCTGTAGCAACTCCGTCCGCAGGCTCTCTCGCTGTTCCTAGTGGTGTTCCTGCGCCTACTGCTCAGACTCCACAGCCGCTGGTCGTAGAGGGCTCTACGAAGCCGAATGCGGCCTTCTCGGCAAGCCCCAGGCGAGACGAAGCGAGTGCGCCCACAGAAACAGTAGTGCCTGTAGCCACCGAAGATAAACTGACCCTACGCGGCAAAGATGCCTCAGAAGACGAAGTGTCTTTCAAGATACGCTAACGAGGAGAGTCGCTACGCTGAACGGCCGCCAGTAATCATCGTGCGGAGAAAGTCATATACGGTGCCAAGTACCCACCCAATGATAAACGCAAAAATAGTTTCAGCTCCCGATAAAGGGTAGCCATAGTAACGTGCTACGAGAAAGAACAGCAGCACCATAGCAAAAGCGGTAATACTACCGCTTAGGATAGCGTTGGGTCGAGCGACAGTCTTGCCAAGCACTTCGCTCATCTTTTCGACAGCAGGGTTATGTATGACTTTGCTAAAGGTGCGTTCAGCCGGTGACATATGCGAACGCGCTTCGTCCATAACGTTGTCGAAAGCCTTTGCCTGTTCGCGTTTGGTTGCTGGCGCTCTCCGGGCGCGTTCAGGAGTGTCTGCCTGCTTCTCGTGAGAGGCGACTTCTTTTTCGTGCGATACGGCACGCTCTGCAGCTTCTTTGCTAAGCTCGTGCGTTGCCTTCTCTGGCCGGCTTTCGGGAGAGCGCCGCTCTAGCTGTTCTGCGATGCGCTCGCGGCCTTGCTCAGCTGCTTTATTGAGCGCTTCTTGGTCTACCCCTTGTTCAAATGCTTTGTGATTGTCGCGTTCTATGTTTGGCATACTTCCCACCTTCGTTCCTTACCCTATATTGTTCCTGCATTGAGATCACGACGGATGTAGCGTACTTCTTTGCCAAGTTGTCGAGAACGAGCATAGAAGAATACGACAACGGCAAGCAGGGTACCGGCAAAGAGCATATTTTCGCCAGGGCCGGTTGTTGGGAGCTGCGAAGCGGTCTGCTCGACTTGCTTCTCGATAGGGCAGGCAACAGTGACATCGACGGTATCACCGAACGAGTTTGTCATGACGCAGTCGTATGAGCTTCGTTCGCTGACGCCGCGTGCGCCGGCGGGTATAGTAGAGGCAAGCTGTACGACGAACATTCGTGATTTACTTTCGCCTGGTGCCAGTTCGGCATCGCTCCAAGTAAGGGTCTTGGCCTTTTCGTCGAAGGTACCGCCTCCGTTGTCAATGACTTTGGCGTACTCCAGTACATCGGTCAACTCTTCCTTGAACTTAGCGATGGCTTTGACATCACCAATATTATGGACAGTGATGGTGTATTGAACGCGATCGTTGGCCTGTGCGGTGACTTTGCTCGCATCCTTGCTGTCCTGGGTAATGTTTGTGCCACTCTTGTTTTGCGCGATGGCAGGGACGCAGTCATTGGCGTCTTGAGAGTGCTTTTTGCTGTCGTATTGGCTGCGCTTGATGACGGCGATTTCACCTGAGGCAAGATCGCATACTTGGATATCATCGCATTTGGTCAAATCTTTTGTTTGCGTTTCTTTGTCAAAGGCAGGCTCGCGGATGGTGACGATGGTACCGCTGATAGTGTCACAGACCTGGATCTTGGTACAGTCAGCCAAGTTGGTAGAGTATCGCGAGTCGTTTACGACGCTCTTCTTTACCCAGACTATCTTATCGGTGGTAAGGTCACATACTTTTACTTCTGTTTCTGGCACCTCAACGGATGCGTCATCGCAGGCATCAGGACTGCCCGGAATGTCACCTGTTTCGACGCAGGCAGTGTTTTTGATGATCGTTGCACCTGCTTCGGCGCGTTCGGTTGCCTTAGCCTTGATTTCGAAACTAGCGGTTTGGTCTGGTCCAAGAGAGGTGATGGTATATTTCCAGCTCGTTGGTGTGACTGTACCTTTGTCGGCGCTTACGAATTGAATTTTCTGAGGCGCATCATCTGTGACGGCAAGGTTATGTAATGTTGTTTTTCCGGTGTTCTTGACAGTAATTTTATAAGTGAATTCTTGATTAAGCGCTACTTTGATATGCTCGGTGCCGTTAACAGTCTTTTCGATAGTTACCCCAGGAGCATCAACCGTGAAAGCTGCACTACAGTTCGGACTTGTTTTATTGCCTACGCTAGTGACTACTGTTGCGCTTGCTGTGTATTTACCTGGAGAGAGCGTGATATCACCTGTAGTAATGGGGGTGCTGCTGGAGGTATAGTCAAACGACTTGACCGTCTTGCCGCTCGCGTCGTTGATAGTGAAAGTATATTTGCTGATGGTAGCGCCATGTTCGGTGCTGGCCGTAACCTTGAAGCGGCGCTGTGTATCGCTGGCGCGAATTACTTCCAGATTGGAGCAACTGGCTATCGGCTCGGGAGCCTTAGGCGGAGTAGGTGGCTTTGGCGGTATTTTCTTAGTAACGGCGTTGCCGCAAATAGCGAGGATGGCAAATTTACCGATTTTCTTGGAAGTACCGACAAAGGCAACGTAGGTTGAACCATTTTTCTTGGTATATGACGTGGAATCCCAAAGCTTGAGCGGCTTTGAGTGCATCGTACCGGTGCCGCCGCCGGACTTTTTGTAGCTATGCTTGACGTTGCCTTGAGAGGCGCTAAATGGGCTGACGCGTCCCCAGCTTAGCCAATCATCACGAGAGTTGAGGCTGGATTTTTTAGTGGCGTTGATTTCTTCGCGAGTAATACCGATGTAATCCATCATGTCTTTGAGGTTGCGGTCGTTTTTGTCGTAATGAGTCAAAAACTCAGAAACTGACTTTACGCCACCCCTAATGAAGTCACTGTCGTTGGCTGCATTGGCTGGCTCCGGGGGAGAGAATACAGCAAACGATTGAATGACAAGCGCTAGTGCGGTAAATATAAGGCCTGCGCGCCTTGTGGCCTCTTCTTTACGAAGACGCTTTGCGTAGAAGCCAAGCTGACCTATAAGCGCTGGGCTGAAACTGACGTTCGATATGAGTTTTCGAAACATGATTTGCCTGTTTTTCTTTTTAGCTACTTTACCTTTATATCAAAAGTTTAGCATAAGAAATATGTTCAGTACAAGCACTTGAGCGAACAATTTTTTTAGAGTATACTAAGAGGGATTCCAAGTAGCGGAGTGACAGAAACTTACCAAAGAGAGGGAATATGGCTAAACAAAAAAACGACGGCTCATACGATGGGTCGCAAATCCAAGTGCTTGAGGGCCTTGAACCAGTTCGCAAGCGCCCGGGTATGTATATCGGTAGTACCGGATATGATGGTGTTCATCACCTTATCAAGGAAATTGCCGACAACTGTATCGACGAGGCAATTGCGGGGTACGCAACGCGCGTAGATGTTCGCATACTTGAGGACGGTGGTATTACGATTGTCGATGACGGTCGCGGCATTCCAGTCGACAAGCATCCTAAGACGGGTCTCAGTACGCTAGAGACGGTCCTAACCGTCCTGCATGCCGGTGGTAAGTTCGGCGGCGGTGGCTACAAAGTGTCATCAGGTCTGCACGGTGTTGGCTCGAGCGTCGTGAATGCACTATCCACACATATGATTGCTGAAGTGGTGCAAAAAGGCCAGCTCTACCGTATTGAGTTTGAGCGTGGTGGCGTTAAAGTGCCATTCAAGAAGGTGGGTGCAACGGATAGGCCAACTGGTACGACGATTACGTTTTATCCAGACCCAACGATTTTTAAGGAAACAGTTGAGTTTGATTATAAGTGGGTAACCAACTATTTGCGTCACCAAGCGTATCTCAACAAGGGCGATCACACTAAGATTGTAGATGAGAGAACCGGCGAGCGGGAGTCGTTCTACTTCGATGGCGGCATCAAGAGCTATGTCAAGAACCTCAATGTAGGCAAAGAAGTCCTTGCGGACGATATATTCTATGTCGAGAAGCAAGTCGAAGACTCCATGGTGGAAGTCGCGGTGCAGTACAATGATACGTTCCTCGAGATAGTGAAGCCATTTGCCAATAACGTTTTGACGCCAGATGGCGGTACTCACTTAGTTGGGTTTCGGGCGGCACTGACACGCGTCATCAATGAATACGCGCGCAAGAACAGCCTCCTCAAAGAGAAAGAAGATAACCTAACGGGTGATGATATCCGTGAGGGCTTGACGGCAATTATTCTCGTGAAGCTACCTGACCCGCAGTTTGAGGGACAGACCAAGAACAAACTCGGCAACCCCGAAGTTCGCCGCTATGTCGAGCAGGTGATGAATGAGTACTTTGCCTATTACTTAGAGGAGAATCCTGAAGTCGCCAAAAAGATTGTCGGCAAGGCGCTGCTTGCAGCTCGTGCCCGCAAGGCGGCACGCGCAGCTCGCGACAATGTACTTCGCAAGGGTGCTCTCGATGGCATGGGGCTGCCAGGAAAGCTTTGGGATTGTTCAAGTAAAAGCCCTGGTGATAGTGAAATTTACATCGTTGAGGGTAATTCAGCAGCAGGCTCAGCCAAAGAGGGGCGCGACAACAAAACACAGGCAATTTTGCCACTTCGTGGTAAAGTTCTCAACACTGAACGCGCCCGTCTTGACAGGATGTTTGCCAACAAAGAAATCGTGGCCATGATTCAGGCATTTGGTGTCGGCATTGGCGACTCGTTTGATATTAGCGGCTTGCGTTACCACAAGATTATTATCATGACCGATGCCGACGTGGACGGGAGTCACATTGCAACGTTGCTTCTGACGTTCTTCTTCCGGTACATGAAAGAAGTAGTTGAGGGCGGCTATGTCTACCTAGCGAAACCACCGCTCTTTAGCATCAACAAAGGCCAGAAGAAGCAGTATGTCTATGATGAGCCGGCACTAGATGAGGCAATCAGCGGTATGGTGGCTGATCGTAAGGCGCGTGGTGTGGCCGTAAACCCCGAAGACGATCGCTTCAAACAGGCCGGCGTGACGGTAAGCCGCTTTAAGGGACTGGGTGAGATGGACGCTGAGCAGCTCTGGGATACGACTATGGACCCAGAAAACCGCGTTTTGATTAAGGTGGATGTGCAAGATGCTGAGCGCGCCGATGCGATATTCACCAAACTGATGGGTGACGATGTGAGCTTACGCAAGCACTTCATCCAATCGGAAGCGAAGAATGCAAAACTTGAGGAACTGGACATTTAGGGGTCAATGCTATGGATGATGACAAAATAACTACACCAAACAACGACGAACCAACCCAGGAGGGCGAGATGGTACCAGCGGCGACTGATTTGCCGGTCGATACGGCTGGTATTGAACACCGAACGCTTGAAAAAGTCATGGAAGATAGCTTCTTCCGTTATTCGATGAGTGTGATTATCGACCGCGCATTGCCAGATGTACGCGACGGTTTGAAGCCGGTGCATCGCCGCATTCTGTACTCAATGGAGCAGAACAACAACCGCTCGACGGCCAAGTTTGTCAAAAGCGCTCTCATCGTCGGTGACGTCATGGGTAAGTATCACCCGCACGGTGACTCAGCAATTTACAACTCAATGGTGCGCCTAGCCCAAGGCTGGTCACTGCGCTATCCACTCATCCAAGGTCAGGGCAACTTTGGTAGTATGGACGGCGACGAAGCAGCGGCTATGCGTTACACCGAGGCGCGTATGGCCAAGGTGGCTGATGAAATGTTGGCTGATATTGACAAAGAAACAATCAACTTCCGTGACAACTATGACGGTTCACGCCAAGAGCCGGTTGTGTTGCCAGCCAAAGTACCAAATCTGCTGCTGAACGGTCAGATTGGTATCGCTGTCGGTATGGCGACCAACATACCGCCGCATAACCTCGGTGAGCTTGTCGATGCGACAGTCGAGCTGATTGATAATGAAGGTGCAACAATTGACGACCTTTTGAAGTACGTGAAAGGTCCCGACTTCCCGACAGGCGCGACTGTCTATGGCGGCGCGCCGATGAAGCAGGCCTACCAGACTGGTCGCGGTAGTGTTATGGTGCGCGGTGTGGCGGAGATTGTCGAAACCAAGAAGGGCCGGCATCAGATTATCATCACGGAAATTCCTTATGGTGTAAATAAAGCATCACTTGTCGAAAAGATAGCCGAGCTTCACAAAGATAAGAAGATTAACATCGGTGACCTGCGCGATGAAACGGCTCGCGGACAAGTACGTGTTGTGGTTGAGGTGAAGAAGGACGGCTATCCGAAGAAGCTGCTCAACCAGCTCTATAAACTGACGCCGCTTCAGACGAGCTTTAGCTACAATATGCTGGCCTTGATTGATGGCATTCAGCCGCGCGTGCTGGGCTTGCAAGAGATGCTCAGCGAATTTATCAAGCACCGTCAGCAGGTAGTGCGCCGCCGCACGGAGTTTGAGCTACGAAAGGCGAAAGAGCGTGCGCATATCCTCGAGGGTTACAAGATAGCACTCGACCACATAGACGAGGTCATCAAGACGATTCGCGCTAGCAAGACACAGGATGAAGCTGAGAAGGCACTCATCGAGAAGTTCAAGCTCAGTGAAATCCAAGCCAAAGCTATCTTGGCGATGCAGCTGCGCCGCTTGACAGGGCTTGAGCGAGACGCAATCGAGAGCGAACTCAACGAGCTCATCAAGCTCATTGCGAAGCTCGAAGGTATCTTGGCTGACGAAAAGGAAATCCTCAAGATTATCAAAACCGAGCTGCTCGAGATGAAAGAGAAGTATGGCGATGAGCGCCGCTCACAAATCATCAATCATGAGTTGGGTAAGTTTAGCGATGAAGAGCTCATTCCTGAAGAAGAGAGCGTTGTCATACTTACAGCGGAGAATTATATCAAGCGTACCTCTGTAAATGACTATCGCCGACAGAACCGCGGCGGCAAAGGCAAGCGCGGTATGACGACCAAAGAAGAAGACCTCATCGACCAAATCGTACCGGCAAATACTCATGACTGGCTGCTCTTCTTTACCAACCGCGGGCGTGTATTCCGTCTCCGGGCATATGAAGTGCCAGCTGCCGGACTTGCAGCCAAGGGTGTAGCTGCGGTCAACCTCTTGCAGCTACAGCCGGAAGAGAAGATTACTTCTATCATTGGCCGGCCGAAGGATGCTAGCGATGATGGCTACCTCTTCATGGCGACCACAAAGGGTACTATCAAGAAGACGCCGCTTAAAGACTACTCCAATATACGTACCAACGGCCTCATCACCATCAACCTCGATCAAGGAGATGAGCTGCGCTGGATCAAACAAACGACTGGTGAGAACGATATCATCATCTCTACCTCTGCCGGACAAGGCGTGCGCTTCAATGAATCGGACGCTCGTCCAATGGGGCGAACAGCCCGTGGTGTCCGAGGTGTACGCCTCCGACCGAATGATTGGGTGGTCGGCATGGACGTTATTACTGACGACGAACAAACGCTCCTTGTTATTAGCGAGAAAGGCTTTGGTAAACGGACCAAGGTGAGCAACTTCCCGAGCCACAAGCGCGGCGGCGTCGGTATTAAGGCCGCGGTAGTGACAGTCAAGACTGGCCCGATCATCTCTGTGCAGGCTATTGATCCAGAAATGAGCGAAGCGATCCTCATTTCGAAAAATGGACAGACAATTCGCCTTGCACTCAAAGACATCAAGTTGCTGGGCCGAACCACGCAAGGGGTAACCATTATGCGCTTAACTGGTGCGGACGCTGTTTCTTCGATTGGCCTTATGGCAGAGCGCAGCGAAGCTGAAGAGGAAGGCTAGTGGACATATTCTCTCCGTACATCATTGCTGCACTCGCGGGATGGTTTCTGGCACACTGCGTGAAGTTCATTCTCCAGAGCATTAGTGCGCGGCGTTCTGTGTCTTGGCGGGTGTTCTTTAGCTCTGGGAGCATGCCGAGCTCGCATAGTGCTACGGCAGTAGCGCTATTGGCGGTTGTCGGCCTCCGAGACGGTGTTGACACGGGTCTCTTTGGTCTTGCGGCACTTTTTGCAGGTATCGTGATGTTTGACGCTATAAAGATACGTCGTTCATCGGGCGAGCAAGGCGTGGCACTTACGCAGCTTATTACTAAGCTAGAGGTAAATGGAGGAGTGTCTAAGGGCGAGATACCTCTCCCTCGCGTAGCCAAAGGCCATACGCCGTTGGAGGTGCTCGTAGGGGCGCTATTTGGAGCAGTTATTGGTACTATTGTGTTTTTCGCTACAAAATAAATCACGATAACTCTTGACCCATGGGGAAAACTAGCGTAGAATCAGTAACAGTCTGTTGCATTGACGCAACATAAACTGCGAGTTATCTGTGGAGAAACTGACTACTCAATGTTTTATTAGACTGTAGTTTAACAATTAGGTTGTGCAACAATAATCATCGTCAGTCTATTTTTGAGTAGACGTTTTCGAGCAATCGGAAACATCTTTTATGGAGAGTTTGATCCTGGCTCAGGATGAATGCTGGCGGCGTGCCTAACACATGCAAGTCGAGCGGTAACAGGAGTAGTTTACTACTTGCTGACGAGCGGCGGACGGCTGAGTAACGCGTGGGAACGTGCCCCAAAGTGAGGGATAACGCACC
>CAZGGJ010000022.1:12926-17130 GCA_964525315.1 uncultured Candidatus Saccharibacteria bacterium | reverse complement strand
TGAGGGGCTAGTGATCATTGCGATCGTGGAGGTTCAAGTCCTCTTCAGTGCACCACGGTAAAAAGACAGGCATTTGCTTGTCTTTTTACGTATGTACGGCATGCACGCTTGAGTCTCTGAGGGAGTTTTGGTTGGTGATCCTGATCATGGAAGCCATCTTGTTAGTATAGCGGTTATGGTACTATGGCTATATGGTATCTTCTCGTCGTCGCGGATTTACAATTACTGAGTTGATCGTAGTCATTGTTATTATTGCGGTCTTGGCCGTAATTGGATTTGTATCGTATAGCGGGCTAAAGACGAGTGCCTATAACACCAAAGTTGTTGCCGGCGTGAAGCAGTATCAGGAGGCAATAGAGTTATACAAGACGAGGAACAAAGAATATCCGCGCACCGCGGCTGAAATCGCCAATCCCAATGCTCCTGTAGCGCTGACATGCCTCGGCACAGGGTACAAGAACGGCAAGTGCGGCAAAATCACTGGCGTGACAGTTCGGGAGGACGCAGCATTCAATACCGCGATGCAAGGTGTAGTGGACGACCCGCCTGTCTTGGGAGAAGAAGCGATCCAGGTGGCGGATGAATCGTTTGTGGGTGCCGTATATGGGGTAGACGCAATATCGAGCCCGAAATTTCCTGGCGCGACACGCGGCCGAACTATTCAGTGGGCACTTGCAGGGCACGATGTGGACTGCGGAATCGCGGGTGCATACAGCTACAACCGCTCTACCTCGCCACCAACGACCGCCTGCGAGATAGCGCTTGAGCCGCTTAACTAAAACCATAGAAATCTGGTATAATGGACGTATGGCGCGGTGGCGGAGTGGTTACGCGGAAGTCTGCAAAACTTTTTATGCCAGTTCGATTCTGGTCCGTGCCTCCAAATTTATTCCAATCCTTGAGCTTTGAACCAGCCATATTGAGTGGCTGTTCGTTTTTTGTGACAGTTCGCGCATAGTATTTGGCAACGTTCGATTTCTTCTAATACATCTGACCATTTTCTGCCATCCGTTATGGCAGTGGCAATTCCGAAGCGTTTGGTAGTTGAATCGAGGTGGTCAAACTCAAGAGTTCGAATGTCGGACTCGCCGCAGATGCGGCAGGCTTTGTCTTCGAGGTAGGCCATTAGGTTAATCTGTAGATTACGTTTTACCTTCGCGCGGCGCAACTTCGCACGCTCTTTATATGCGTCTCCGTATTTGAGATAATGCTCGGCGTAATAGGCTTTTCTGATTTCTTTGTAGCAGGCCTTGCACTGGGCGTGAAGTCGGCCTGTCTTCTTGTCTTTTACAAAATAGTCACTCTCGTCCTTTTCGAGCGAGCATTTTGTGCATACTTTCATGCGGTAATTATAGCATAAGAATTATTTGCAGACCAGTTTGCTACTCCCACTCAATCGTCCCAGGCGGTTTCGACGTAATGTCATAGACCACGCGGTTGATGCCACGGACCTCGCTAATGATGCGGCTCGACATGCGCGCCAGCAGGTCGTGCGGTAGGCGCGACCAGTCAGCAGTCATGCCGTCGGTGCTGCTGACGGCGCGGATAGCCGCGACCTGCTCGTAGGTGCGGCCGTCGCCCATGACACCGACTGACTTGATGGGCAGCAGTACGGCAAAGAACTGCCACACATCGGGCCGCATAGCATGCGCATCTATCTCTGCACGGACAATGGCGTCGGCCTGCTGCAGTACGGCGATGCGCTCTGGTGTGACTTCGCCGATAATGCGGATGGCGAGGCCTGGGCCAGGGAAGGGCTGGCGCTGGACAATGGCGTCAGGCAGACCGAGCGCGCTGCCCAGCTCGCGGACTTCGTCTTTGAACAGCTCGCGCAGCGGCTCGATGAGGCTGAGCTGCATCTTCTCGGGCAAGCCGCCGACATTGTGGTGCGACTTGATGGTGACGCTCGGGCCGTTGACCGACACCGACTCGATGACGTCAGGGTAGAGCGTGCCCTGGACCAGGAAATCAGCTCCGCCAAGCCTGCGGGCCTCTTGCTCAAATATATCGATGAACTCAGCGCCGATGATTTTGCGCTTTGCTTCAGGGTCGGTAACGCCTGCCAGCTTGGCGTAGAATGTCTCAGCTGCCCGCACCGGCGTGACGTTGAGGCCTACCTCGGCGTAGGCGGCGAGCACTTCGTCGTATTCGTCTTGGCGCAGTAGGCCGGTATCGACGAATATGCATGTCTGTTGCTTGCCGATAGCCCGGTCGACCAGCGTGGCCGCGACCGAGGAATCGACGCCCCCAGATAGAGCGCAGATTACCTTGGCGTCGCCGACCTGCTCGCGGATGCGCGCGACTGCCTCGTCGATGAGCGAGCCAGCCGACCAGTCGCGTGCGAAGCCGCATTCATCCAGGAATTGCCCCAAGATTGCCTTGCCTTCGCGGCTATGCGCGACTTCGGGGTGGAATTGCAGGCCGTAAATGTGCCGGTCGGCACTCTCGATAGCACAAATGATATCGCCGCTCGTCGCCGTGACCGTAAAGCCGCTCGGCACTGACGTTACGTGGTCGCCATGACTCATCCAGATGGTCGAATCAGCGGCGGACGACGGCAAAAGTGCACTCTCGCCGCTCATGGTGAGCGTCGCTTCACCGTACTCGCGCGTCGTACCGGCCGTCACTGTGCCGCCGAAGTGCTGCGCGAGCAGCTGCATACCGTAGCAGATGCCGAGCACGGGCACGCCCAGCTCAAGCAGTTCGGGGGTGAGGCGCGGCGCGTCTGTGTCGTATACGGAGTTCGGCCCGCCAGAGAGCACGATGCCGCGCGGCTGATGCGCCTTCACTTCGGCAGCACTTGCTCGGTAAGGAACGATGATACTGTACACGCCCAGTTCGCGCGCTTTGCGGGCAATTAGCTGCGTGTACTGCGAGCCGTAGTCGAGAATGACGAGTGTGTCGTGGCTCATTGGTAGTTACCTCCGGCTTCGGTGATAAATAGGTCGTGCGGATGGCTTTCGGTAAGCGACGCTTGGGTGATTTGCATAAACGCAGCCTTGTCCCATAGCTCCGCGATAGTCCGCGCGCCGACATAATACATACCGCTGTGGATGCCGCCTAGCCATTTGCCGGTCAAATCTTTCACCGTGCCCGAGCAGGGCACGAGGCCTTCGACGCCCTCGGCAATGAGCACATCGCCGGTGTAGTTTTTGCCGTGGAATTCGTCTTCGCTACTGACTTCGAGGCCGCGCTTCATTGCTGCGAGCGACCCCATACCGCGGTACTCCTTGAAGGTGTATTCGGTCGAGCCGTCGAGGATGTCGCGGAAGCGGCTGGGGACTTGCTCTGGTTTGAAGTGAGTGACTTCACCCGGCGACTCCTCGGTGGCGGCAAACATGCGCCCCATCATGACAGTACTAGCACCGGCAGCGAGGGCCTTGACGGCATCGCCGGAGTTGATAAGGCCGCCGTCAGCGATAACCGGTACGCCCGCTTCGTGGGCGATAGGCGCGATTTCCAGCAAGGCAGACAGTTGCGGTACGCCCATGCCTGAGACGATACGCGTCGAGCAGATAGCGCCCGGCCCCATGCCGACACGCAAGCCGTCCGCCCCGGCGTCGATGAGCGCTTTGGCACCATCGGCGGTTGCCACGCTGCCAGCAATGACCTGGACGTTATACTTCTGCTTGATGTATGCGACAGTATCGATGACCTTCTTGGCGTAGCCGTGTGCCGAGTCGACAAGCACTACGTCGACGCCTGCCTCGATAAGCGCCTCAACGCGCGCTTCGTAGCCGGCGCTCGAGCCGACAGCTGCGCCGACCAAGTGGCCGGCGTCTTTGACAGCGCGCACTTCGGCTGCTTGCTGCTCGACCGTCAGGTTACGGTGAATGATACCGATGCCGCCCTCTTCGGCGAGGGCTATTGCTAGCCGCGCCTCAGTGACGGTGTCCATGGGCGCTGATACAAATGGCGCACCCAAGGTAATACTTCGTGTTAGTTTGGTACTGCAGTCTATCTCCGCGCGGTCGAAGCCGGAATAACCAGGCCGCAGCAGAACATCGTTGAAGGTAAGTGAGAGGGTGAATTTTTCCATACCTTATTGTAGCGTGGATGGGCGGGGAAGTAAACGCAGCTTATGTTGCCAACTGCTAGAATAGCAGGCAGCGAAAGTGATATACTGCTATCATGCGCGGATGGCGGAATTGGTAGACGCGAGGGACTTAAAATCCCTTGACCAAAAGTCGTGCGGGTTCGATTC
>CAZGGJ010000022.1:0-12916 GCA_964525315.1 uncultured Candidatus Saccharibacteria bacterium | reverse complement strand
ATGAATTTTTCCATACCTTATTGTAGCGTGGATGGGCGGGGAAGTAAACGCATTGTAGGCGTCTATTGTATAGAAAAGGTAGACAATATGGAGTACAATAGGTATATGGGCAGATTTAGGTCATGGAGTGATGAAGAAATAGAGCAAGCGGTCAAGAGTAGCTATAGTATACGCGCGGTGATAATAAAGCTTGGCCTTGTCCCTGCTGGCGGTAATTACGTACAAGTTCAGGCAGCGATTACTCGCATGAAGCTTGACACCAGCCACTTTACTGGTAAGGGCTGGAACAAGGGATGGAAATCTGACTATAAGCGCGAGTACCGCCTAAAAAGCCTTGATGCCGTACTCGTCAAGGGCAGCACTGTTCAAAGTTTTGGACTTAAAAAGCGCCTATTCCATGCCGGTATAAAGGAGCCAAAATGTGAACTGTGCGGGTGGAGTGAAGTGAGTCAAGATGGTAGAATACCTGTAGAGCTTGATCATATAAATGGCGACAGATATGATAATCGGATTGAGAATCTGCGAGTCTTATGCCCGAATTGCCATAGCCTGCAGCCAACCCATCGGGGTAGAAATAAGAAAGTGCTCTTGACAAAATTACGCTCGGGTGGTGTAACTGGCAGCCACGAGGGACTTAAAATCCCTTGACCAAAAGTCGTGCGGGTTCGAGTCCCGCCCCGAGCACCAGAACGCCCTTACTTGAACCCGCACAAACGGGTTCAGTATTTATTTCAGTACTCTAATCTTTGTGAAATTCTTACCGCTTATGCCAAGACTGACAGTTTGCCAGTCGAAAGTCGCTGCTTCTAGCTGTTTTGGCGAAAGGATGACCTGGCTATAGCTATCGCCTTTTGGCTGCAATACGCCAGCTCCAATCCAGAATTTCATAATTGAGCTCTTGGTGGTGCCGACAGAAATTGCCGTGCCGGACGGAAGGGGTTGGGTGAATGCCATGATTTTTTCTGGTCGTCCTTTGTGATAACCAGGCTCTGCCTTAGTGGCCATGTACGCGTTATGCAAGTGATAGACTTTTTCTCGCCATCTCGGGTCTTTGAGCTGCTCATCGGTAGGCTTGGTGTTTAGCTCCACCATAGCTATTTGCGCTTCATTGAGCTCGGGCAGACCGCCTGGCGTGTCGGCTGTCAACTTTTCAAGATTGCGCTGCAAGGATTCATCAAATGCCTGTTCTGACGAGAATTGTCCACCGACAGTTGTGATAGTCATGCGCAAGTTCTCTGGCTGGTAGGGTGCCAGAAAATCCATCACTGACTGATAGCTATCGATATACGCCTGCACATCAGCCGCTGGTATGTTATCTAGCCGACTAATAATATAGTCGTCGACAAAAAAGTCGAACCACACGCCAGGCCCATACACATCACATATCGGTTTTACCCAATTGGAGTAATACATGAGCGAAAACAGCTCAGCCCAATCGGCTTCGGGTGCTTCTTCGAGCCGCCATAGTTTATATGCTCCATGCAGAAATGTTATATTTATCGGTTGATTCTGCTCTATGTTACTGCGGATGGCATTCTTGATGTGGTTCTGCAAATCTTCATTTGCAGAATACTTACGGAACTTTTTCGAGAGGAGAGCCTTGAATATAATTTCTGCTAGCTTCTCGGTAGCTTCAGGCTTCTTTAAAGTAGCTGGGCGGGCCAGTTCTGCAAGTTTGGTCTCGATATATTCTTGGACTGTCATAATCAAATGGAGATGCGAGGCGGACATTACTTCGCCGTAGATAGCTTTTCGGGGCTAGCACCTATTCTCGGTCATCGCATCATCTGTGATTATAGCAGGTTTGCCCATTTCTCATCAGGGTACGCTATATCTAGCGTACCCACACTAGATATAGCGGTTATATGGCGACGTCGATACTCATTGGTAAGTGGTCCGACACTTCGATATCGGGCACGGTAAACTCCCTGACCTCAAGGCCGGGAGAGGTGAACGCATAGTCGGCAAAGAGTTGTTTGTTATCCGGGTGCTTGGCCCACGCAAGCTCATTGCGCGTGGTAGGGATGGCGTACTCAGCGATGAGGTCGCGGTAGCCTGCGGCCGCAAAGTCCTGGACGCTTTTGGCGCTGGGGAGCAAATTGAAATCGCCGCATACCACCGCAGGAGTGCCAGCGCTGCGTTGAAGCCAGGCGATAATCTGTTCGGTCTGGCGGAGCCTCCCGTCCGTGTCGAGTTTGTGGCCAGGATAGGGCATGCCGTGGACATTGATGAGCGTCAGCTGCTGGCCATTCACGTCCAGCTCGGTTGCCAGCGCTTGGCCGGTCTCGCCGTCGCTTTCGTCTAGGATGCTCTCATGCCGAGCTATCTTGAGCGGCTTCTTGGCGAAAGTATAGAGAGTGTAGTGCCGACGAACGTCAATGAGCTTATCGGTCGTAGCCGAGTCGAAGTGCGAGCTAGCGAATAGCTCGGTCATAATTCCCTCGATGCCGCTGCCGAACGCTTCCTGAAAGCAAAACACATCTGTCGTTTCCAGCTGTGAACGCAGAAAATCCCGCAGTTCGGACGCGCATTCGCCGTGCCAGGTGTTGAGGGATAGAATTCTCATATACGTAGAACTATAGTACCATGGCCGACTAATGATCGTTATCGAGGATAATTGTATTTTTGTAAATGTTATTGTAAAATACTACAAGTATGACGGAGATACGAAAGCTAAGTTCTGCTAGCGACGAAGTTTTACACTCAACCTTGCCGGATGAGCGAATTACTTTAGATGATTTGCATCAACTCGTTCACTATCTTGTGGCAGGGCGAAAAATTATGAAGCGTGAGAAAATCGGCTTGAATGATATAGAGAGCTATGACTTCTCTGCAAGTAACTCGAAGCAATTTATACAAAGTGGTGTATCACTAAGGCTTTTGCAGAAGTTCCTTACGGTATCGAATCACCTTAGTGGAGACACTATCACCAGGAGGAGGGTGGAAGCGTGCGGAGACTTCATCCTTGGCTACACGCTGAGCAAGACTCGAAAATACGAGGTATGTGTATATGACAATCCATCAATTGCTGATAACATCCAGCAATTTTGCACGTTTTTATCGCAGGGGGAAGCTAGGGGAGCTGGGTATGATATCTTACATTTGTCGTGTGAAGCAGAACCCATGAACTCTCTTTGGATGAAAAATCGCGAACACGGTAAAGCGCTAGGCTCAGGGAAACGTATGCGTTGGGCTCAAGGCATGGAACGCAAGGTGGATGCCATTTGTCCGGAGAGCCCTCGAGCTGCTGTAACCGAAATAAGTCACGTATCAAGCGGGGATATATCGCCAGAGTCTCAGGCTCGACTTTACGACATGATGCAGCACTACACTCCAGACAGCGAGCATCAAACATACGCAGTACGCCAGATGCTCGGTGCGGCTGCTTCGATAAACATGGAGCTTGATGCACTCCGTCGGCAAGGGAGCACTCGTGCGGTAGTAGCTCAGAGAAAGCAAGAGCTGATGCATGTATGGGATCAGCGGCTTACCTCGTTATCCAGTGAAGTAAGAGCGGCTAGTCGAGCTTCTGAGGAGGGTCTCTTGTCGGTTGGCGGTGCGACATGGAGCATTGGCGATGACGTCCCCTCGCAAAATACCGACGATCTGCGCTAGCAACCTCTTGTAGCCACCACTGGTTACTGCTATACTAAAAGCATAACAATGTAACTGAGAAAAGAGGCATACTTATGGAATGGATACTTATCGTCGGGGCGATTGTTGTCGTACTCGTCATCGTCGTTATCGCTATGTACAACTCGCTGGTACAGCTCAAGGTCCGCGTCGAGGAAGCGTGGAGTGATATCACGGTACAGCTCAAGCGCCGTGCCGACCTCATTCCGAACCTCATCGAGACCGTCAAGGGCTATGCTGCACATGAAAAGGCCGTCTTCGAGAAGGTCACTGAAGCTCGTTCGGCTGTCATGAACGCCACCCAGCAGGGTCCGGCCGAGACCGCCAAGGCCGAAAACATGTTCGAAGGCGCGCTCAAGAGCCTGTTCGCTGTTGCTGAGGCCTACCCAGACCTCAAGGCCAACCAAAACTTCATGCAGTTGCAGCAAGAGCTGGTCGACACCGAGGACAAAATCCAGGCCAGCCGCCGCTTCTACAACGGTGGTGTCCGCGACCTGAACACCAAGATTGATATGTTCCCATCGAACATCATCGCTGGTATGTTCAACTTCACCAAGCGCGAGTTCTTCGAAGTCGACGACATGGCCAGCGTCGAAAAGCCGGTTGCAGTAAAGTTCTAATCGGAGGCTAACGAACCTTGTATAGCGCTATTGCCGCCAACAAACGCAACACTGTCATTATCATGGCAGTGTTCGTTGGCGTGGTGGCGGCAGTCGGCTGGGCTATCAGCGCCTACTACGGCAATACTTGGCTGACACCGTGGATACTACTGGGCGCGGGCGTGTACGCACTCATTCAGTATTTTGCGGCTGGCAAGCTGGCCGTGGCTATGACCGGCGCGCAGGAAATCCAGAAGCGGGACAACCCGCGCCTCTGGCGCATTGTCGAAAACCTCTCTATCACCAACGGCATGCCCATGCCGCAGGTCTATATCATCGATGACCCAGCGCCAAATGCCTTCGCGACTGGCCGCGACCCGCAGCACGCTATCGTGGCCGCGACCACAGGCATCATGGAACTCATGAGCGACCGCGAGCTAACGGCTGTCATGGCGCACGAGATGGGGCATGTCAAGAACTACGATATTCGTGTAAGTATGATTGCCTTTGGGCTGGCGAGCGCTATCGGGATACTTAGCGATATCGCGCTGCATATGATGTGGTCGGGCGGCGGCGACCGTGATAATCGCAACCCTATCATGATGGTTGTGGGCATTATCGTCATTATCCTTGCACCGGTCATGGCAGCGCTTATCCAGTCGGCGATTAGCCGCCAGCGAGAGTACTTGGCCGATGCTACCGGTGCCATGACCACGCGCGACCCCGAAGCCTTGGCCTCGGCGCTGGAAAAGCTCCGCGACTACGGCCGCCCCATGCAGCGCCAGAGTACGGCGACGGCCCACCTCTTCTTTAGCAATCCTCTCAAGGCTGGCGGCATCAATAACCTCTTTAGCACGCACCCGCCGCTCGAGGACCGTATCAATAGACTCCGCAATAACCTTACCGAGATGTAACGGCCTGCCATGCCCGCCAAGAACAACAAAAAGCCATCATCGTCTCGGCGTACGCCCGCGAAGCCGAAAGCGCCAGAAGCCACCGCGACAAAGCTAGGCTTCCGCCAACGTCTTGCCCAGCGCATGCGCGGCCTTATGAGCCGTCGGCCGCACCGCAGCTTTCGCTTGACCAAGCGAGCAACCTACAAACGCGGGCTTACGCTGCCGGGCTACTGGGCGTTTACGGCCGAAGTGTGGATGACATTGCGCCGCCGCGCCAGGATATTCGTGCCGCTTGCCTTGCTATATGGTGCGGTTGCGGTCTTGCTTGGACTCATGACGAGTCAAACAACCTATACGCAGATTAGCGACCTCTTTACCGAGAGCAATAGCGAGCTGTCGGCTGGCGACTTTGACTCGCTGTTTCAGGCGATACTGCTGTCGGTGGCGGCCTTTGGCGGCGGAGTCGAATCGTTTAGCGAGGTGCAGCAAGTGTATGCGGTGCTCCTCTTCTTGCTGGGCTGGCTAACGACCGTATGGCTGCTGCGCGAATACTTGGCAGGGAGCAAGCCGCGCCTGCGCGACGGGCTGTACAATGCCGGCAGCCCGCTTGTATCGACCTTTCTTGTGCTTGGTGCGCTGCTGCTTCAGCTGGTGCCGCTCGGGCTGCTCGGCGTGGCGTACACGGCGCTGAATAATATCAACCTACTCACAGAAGGCATGCCAATCTTCCTCTTCTCGATCCTGACGCTCCTTGTCGTGACGCTGACGCTCTACTGGATTACGTCCACTTTCATCGCGCTTATCGTCGTAACGCTCCCTGGTATGTATCCGATGGCGGCGCTGCGCACAGCTGGCGACTTGGTAATCGGGCGGCGGTTACGCATTCTTTATAGACTGCTGTGGCTGGTCGGACTACTCTTTGCGGCGTGGGTAGTCATTATGTTGCCGCTGGTTATGCTGAATGGGTGGCTAAGCGGTGCGTGGCCATGGCTGGCATCGATACCAATCGTGCCATTTGTGGCAGTGGCGCTGAGCGCGTTTTCGGTGGTATGGTCGGCGAGCTACGTGTACTTGCTCTATCGAAAGGTGATCGACGATGACAGCGCACCCGCCTAAACCGTCGCCGCAGTCGCCTGCGCAGCGCGTTGCCAAGCTTCGCCAGCTTATCAACGACTATCGGTACCATTACCATGTCCTCGATGAATCAATCATGAGCGAGGCGGCTGCCGACAGCCTGAAGCATGAGCTGTCGCAGCTTGAGGCTGAGCACCCCGAGCTCGTCACACCGGATAGCCCGACGCAGCGTGTCGCCGGCAAGGCGCTCGACAAATTCACCAAGGTGACGCATCGCACACCCATGATTAGCCTCGCCGATGTGTTTGACCGCGAAGAAGTGGCCGCGTGGGTGCAGCGCATGCACAAGGTCGAGCCAAGCGTCGAGGACGAGTTTCTCTGCGACATCAAGATGGACGGCCTCGCCTGCGCCCTCATCTACGAGGATGGCGTGCTCGTCCAGGCGGTAACGCGCGGCGACAGCCGAGTGGGCGAGGATGTCACGACCAACGTCCGCACCATCCAGAACGTTCCGCTTCGTCTGCGCGACAACCAGAAGTTCGCCCACTTCCTGCGCGGCCGGACCGAAATCCGCGGCGAAATCGTCATGTTCAAGCAAGACTTCGCTGCGCTCAACGCCAAGCGCGAGCGAGCAGGCGAGCCGCTGTTCAAAAACCCGCGCAACCTCGCCGCCGGTACCATTCGTCAGCTCGACCCTGGCCTTGTGGCGGCGCGGCCGCTGCAGTTTATCGGCTACGATATCATTCGCGACAGCCTCGAGGATACGCCGACGATTGCCTTTGGCTACAGTATGCTGACCGAGCTTGGCATCACGACCAGCAAGCTCACTGAAGTAGTGCACGGCGTCGATGACATCATGCAGTATGTCGAGCACCTGGACCAGATTCGCGCCGGACTCCCTTTCAATACTGACGGTGCCGTCATCAAGCTCAATAATCGCCATGTGTTCGCGCGACTCGGTACGGTGGGCAAGACGCCGCGCGCAGCCGTGGCCTTCAAGTTCGCCGCCGAAGAAGCCACGACGGTCGTCCGCGATATCGTCGTGTCCATCGGGCGTACGGGCGCAGCCACACCGGTGGCAGTATTCGAGCCGGTGCAGGTCGCCGGGACGACGGTCCAGCATGCCAGCCTGCACAACGCCGACGAGATAGCTCGGCTGGACGTGCGCCGCGGCGATACGGTGATTATATTTAAGGCGGGCGACATTATTCCGCAGGTCCAGCAGGTGCTTACCGAGCTGCGGCCGAGCGATTCGGAGCCCATCGATTACGAAGAAGAATTGGCGCGCCAGTACCCCGAGCTGGAGTTCGAGCGTCCGGAGAGTGAGGTGGTCTACCGCGTCAAGGGCGCGACTGGTCCACTGCTTCTGAAGCGCGCGCTGCGCCACTTTGCCTCCAAGGGCGCGCTCGATATCGACACGCTGGGCGAGAAAAACGTCATCGCTCTGGTCGATGCCGAGCTGGTCAAGGACCTCGCCGACATCTACACACTGCGCAAGGAGCAGCTGCTCGAACTCGACCGCTTTGCCAGCATCTCTGCTACCAAGCTAGTCGATGCCATTGCTGCCAAGAAGCAGCCGCCGCTGGAGCGCTTTGTCGTCGGCCTCGGGATTCGCCATGTGGGTGTGCAGACAGCTATCGATGTCGTGGGCCATTTTCAGAGTCTCGACGCGCTAGCGCACGCTACTATCGACCAGCTCGAAGCTATCGATGGTGTGGGCGTGGTGGTAGCCGAGTCGATCGCGGCATGGTTTGCCGACGAGGACAACCTGGCGCTGCTCGACAAGTTCGGCTCGCTCGGCGTGGAGCCGCACTACGAGGTAAAGTCCGGCAAGCTGGCCGGCATGAACTTCGTTGTCACCGGCTCGCTCGAGAGTATGAGCCGCGACGAAGCAGCCGAGCGCATCCGCAGCCTAGGTGGTGCCTTCCAGACCAGCGTGGCCAAGGATACGACCTACCTTGTCGCCGGTGGCAAAGTCGGTACTAGCAAGCTGAAGAAGGCCGAGCAGTACGGCACCAAGGTTATCAACGAGGCGCAATTGCTCGAGCTATTGCAATCATAAGCAATATGTGGTATAATGAAAGGATAGCCCTATGAATCTCCAAGTCGGCGTCAAAGTATTACTCCGAAACAGCGAGGACAAGTATTTATTCCTCCGCCGCACCGCGGCATTTCAGTCCGGTCCGCAGAAGTGGGACATCCCGGACGGGCGCATTGAGCCCGAAGAATCTCTCGAAGCCGCGCTGCGCCGCGAAGTCCAGGAAGAAACCAGCCTCACGCTTGAGTCAATCGACCGACTCCTTGCCGCACAGGACATCTTCGTAGCAGCCGCACCAGTGCACGTCGTACGTCTGACCTACGTCGGCACGGCTAGCGGCGAGGTGGCTATCAGCGATGAGCACGATAGTTGCGCATGGATGACGAAGGACGAAGCACTCGCATCTGAGCTCGACTCCTATGTCCGTGAGGTGTTTGAGGGTGGATTGACCTTATGACAATTGTAAAATAGTAAATATATGCTATTATGAAAAAATGAGATCGAGTGGCGAGCGGCAAACCCCTTTTGGGACACTTTCGTTGGACCCTGATGAGTCATGTGTCCGGCCCGTTCCTGATGGCGAATTTAGAATTTTTTCTGGTCGCATTAGCGAGGGAACCAATAGACTAAGGTTGCGTCAAGTAAGCGACGAGCGGTTCAAAGCAGAGCGCACACGAATAGAAGATATCATATCTTGGGCATATGTGCAGCCAGAAGTAACAATTGCCCTAGAAGCGTTGCGTATGTGTGCCGAAAATGCTGTTCTCGCAGTCACAGGACTTAGCGCATGGAGTAGTTCGTGGTCGTGGACACAGGAGGAGAGCAGGTATAACCCAAGTACTGGACAAGTTTTCATCCGTCAGTATTTCGGAAACGAGCAATCGCAGACACAAACTGTACGACAACACCGCGCCTACCACGAATGTGCTCATGCCGCCAGCACAAAAGGCGCTAGGACGGTCATTGTTATGGAAAATGGAGCCGGTCCATATGCCTATGAGCAAGTAGGGTTACAAAAAGCCAGGTTTACTGGTGATGCGACTGAACCTTTTGTCGTTGAAGGGGGATTTTTTGCTGAAGCTTTCGCAGAAGAAACCGCTATGCACTGCCGTCAAAATGAAGCTCCACTTCACGACAATGAAGGAACTCATCTTCTATTGCCGAATCAATATAATATACAACTCCCAAACAAGTACATCTACAAATCTCAGGGCGGCCAGCCGTACTTTATAGCGACAGCTGCAATCGCGGCACATACGTTATCACGGCTCTCGAAGCTATCTGGAAAAGATTTGTATCAGCTAATGATTGATGCCAACATGCCCGAAAAACAAGCTGCGTCCCAACGTGAAATTATCTGCGCGATTGAGTCAGTGGAAAAAGGGCTGTACAAAAAACTTCGTCAAGCAGAGGACACTGTAGATTCATTCGCAAAGGTATGGGGGTATGTGGATAAAATTGTGGCTGCAAAAACGAGAGAGGTGACCGAAGTAGCATAGTTCTGAAAGCAGCGCGGCAAATTAGCCGATGTCATGTATACTGGAATTACTATGCCAATATTCCGTTATACCAAACTCGTCCGCAATAACATTCTTGACTGGCACCATGCCAATGGCCATACGGCCAACGGTCGTCAGCTTAGCGGTGACGAGTTGCGCAAGGCGCTGATTGAGAAGCTGCATGAGGACGCTACATGACCGACGTCGTATTCGTCACAGGCAACCCCGAAAAGGCCGCCAACTTCGCGCGGCATATGGGTATGGACATCGCGCATCAACCGGCTGAGCTCGACGAAATCCAGACGCTCAATGCTGCTGAGCTGGTAGGCCACAAAGTCCGCCAGGCATACGAGCAGCTGGGTCGCCCGGTACTTGTCAAGGACGTTACTTTCTCGTATGAAGCTTGGGGCGAGCTGCCTGGGCCGTTCGTAAAGTTCTTCGTCACAGGCGAGGACGGACCAACCAAGATGTGCCGGATGCTCGATGGGTTTGACAACCGCCGGGCGGTGGCGATGTGTACGTTTGGGTACTTTGATGGTCATGAGCTGCGGCTGTTTAGCGGCGAAATCGGCGGCGAGATTGTCGATGCGCCACGCGGAACAGGCGGCTATGGCTTCGATAGGATTTTTGCGCCCGATGGATTCGACGGCAAGACCGCAGCCGAGCTGGACGAGACAGGGTACGACCAGTACTACACGACCATAAAGCCATTCGCCAAGGTGCGCGAATTCTTATTAGCAAAGGAGTAAGCATGTCACACGCAACCGACCCCGACCCGCGAACCATCCCCACCGGCACGTACCGTCACAGCAAGACTGGCAACTTGTACGAAGTCCTCGGCACGGTGCTGCACACCGAGACGAACGAATTCCTTGTCGTCTACCGTGCCATGTACGACAGCGAGTACGAGCTATTTGCCCGGCCCATCGATATGTTTCTGGAGCAGGTGGAGCAGGGCGGCGAGCTGAAGCCGCGATTTGAGAAGGTGGACGACTAGTCCGACTGGCTGTACACTAGGTGTATGATTGAGAAAATGAAGCGGCACACCAAGCGCTGGGCTATCGGTATCGTCGGCGGCGCCGTGTTAGTCGCTGGCATCTTCATGATTCCATATCCCGGCCCGGGCTGGCTGGTGGTGTTTATGGGCCTCGCCATCCTTGCGCAGGAATTTCCATGGGCGCAGCGTATTCTCGACTATGCCAAGGGCAAATACGACGCTTGGCAGCAGTGGCTGAAAGCGCAGCCCGGCTGGGTCAAGGCGATATTTTGGTGCCTCACGGCGCTGGTCGTCATTGTGACGATATGGCTGCTCAATGGCTACGGGCTCATCAATAATTGGCTTCACTTAGGGCAGGATTGGGTGCGCTCGCCGTTCTTCAAGTAACATACTATGGCCAAGAAAAAACTTACCACCAAGCAGTACCTCAGCGCCATCGCGAAAGTTGGTGCGACGTCGTTTCGCATTGCGCCAAGCGCTGGCGTGATACGCCTCGCCGACAGTCTGGTGCAGGCAGCGCTACCCATCGCAACCACCTACTATGCGGCACTCACGACGACTGCGCTGACTGAAGCCTATAGCGGCGATAGCACGGCGGGCGACCGAGCACTGATGTATGTGATTATCACCGCGGTGCTGGGCCTGGTGCTGCTTGCCTGGAACAGCGTCAGCAACTACGTCTCTCAGAAGACCCGCTACGCTATCGGCGCGGCAATTGACGACCGCATGATAGAGCATTTTTGCTCGCTGCCGTTCCCGCTCTACGACGATAAAGAAATGGTTGATTTGCATGAAAAGGCCAAGCGCTTCAGCTACTTCTTCAGCTATATATTCGATACTATTGGCAGTATGGCGAGCTCTGTTATTAGCGCAATTGGCGCGCTGCTGGCACTCGTCGCGGTGTCGCCGTGGCTGGCGCTGATTATCCTTGTCGTCACGCTGCCAAACCTCGTCATTCAGCTGCGGTTGGCTCGGCGTCAGGCGCAGCATTGGGAGGGCAATATCACCAATCGCCGCCGTCTGGGCAACCTCGGCTGGATGCTGCAGGAGTCGCAGAATATGGCTGAAATGCGCATCTACGGCGTGGTGCGCAAGCTCGTGCGTATGCGCGCCAAGCTACGCGACGCCGACGAAAAGGAACGCCTGCAGTTCGAGCTCAGTACCATCTGGAAGCAGCTCCTCGCTAATATAGGCGAAGCACTTGCCGAGTTGGGTGCGTTGGTATGGGTGACGCTGCAAATCATCCATCATGCACAGCCGGTTGGCCAGTTCCTTTATGTGCAGCAGATGGTCAGCCGGGCGCTTAGCCAAGCAGGTAGTCTGGCTGGTCAGCTAGGCCGTATCGATGAGGACCTCGCAAACATCGTCGACTACCAGAAGTTCATGGACATTGCCGAAGCACCGCGCCGCAGCCGCAAGCTGGCCGAGGTGCCGACGCGGATTGCTGTCGATAGCGTCTCGTTCGCCTATCCCAAGACCGACAAACAAGTCCTGCGCGAGGTCTCCTTCACGGTTGAGCGCGGCCAGCATGTGGCTATCGTCGGTGAAAACGGCGCTGGCAAGAGCACGCTCATCAAGCTCCTCATGGGGCTGTACGACCCGACCAACGGCCGGATACTGCTCGATGATGTGCCCCTCAGCGAGCTCGACCCGGAGTCGTGGCACCAGCGCATTGCGATGCTGGGGCAGGATTTCATCCGCTACTGGTTCGCAACCATCAAGGAAAATGTCGTGTTCGGCGACGTCAGCCGAGCACCCGACGCTACGCGTATGGAGCAGGCTATGCGTGACGCTGAGTTTCATTCAGTGGTGAGCAAGCTCGAGCACGGCGTGGATACGTACATCGAGCGCTGGATGGCCCAGGACAACGACGAAGCTACTGCCACCGAGCTCAGCGGCGGCCAATACCAACGGCTCGCACTGGCGCGCAACTTCTACCGCGACGCGCCCATCATCATCCTGGACGAGCCAACCAGTGCCATCGACGCCCTTGCCGAGGCGCGGATATTCAAGCACCTCTTTGCCCAAGCAGACAAAACCATCATCACCATCAGCCACCGCCTCAGCACCGTCCAAAAGGCCGACATCGTCTACATGATGGAGGACGGCCGCATCGTCGAGCAAGGCACCGCCAAAGAACTCATCGCCCGAAAAGGCGCGTTCTATACGATGTTTGAGAG
>CAZGGJ010000021.1:0-17160 GCA_964525315.1 uncultured Candidatus Saccharibacteria bacterium | reverse complement strand
TCCCGAGCGTGATTGATGAGCGGATCGTGCCAGCGCTAGCTGCTAATATCCGCTAACAGCCGTGTGCTCCACACGGCCTGCCAGTGCCTCGTCTACCTCCTGAAAGAACTTTTCCGGCCAGATTTCCAGCATGTCATGAGGGCCGTCAACCCATACGACATTTTCATGAGGCGGCGTTCTAAATATTTTGTCACCCTTCATAGCCACTACTGTCGTAGGCCACTCATGGGAGGTATTCAGGCAACTCGTCCTGGCAAGCCTGCCCAAGTACCGCACATCCGTCATTAGCCCGCCCTTGCATAGCTCCACCACCTGTGCTCGCTGATGAACTTGAGCGCGGATAAGGCGCTCCCTCCGAGACGGTCCACCACGCAAGCATCGATCAACTGCTGTGAGCGAAGCGCCATAGGCCAACCTCGCTATCGTTGTCTCGATCGTCGGCGGCGCAACGCAAAATGCCCGCGCACCCTCAACCTCGCCTTCGGCAAGCGACATCAGCTCGCGTAGCGCGAGATACCCGGTAGAGTGCGTGATGACGAGGCCAGTCTTGGGGTCGATACTGTCCTTCACCTTGGAGAGGCCCTGCACTGCCTCAGCCAGTGTATACGTGGCAAGCGTCTCGCAGCCGGACCATTCCATCATGGTCTCGCGAAGCATAGGGCTCGGCTTACCAACGCCAAACCCGGCAATATACGTAACGCTTTCTGGAGTACCAACTCTGTCATGCATAGAAAGATTCCTACTAGCAATATATGGCACGAACCGTGTCTATCCTTTCATTATAGCATAGATAGTTTAAAAATGCAAGCATATGCGTCAGAATGCTTGAGTTGTGATATATAAGGTCCCGGTATTGCATAAAACTACATAATATACTATAATACGAATATGACTGGAATTGAAGGTGGCCCAAGCGGGCCAGAGCAAGGAGAGCTGGGAGCAGCGGGAAGTCCCAAGGTTCGGGCATTCTTTAGAGATGAGCTGGCCCCACATTGCATACGGAATGCGCTTCAAGCTGCTAAAAAGTCGGGTAATTTTGACCCCCTCCGAAATATTGAATTCGTCCCACTCGATACATCGCCTGATGCTCCTCTGTGCATAGAATGTCTTCCTTGCGGAGGTGCTTGGGAGGTCGACAAAGCCCTCGACGACTCGCCTGTGACGAAAAGCGTCGGCGGATGCGGCATTCTAAAAGCAGCCCTGGTAGAAGCAGGTCGAAAAATGGACGCACACAGATGGGGTACGCCCAACTAGCCGCTACGGCCTCCCGACTTCCGGCGATGCCGAGAACTAAAAGTATTTGATAAAACGACCATTTCGAGCTTGAGGACGAGCTACTATTCTTTGCCTTCGATTTGCCGACCTTCGTCAGGCAAGATAAGTTTTATATCGTTCCAAGTAGCTCCAGATATCGACCGAGTAACGTATTCCATAATGATACGCTTTCGTTCTTCGTCATCAGTACAAGCGTAGAGCCTCTCGACAAAGGACAGCTCCTGCCCCTGCAAGGGAGAAAGGACACTTACTGCGGTAGTCCATTCGCTAAATCCTAGCTGTCGAATCTCAAACTCCTTAGCAACACGCCAGAGCAGCCCAACCCAATAGTCTACCTTGGGCGCAGGAGCACCCTTCTCAGTAAGAGTAGTAGGGTCAAACTGA
The DNA here is from genome assembly GCA_964525315.1 of uncultured Candidatus Saccharibacteria bacterium. Classification (GTDB taxonomy): domain Bacteria; phylum Patescibacteriota; class Saccharimonadia; order Saccharimonadales; family Saccharimonadaceae; genus SZUA-359. Next base: position 15,501 of record CAZGGJ010000021.1, on the reverse strand, counting down.
CGAACAGGAACGTACCTCACCTTGTCTGTCGTCGTTACCACAATCAGCCCTTCATCAGCCTTGGCCTCGTCTGGGAGGTCATTGTACCTATATATAGGTCCGATATAATCCCACCACGTCTTACCAGTACTCTCGGCCCGACTTGGTTTTTGCTCAGGGTTATGCTTATTCATGACGCTACCTCACCACCCGCAAGTGGCTTCGCTGGTCGAGACGTGCCTGATGGATAGTACGCCTGAACTCGATAAGTCGTATCGAGGTCTTAGCCAGCGACGAAACGTGAGGGTTGCGCGTCGCTGCCACTATATCCATATAGCTCGTGGTCTGCGGCGTCGAAGGAGGTAACTCATGGCCTAGCATACTAAAGTACAGCAGCCACTTATTGGTATAGGGTTTGCCGTGACGGTCCGGAAGCTGCCACACCACTGTTCCTACCTCATAAATTGTCTTGCCCTGCAAACTAAGACCAATTTCCTCCTCGGTTTCCCTCGCAAGCGCCTCGAGTGGTTCTTCACCCGGCTCGATGCCACCGCCTACGAAACTCCAGTGGCCACCATCCGCAATCGGTCTTTCGCCGCGCACCATCAGAAACCTCTCTGTATGGCGTTCATAGAGGGCGAGTTTGGCAGCGGTGCGTTCAGGAGCAGTCATAAGCCGAGAAGATTTATTATGCTATCTTCTCATTGTAGCATAGTTTACAATAAATGTCAATTAAATGACCCGATTTACTTCTTCGAGCGTGGTTTCGCCGCGTAAGGCGGCCAGAACCCCTACTTGCTCAAGGGTAAGCATACCCCGAGACTTGGCAGTCTTTTCGATAGCTTCGGTATGGATGTCCGCTACATCGCCGCGGATGAACTTTTGGATTTCTTCGTCGACGACCATTTGCTCCATGATGACGATACGACCCTTGTAGCCAAACGGCACCTCCTCGGTCGATACCGGTCGCCAAAGCTTGAAGTCATCGAGGTTCGGCTTGTTCTCATAGGCGTCGGGCAAATCAGCCAGTACCTCGCGCACGTAGCGCTTCGTCGCTTCATCGGGCTCGTACTCCTCTTTGCTAGAATCATGCAAACGCCGCACCAGCCGCTGCGCGATAATGAGGCGAATTGCCGAGCTAAATATCGGGTTGACGCCAATCATGTCGATCATGCGGCTGAACGCTGCGCTCGTACTATTGGCGTGAAAGCTCGACAGCACCAGGTGGCCGGTAATAGACGCTTGGATAGCCGTCCGAGCGGTATCTTGGTCGCGAATCTCGCCGACCATCACGACGTCGGGGTCGAGGCGCAGTACGCTGCGTAAGTTGTCGCCGAATGTCTTGCCGCCGGTTGTGTTGACCGGGATTTGCGTGATGCCAGTCAGGCCGTACTCGATCGGGTCTTCAAGGGTAATAATCTTCTTATCAGAGGTATTGAGAGCGTTGAGCATGCTGTAGAGCGTGGTCGACTTGCCACTGCCGGTCGGGCCGACCATGAGTACCAGGCCGCGCGGATGGCTAACGATCTTGTCGATTTCGTCGCGCTGGCGCTGCGGAATGCCTAGCAGGTCCAGCTGTAGCAGCGACTCGTCGAAGTTAAAGAGGCGCAGCACTGCATCCTGGCCAAACATCGTTGGCACGGTCTCGACGCGCATGTTGAGGGTGTGCGTACTGGTTTCGGTCGCGATATCTTGCTGCATATGCCCGGATTGCGGTTCGTCAGCTGCGGTCGATATATTGGCGCGGCGGGCCAGCTCGCCCATGATGATACGATACCTGTCTCGGCTTAGCTGCGCCACAGAGTGCAGTGCGCCGTCGACGCGCATCCGGATGCGGATGCTTTCGCGTTGATTCTCGATGTGAATGTCGCTCGCACCGAGCTTGTCGGCCTGCGAGATAAGGAAGTCAAATACCGCTTCGCTACCGACAGACTCCAGCGTCTGGCTTACCCTTTGCAGTGTGTCGCTGTCGCCCTCGGTCGCTATCTCGATATCGTCGTACTTGACCTCGCGCGGCGGGTCGTAGCGGCGCATAAACGCCCGGAAGCCGCTGCTACTGATAAGGAAGAAGCGAATCTGTTTGCCGTCGCTGGTATACTGCTGCGTCATTTGCTGAATCAGCGACTGAGGCGTCTGCGCTGTTGCCGCGAACTGCGTAATCACGTCGCGGTCGCCCGCCACGAGCGGCACGAGCTTGCCCTGGTACATATCCTTGACCGACAGCACGCCCTCGGCGAGCGGCAGCGTCGCTTCAATCTCCCGCGCATCGAGGTACTGCAGCCCAATAATCGCCGCGCGCTCCCGCGTCGACTGCTCTTCATGATCACGCCGTTGCTGCTGAATCTTGCCCTCGTCCATATTGACCCTATTGTAGCGTAAAACGCTAGCGTTTTAAACTGCGATGGCCGAAAAAATGTGCTTCAGGGCTTCCGATGCTAGAATAGTATCGTACCATGCCTGAAATCATCGTTATCGCTCACAACATCCGCTCCACCCACAACGTCGGCAGCATCTTCCGCACGGCCGAGGGTTTCGGCGTGTCGCGCATCATCCTCAGCGGGTATACACCATATCCGAAGCTACCAAACGACCCGCGCCTACCACACATCGCCGACAAACTTAGCGCCCAAATCGACAAAACGGCACTAGGGGCAGCGTCACTCGTGCCATTTGAGCACCAGGAGACGCTAGATCTGGGCACGCTACATCTAGCGGGGTATCGTATTGTGGCGCTAGAGCAAGCTCCGCACAGTACTAACCTCCGCGACTATACCGCCCCTGCCAAACTCGCGCTGCTGCTTGGCGAAGAAGTCCATGGCATCACCCCAGAGCTCCTGACTCAGGTCGACGATATCGTAGAAATCCCCATGCATGGCCAGAAAGAGTCATTCAACGTATCTGTCGCCACCGGCATCGCGCTCTACGGCCTGACGCAGTAGCGGGTGTCATGGTGTAAGGCTCGCAAAGAGCTTCGTAAGCTGCTTTGCTTGGTCGGAGTCGCAGTAGGATTGGATTTCTGCTTCGGTCTCGGGCGGTTCTTCGTACGACATTTCGAACATCACCCACTTGTAGGGCGAGTTTGCGCTAGGCGACATGCTCGTCAGCGTACTTATCAGCACGCCATCGGTCGAAGCGGCATAGCGCGACAAGCCTACTACAGGAATAGCCGCCCCTTCGTCCGCATAGCTTGCGCAGATGGCGTAGGTAGCATCACCAAACTGGGCTGGTTGCGAACTATACACATGCAGGTTCACTTTGCGGTCCGCCGCAAAATCGCCGCGCTCGCCGGTCGAAAGCTGCAGCTGCGCAAGCGGCTCGCCCTCTGCGTCAGCAACAAAAATATCTTTCGACTTAGTGTCGTCCGCGTCCGGCGCAACCGTCCAGTTGTAGGGATACGTAAAGGTCAGACTACTGTCGGGGTCTTTGTACGCTTTGTCTGCTTTGGCAGTAGCGGCGTTGTCCACCTCGGAAGCAGGCGGCGTGGCGAACTTTAGGTATACCAGGCAGCCGATGCCTGTCAGGATAATCAGCCCTGCTATCAGTATAATCGCGCGACGTTTACTCATATCGTTACCACCTTTTCTCTCGCTACTGTACCACAGCTCCCTGCTATTTGACTACTACATGCTCGCTGCCTATTGACGCGGCCAACTGTGTGGTGAGTGCGTCTTCGAGTGATACCCGAAACGGCATTTTGAGGGCGCGTTTTTCGCTGCCGAGCACGAGGACGACATCGGTTTCGCCCGGGAATTTGCCGCACACTGTCTTGAGCGTCAATAGCGTCGTGGTATCGCCCGGGTCGTCGACGCGCAAGTAGACTGTCTGCAGCTTGGGCTCTTCGGCCGCCATGGCTGGCGCGACGCTTGGACTCGGCTTGCTGACAGAGGCTGAGGCTGACGGATAGACCTTTTTGCGGTAGGGCGCGCGCGAGGTCGGTGCGGCCATTTTGCGGCCGGTACTCTCGTAGTCGCGAAGCTCTTTGTCGCTAATGATATCTATTTCATCGGCGATGATTTTGGCCTCATCGAGCATATTGCCGTCGCGGTCGCGAGCATTCACCTTGCCCGCCACCTTGATGACAGCGTCTTGCACGACGCGGCTGCCGACTTGGTCGTAGAGCCCTGGAAAGAGGATGACTTCGCACTCGCCCGACTTGGCTTCAAGGCCGACAAAGGCCATTTTTTTGCCGTTTTTGGTAACGATCGACCGGACTGTCGTGACAAGGCCGCCGACGGTGACGGGCTGATTATCGATCGCCGGGGTGACATTGCTCATTGGGATGGTTTGTTCGTCAAAGAACGCATCGTACTTGTCGAGCGGATGCGCGCTAATATAGAGGCCCATTAGTTCGCGCTCCCACATAAGCTGCTCTTTGTCGGTATACTTAACCGGCGCGGTGCGCAGGTCGAGCTTGGCTCGGACTGATTCATCGCCAATGAGGTTGCCGAACAAGTCGGTCTGGCCGCTGAGGCGCTCCTTTTGGAGCTTGGAGGCAAAGGCGAGGATGTCTTCGAGGTTGAATAGTAGGTCGGAGCGGTCGCCAAACTTGTCGAACGCGCCAGACTTGATGAGCGCTTCCCAGGACTTCTTGTTTACCTTTGCCGTACTGACGCGCGTGGCAAAGTCTTCGATATTTTCGAATGTGCCCTCCTCGCGCGCACGGAGGATTTCTTCGACGGCAGCCACGCCCACGCCCTTGACCGCTGCCAGCCCGAAGCGGACTTGCTGTTTGTCGGGGACGACCGCGAACTCGACGAACGATTCATTGACATCCGGGCTGAGCACGTCGAGTCCCATATGCCGGCACTCGGTCATCTCGATAGCCAGACGGTCGGTGTCGTCCTGGTCGCTGGTCATGAGCGCCGCCATGAAGGCATCCGGGTAGTGCGCCTTGAGGTAGGCGGTCCAGTAAGCGATGAGGCCGTAGCAGGCCGCGTGCGACTTGTTGAAACAGTAATTGGCGAATTCCTCTAGCTGGTCCCAGAAGGTTTCGGCGATTTCTTTAGTCGCGCCGCCCACCTTGACCGCACCTTCGACGAACTCCGGCTTGACCTTCTGCATCAGCGCGATATTTTTCTTACCAACTGCCTTGCGTAGCGTATCGGCCTGGCCACCCGTAAAGCCCGACCACTCCTTGCTAATCTGCATAAACTGCTCCTGGTAGACAAGGATGCCGTACGTGTTCTTCAGCGAGTTTTCCATGCCGGAGTGCAGGTAGGTGATTTCCTCCTCGCCGTGCTTGCGGCGAATGAAGCTGTCGATGAACTGCATCGGGCCTGGACGGTACAATGCGACCTTGGCGATAATGTCTTCAAATACGGTCGGCTTGAGCTGGCGCAGGTAGCGCTTCATGCCAGCAGACTCAAGCTGGAACACGCCGGTGGTGTCGCCGCGCTGGAATAGCATGTAGGTTTTGCCGTCATCGAGCGGGACAGTAGCGAGGTCGATATCGGTCTTGTAGACCTTCTTGATAATACGCAGCGCATTCTTGATGATAGTGAGGTTCGACAGGCCCAGGAAGTCCATCTTGAGTAGCCCCAGCTCTTCGACCGGTCCCATGGGGTACTGTGTGGCCACAACGCCCTTTTGGGCCATTTCGAGCGGCACATACTTCACCAGGTCGTCCGGCGCAATCACCACACCGGCCGCGTGTACGCCGTGCGAGCGAATAGTGCCCTCGAGCGTCATGGCGAAGTCAAACACTTCCTTGGCGGTCGAGTTGCTCTCGTACTCGGCCCTGAGGTCGGCGTCCTCGACAACCGACTTGCTGAGCGGGATGTGCCGGCCCTGCACTGGCGGTGGGATGAGTTTGGCCAGGCGGTCGGCTTCGGCGTACGGCACCTGCAGTACGCGGGCGACGTCGCGCACGGCAGCACGAGCGGCCATCTTACCGAAGGTGACGATATTGGCCACACGCGCATCGCCGTATTTGTCAGCACAGTACTGAATCACTTCGTCGCGACGGGTATCCTGGATGTCGATGTCGATGTCCGGCATCGAGATACGGTCGGGGTTGAGGAAGCGCTCAAACAGCAGGTCGTACTTGAGCGGGTCGAGGTCGGTAATATTCAGCGCATAGGCAATGATAGACCCGGCCGCCGAACCGCGCCCCGGTCCAAAGATGATTCCCTGAGATTTACCCCAGTTGATGAAGTCCTGGACAATCAGGAAGTAGCCGTTATAGCCCATACGGTCGAGCACGTCAAATTCCATATCGAGCCGCTCGACGACCTCTGGCGCGAGCGTCGGCCGAATGTCGTCGGGCGTGAGGTCTGCGACATCATCCGGCTGCTGACCGCCATAGCGAACCGCTAAGCCCTGGTAGACCAGCTTGTCGAGGTAGCTCTTTTCGTTCTCGCCGTCTGGCACCGGAAATGTCGGAATGAGGATGCGGCCGAGCTCGATGGTCACATCGCAGCGGTCGGCGATTGCCTTGGTATTGGCAATCGCTTCCGGACACTCATCGCCCCAACGCTCGATAATGTCGCGCGGGTCGGTCAGGTGCAGCTCGAAGTCCTTCAGGCTCATACGCTTTTCGTCATTGATGAACGAGCCGGTGCCAACACAGAGGAGAATCTCGTGCGCGCTCTGCTCGTTGTGTGTCAAGTAGTGGCCGTCGCAGGTGATGACCATTGGGAGGTCGAGCTCCCCGGCCAGGCGCTTGATGCCTTCGTTTATCTTGATTTGCACGTCCCAGTGTGTCGGCGAGTCAGGATGGCCGTGGTCTTGCAGCTCTAGGTAGTAGCGGTCGCCAAAGATGGATTTGTACCACTCGGCCACCTCCTTGGCATGCGCATAGTCGCCTGCGCGCAGCGCCTCGCCCACTTCGCTACTGGCACACCCGCTGAGGATAATGAGGCCTTCGTTGTACTTCTCCAGGATTTCGTGGTCCATGCGCGGCTTGTAGTACATGCCCTCGAGGTTGGCCAGCGTACTGAGCTGCATCAGGTTACGGTAGCCGGTATCGTTCATCGCCAGGATGATAAGGTGGTAGCGCGCCTTGTCCTTGGCTGGGTCGCGGTCGAAGCGCGAACGGGCGGCGATGTAGGCTTCGATGCCGAGGATTGGCTTGAAATCATTGGCCTTAGCTTCCTTGTAGAACTCAATGATGCCGCTCATCGTACCGTGGTCGGTCATGGCTGCGGCAGTCATGCCGAGCTCTTTGGACTTGGACACTAGGTCAGGAATCTTCGTGAGGCCGTCAAGCAAGGAGTGGTGCGTGTGATTGTGCAAGTGCACGAAGTCAGACGGCTCAAACGTCTGCTTGCTTGGACTTTTCGTGTTGCTCCCCATTGCTATAAATTATAGCACGAAATAACAGCAAATAGTCCGTCCGGCTAGTGCGCCGCTGCCCCTCCTCACCACCGTGTCCCACTAAAGAATCTTGAGGTACACCTCAGGAATCTTTAGATGGGACAGCGAGGATTGTCAGTGGTTCGGAGGGGCAGCGACGCACTAGCCTACCCATCCATACACCCTCTCCGTGCTATACTGGATGTATGGTAAAGAAAATCGCCCAAAAGGTAAAACGCGACCAAGAAAATGATGCTCGTCGAACAGTCCTGGAGGATTTATTCGTTGACTTCAACCGCAGCCAAGCTCAGGTGTACAAGATGAATTTCTTCCGCGGGATTTTCTTTGGCGTCGGCTCGGTATTAGGCGGTACCATCGTCGTTGCACTACTAGTATGGCTCCTGAGCCTGCTCGGCAATTACATCCCGCCGCTGCATGACTTTTTCACAGGCGTAAGCCAGACAATCGAATCGCGGTAAGCGCATCCTCTGCCTTCTCATTGTAAAACAAGCAAGTCTTGTCCTACGGTTTCGTGCAGCTACGCTAGGGTCCAATAGGTACATAAATCAGTTAATTCATATATTTGACCGGATACTGAACTCGTTTCAGCATGACGAGGGGCTGAGTCTTGAGCTTCAGCCTAGGTCTGCTTGACAATCTATACTCTTTAAGGCATAATCCGTAGCATGGAAGATTCCGAGCCTCATCTAGCCAATCCTACCGAGACAAATCAAAGCGACATATCGCACATGGGTGAACACATAGTCAGCCTCGCAGCTACAAGCATATCAGACCCAGAGAGTCGCGCCGCGAGGCTACGCGTGCGTAGTGCTAACTTTCCCGTAGACGACCAATTCATAGACGAAGCTCGTAAACGCATGCGTATTACACAAATCGATCAACCTGTCTTGTTTCGTAACGCACTACCGCCACGTAGACGACCAGGTAGACAAAGATAGTCCTATAATTACAGCCTCTCGAGCGAGAGGCTGTACTTTATGTCGCACGTAGCGGCTACTTACGTGCTTCTTTGTCGAACTCGCTCTTTGCTGCGCCGACCGCACGTGTTGCGCGTGACTTGTAGTCATCGACGGTGTGCTTGACATCGCCGACTACTTTGTCGGCCTGCTTCTTCAGCTCACCAGCTTTTTTGCTTGCTTCGTCTTTCATCTCGACAGCCTTTTTCTTGATGTCGGCACGGGTTTCCTTGCCTGACTTTGGCGCTGTCAGGATACCTGCCACGACACCTGCTGCTGCTCCGATTGCTGCTCCGAGGAAAAATTTACCTTTTGACATATTCGTCTCCTTACTTCTTAAAGTTGTTTACAAAACTTGATGCGACCTTGACCCATGTTGCAGGCGACGTTGCCGCTGAGATATTGGCCACGATGTTTTCGGCCTTTTGCGCTGCGCGTTCCGCCGAACTCGTGACGGTTTTTATTTGTCGCATCACCTTTATCAGCAGGATGGTCAATATAATCGCAAGAAGCAAGAATATTGCCAAAAATACCGATAAGATAATGACGAGGACTTGCGCCCAATCCATGATTGGCCCCCAATCGTTTATATTGTGATGTGCCTGAAGGTGCTACACCCTCTACCACCTACTATACCTTAGACTTGAGGTATGATGCAAACTCGTGGCCGAGTTTTTCGTCGCGCAGTGCGAAATCCACGATAGTCTTGAGATACTCAAGTTTATCGCCAGTGTCGTTGAATGTCCCGCCGACAATCTCACGTGCATAGAAGCTATGACCATCTTCAATCATCGCCTGAATAAAGGGTTGGAAAGTGAATTCTCCTTCACCAGTGTATTCTGCAGCTCCACGTCGAACATACTCTATAAATTCACCCGGCATGAGGTACTCACTGACGCTTGCCAGCTGCGACGGTGCGCGGTCTTTGCCTGGTTTTTCGATGATTTCATGCATTTTGAGTGTCGCCTCGTCGATAGTCTCTCCAGACACGATACCGTATTGTGTGTATTCGTCGTCGCGGATGACTTTCTTGCAGGCAAACACACCACCGCCGCCTTGTTGCTCAAACACATCAAGTAATTGTTTGGTTGAACCGACCTGCCCTGAAAAGAAATCATCGGCAAACTTGTAGATAAATGGCTCGTCAGGCGCTAGCAGATGTGCCGCGCTGAGGATAGGCGTGGCATTGCCATACGGCCCCTTCTGGCGCACGTACACGAAGTTGGCCATGTTGGCGATGTCGTTAATCATGTCGATGTACGGCTTCTTCTTGTCGCCGCCCGCGCGCAGATTGGCAAGCAAATCCTCGCTAGGGATGTCAAAATGGTCCTCAATAGAGCGCTTGTTGGTACTACCGACGATGATAATATCTTCGATACCGGCAGCTACCAGCTCTTCGACGACATACTGAATAATTGGCTTGTCGATGATAGGCAGCATTTCCTTTGGCATCGCCTTGGTCTGCGGCAAAAATCGGGTGCCGAACCCGGCTGCGGGGATGATTGCTTTGGTTGGTCGTTTCATGGGTTTGTTTCCTCCAGTTCTCTTAGTCTATCATATGCCAGAAAAACCCCTTGCACATCGGTCATTTTGGCGGTGCGTGCATTTTCGAGAAGTTGGCTGATGGAAATCGTGTCCACTTGCACCTCTTCCCACTCATCAGCATTCACTGCATCAACTTGGTAACAATTACGCGCAAGGAAGTAGTAATGCATGGTGCTGTCCCATGCATTAATATAAGAGGTGCCAAGTAGCTCTATATACTCAGAGCCGTAGCCGATTTCCTCAGCCATTTCACGACGAATTGCTTGCATAGGCGTCTCATCTGGCTCAACAAGCCCACCAGGCAGTTCGTCAAGCACCTTCTCGGGGCCACAACGAAATTGACGCGCAATGACAACTTTATTATCGGGAGTGAGTGCAATGACTACCGCTGCAGTATTGCCTTCCGGACTAGTGATATCCGCATGCATGATTTTCCCGTCATTCATGCGAAATTGCTTATGGATTACTGTTCGAAAACCTACATGTGTTATATCGGTACCATCATCGAGTCGTTGCCAAGGCTGCATGCTATAACCTCTCGCGGATGAGCTTCTGCGCGAGACCGGGGTTGGCCTGGCCCTTGGACTGCTTCATGACTTGGCCGACCAGGAAGCCGATAGCCTTGTCGTTGCCTCCCCGGATGTCCTCGACGGCTTTTTGGCTGGCTGGGTCGGCGAGGACGGCGTCGACGATAGCCGCGATGGCGCCTTCGTCGCTATTCTGCAATAGGCTCTGATCGGTTGCTAGCTGGCGCGGGTCGGCTGCGCCGTTCATGAGCTGGTTGAAGAGGTCGGTCGCTGCGTTGGACGTGATTTCAGCCTTGTCGACCATCTCGCAGAGAGCGAGGAGGTCGGCGACGTCAGCATTCTTGGTGTCGTCGGTCGTTTCGTCGATAGTCAGACTGCTGGCAATCCAGTTGGCGACGCGTTTCGCCGCTGGTACGCCGCCATCAGTAAGGACTGCCGAGAGTAGCTTGGCGTACTGTTGGTTGGCAAGGACGCTATTTATGACTGACTTATCGACGTCCAACTCGGCCCACTCGGCACGGTATTCTGGCGGTAACTTTGGCACGGTTGCTTGAATTGTTGTAATTTCATCATCAGTAAGGACGATTGGCGGAATGTCGGCATCAGGCATGTAGCGGTAGTCCTGGGCGTCTTCTTTGCTGCGCTGGCTGGTCGTCTTGCCAGTATCGTCGCTCCAGCCGCGGGTTTCCTGCACGACGCGCTCGCCGCGCTCTAGCAGCTCGGCTTGGCGCTGGAACTCATACTCGGCAGCGCGCTCAACGCTGCGGAAGCTATTGAGGTTCTTCACTTCAGCGCGCGTGCCAAGCTCGGTCGAACCCTTGGGCGCAATCGAGATATTCACGTCAAAGCGCATATTGCCGTGATACAAGTCGCCATGTGTCACGCCAGCGTACGTCATAAGTCGGTAAAGCTCGGTGGCGTAGGCCTTGGCTTCGGCTGCGGAGTGGATGTCTGGCTCGGAGACAATTTCGATAAGTGGCGTGCCCGCGCGGTTGAGGTCGACCAAGCTATAGTCGGCGTAGTGTGTCAGCTTGCCGGCGTCCTCCTCCATGTGGGCATGGTGAATCCGTACGCGTACCGAACTACCGTCCTCAAGGGGCGCATCGATGTAGCCAGCCTGGATGATTGGCTCGTACATCTGGGTGGTCTGATAGCCCTTGGGCAGGTCGGGATAGAAGTAGTGCTTGCGGTCGAAGCGGCTGACGCGGGCGATGTCGGCGTTGAGTGCTTTGCCAGCCTTGATGGCAAGGGTGACGGCCTCGCGGTTGAGGATAGGCAGCATGCCAGGCAAGCCAAAGTCGATGGGATGCGTTTTGCTATTGGGCTCGGCGTCGCGCGCCTCGTTGTCGGCAGGGCTGAACAGCTTGGTCGCCGTCGCCAACTGGACGTGGCATTCGATGCCGATTGTCATATCGTACTTTTCCAAGAGGGGCCCGCCCCTCTGCTGCGACCGCGAAGTCAATTCGCGCTCTTGCTTCTCCCCCTTAGACCAGTGCGTAGCACTCGTACTGTCTGGTTGCGATGTATCATTCATACTATATAGCTCCTAAATCTTTAAGGGCTTGCTTGTAGGCCACCAGCGCGCGCTTGGCAATGTCGTACGATACTTTGACGTCGGGCTCGTGCGCGATGCGGTTGCGAATTTTGTGTGCGCTCCAGATGTGGTCGGCGTTGCTCCAAGTGTCCTTGGCCGACTTCATGCGCTCTCCCATCGTACTGCCCTTGAACCCTCGTTCGCGCAGGGCCATATCGACCAGCTTGTCGGCATTGAGAATCGCAAGCTGGCCGTTTGTCGGTTCATCGCGCTTCAGGCTCGACTCAATCGATAGCCACTGTGTCTGGTACTTTGCCACGTTCAGCGGACTACCGCCTCGCCGCGTCAGTATAACGATGACAAGCGTGACGAGCCCGATAGCCAGCACGGCGACAAGGAAAATGACAACGCCGCTATCCACGCGCCGCCTCCGTCTGGTGTGCCAGGCTGAGCAGCAGTGTATCGCTGCGCCGCTGGCCAATCAGCTGGACGCCCACTGGAAGTCCGTTCCTATCACTACCGACAGGCACATTGAGCGCGGGCAGGCCGGCAAGGCTTGGCGGTACAGTCATGATATCGGCGAGGTACATCTTTACTGGGTCGTCGGCGTTTTCACCGATGCCGAAGGCGGTTGTCGGTGCGGTTGGCGAAATAAGCACGTCGTAGTTGGCAAATAGCTCGTCATACTCGCGGATGAGCAGTGTTCGGGCCTTTTGCGCCTGCTGGTAGTAGGCGTCAAAGAAGCCGCTCGATAGCACATAGCTGCCTATCATAATGCGGCGCTTGTTCTCTGTGACGAAGCCCTCGTCGCGCGACCGGCCGTAGAGCTCGGCCAGCGTCTTGGCGCCCTCGGCGCGGCGACCGTAGCGTACGCCGTCGTAACGCGCCAGATTACTCGATACTTCAGCCGGGACAATGATGTAGTACATCGCCAGCGCATAGCGCAGCATCGGCAGGCTTACTTCGTCGACCGTATGACCAAGGGCGCGCAGTTCTGCCACGTAGTCAGTCACTGCCTGGCGGACATCCGGCGCAACATCGTCGGTCATCGTCTCCTTGATAATGCCAATGTTGAGTGGACGAACCAGCGGCTTCACACTCATATCGATATCGTCGACGGTCGTCATGTCGCGCGCGTCTTTGCCAGCCATGATACTCATCACGAGTGCCGTGTCTTCGGCGGTGCGAGCGAAGCAGCCAATCGTATCGGTACTGCTCGCCATCGGCACAACGCCGTAGCGGCTGACTGCACCGTACGTCGGCTTGATGCCGTAGACGCCATTGAAACTAGCCGGCTGGCGAATCGAGCCGCCGGTATCAGTCCCGAGGGCAAACGGCACGACATCAAGTGCTGTCACCACGGCCGAGCCGCCCGACGAACCGCCTGCGACACGAGTTTGATCGATAGCATTGTGTGTCACACCGAAAGCCGAATTCTCCGTACTACCGCCGTGGGCGAAAGCATCGAGGTTAGCCTTACCAATACAGATAGCGCCCTCAGCTTCAAGCCTCTCAATTGCTGTGGCCTGCAGGGGCGCATCGAAGTGCTCCAGCATCTTGCTAGCGGCCGTCGTTGGCGCACCAAACGCCAGGAAGTTATCTTTCACGACGAATGGTACGCCAGCCAACTCGCCGGTAATCTCCCCGCGGTCGACAGCATCAGCCCGCTCAAGCGCGCGTTCGCCCGTAAGGCTAAGGAGTGCATGGTACTGCTCGGTAGCCTCAGCGCGCTGCAAGGCCTCTTCGACCCAAGAGCGGGCGGATTTTTCACCACGTGCGACAGAACTGACGATAGTCTGAATACTTGCCATACTAGAGAACTTTCGGAACTTTGAATTGATGTTCGTGCGCCTCAGGAGCAAGTGCCACCAGCTCGCGCGCAGACTGGCCGTCGACAGCATCGCCCCGCCAGACATTCTGCAGGCCAGTTACCTGGTATGTCGGCTCCACGCCGGCCGTGTCGAGCTCGCCAAGCTCTGCCACATAGCCGAGAATAGCACTCAGGTCGGCTCGCAGCTGCTCGATTTCATCGTCAGAAAGTGCAATAGCACTCAGACTGGCCAGCTGCCGCACAGCATCGGAAGTTATCGTTGTCATTGCCTACCAGTATAGCAGATTCTCTATAAACCGCTAGCCTCGTACGGATTGGTATAGTCGTAGTCGTTCAGATTGAGCGGACTGTAGGACGATACTTGTACCTTGAAGCAGTGATTGCCTTTGTCATGATAACTGAAGCTTGGATACGAGCTGTACTGGTCGTCCGAACTGGAAGATTTGCTGGTTGTGCTCATAGTTGAGGTATTGAATTTCGCACAAAGCTCGTACTTGTTTGTACCTTGGCGAATATACGAGTACTCGTCAAGTGACAGGTTCAGCTTGCTCGTATCAACCTTTACGTCGTCGAGCGACTTCGGGAGGCTGCGTTTGTCTGTATACTGCGTCTTGATAGCAGTCGAGAGTACCGACAAATCGCGCTCTTTCTTGTCGTCAATAGCCTTGCCGCGAATCGTCCCAACTGATGCCACAAGCAGGGCCACCATCACGAGCACGCCAACCCCGGCAAACACCATGGCAAACACCTTGCGCGTCATACGTTGCGCGCGGCTATAGGCCAGGAGCGCCCAGCCGTGGACACCAATCATCAAGAGCGCCGGCACCGTGACGCGCACCAATACATTGCCGACTTCCTCGCCATCAGCGCCGTTGACCAGCAGTCGGATAACGCTATAGAACACCGCAAACAACGCGCCAGCAGCGATAATAAAATTGACGAACAGGTATATCGATATCAGCACCTTGTGCAGTGTCGATTGGCGGCGCTCAGGCACCGCGGCCAGCTCGGCGCGCGTACGCATATAGAAGACGATGGCTAGCGGCAGCCATACCAGCATCGCCGCCACAATCCATAGAGAGAATTCGCCGAACATCGCGGTACTATAGCCAGCACCGCTTTCCTTGACGTAATTGAAGAATGCAAACAGCCCATAATCTATCACGATTGCGGCAGTCGTCAGTCCGAACACAGCCATGAGCAGCTCGAATCCATACATGCTCGTGCCAGTCAAATAGCCGCGCCAATTGAATGTACGTCGGGGAGGAGAAGCTTGTGTGGCACTCGGCGGCGGCGTTTCCGTCGTCTGATTGGTGGTTGGTTCGTTGTCCATAGTGCCCCTCCTTGCTACTTATAGCTAAAGTATAGCACCTGGCCGGACGCGCCGCTAGAGCTTGGCGCGCAGCTCAGCGATAGTATCGCGTAGCTCGGCTGCCTTTTCGAATTCGAGGTTGGCGCTGGCCAGGTCCATCTGACCCTCGAGGTCTTTGATGAGGCTGCCGTACTCGTCCTTGGGGATTTTCTTGAGGTCGAGCTTGGGCTTATCGTCCTTTTGCGGGATGATGGCGCGCAGGCCTTCGTCGATTTTCTTGTCGAGACCGCGCGGCGTGATACCGTGCGCTTCGTTGTAGGCCTGCTGGATACCGCGGCGGCGGTTGGTTTCGTCGATAGCCGCCTGCATACTGCGCGTCACAGTATCGCCGTAGAGAATGACCTTGCCTTCGACGTGGCGCGCCGCGCGGCCGATGGTCTGGATAAGTGCGCTTTCGCTGCGCAGGAAACCTTCCTTGTCGGCGTCGATAATGGCGACGAGCG
>CAZGGJ010000020.1:5219-18020 GCA_964525315.1 uncultured Candidatus Saccharibacteria bacterium | reverse complement strand
GCACCGCCAAAGAACTCATCGCCCGAAAAGGCGCGTTCTATACGATGTTTGAGAGCCAGTTGTAGAGTGATATACTAAGCACACTACACTAACGGGTGGTGGAGATGACGACATGGCCAATTACCACAAAACTATTGAAGGGTATGCTAATAAATATCCAGATTCTCAGCTGGTTCGAGACCTGCTTGATACTGACAGGACAAAATGGGACTGGGACATTCCCGATGAGTGGTGGGGTAGGTTGGATGACTATGCCTCAGCCGAAACAGTCGCTGCGCGTGCGGCGGCTTTTATGCTGGCGATAGATACTAAGCCTAAGGACATAGACGGTACGCTCGAAACGTTAAGCAGACTACAACCTGGGGTGAATGTCGTAGAACCTCACCACGGGCAGCATGATTTTGTGGTACCCGAACATAGTGGCTTGTTGCAAGCGTTGCCACGGGCAATGCCTGCAAATGACTATAATCCACACGTGGGCATTGGCCTGCTATTTGAAGACCGCGAGGAATGGGAAGCCACGCCGGAACTCCCACTGTGGACACGCTGGATAACTGATGATAGAGAGATAGAAGCGTTTTATGGCGATATCGCAGCAAGTGGCACGGGCGAGAGTCAGCTATACCAAGGCAGGGACAATAGGATAGGTGCGGGCTTGCTTACTCTAATCGACACAATGTCGCGACTTGGCATCACGTTTGACGACTCCCGAATTACCGCGCTGCACGAGGCGGCGAAGGACAAACTCAGTACCTACATAGTACCCTCGTATACTGTATATGATAGTCGCTATGGCAGGAGGCGTGCCCCCGAAGTACTTGAGGACTTGCCGGTACTACATGGACTGGACCCTGAGCTGGCCGAGGAGAGAGTGCGCGAATATGCGGTATTGGATACGAACTTGTTTGATAGCCAGCTCACGAAAGCACTTGCCCGTATTCGCGCTCAGGAGGATTGCTGGTGGTTTCCGGGCATGAAAAAGCTGAGGCAGAATGTCTATATGGCTAGCGCAGCCTTAGAATTAAGCGAACTGCGTCTTCAGGCTAGCGAGTAGCCTGAATGGCGTTGTGATAGCAAAATACCCCGGCACCTCGCGGGGTATTTTAGCAAATTGAAGCAATAGACGTCTTCAGACAGCTATAATAAGTAGTCCCAGCTGTAGTAACCTCTTTTCAAAACTACGTAAATGTAGTATAGTATGTCGACAATGAGTATGACCGAAGCGAGTGCATTCAAGTGGTTGGGAAGTCGCGGTAACACGGCTTCTAAACCGCTGCCAACCGAGAATGACGGCTATACGCGGCAATTACATGGTGTCGAAGCCATGGATGATTGCTCGGTTACAGCGCTAGTCGTCGGTGGAGCAGCTGTTCGTTTTGTCCAGACGGTAGATTATATACGCGGGGAAGGCTTTGAACTATACCAGGAAGGGTATCTCGGGCGGTATAACCTAGGGTGGTACCTTGCGGGCGCGAACCTAAGTGATATTGCGGCCATGGGTGCTCAGCCAGTCAATCTTCATGCGATTGTGCGATATGGAGCGGGCTTTCGTGAAAATGATTTTGCTCAACTGATGGGCGGATTTGAGGACTGTATAGCTGCATATGGCTGTGGAGCCGAACTTGCTGGTGGTGATACGGGTGGCGGTGGGCCGTCGCTCGGTGCTGCCGCGATGGGTGTTTCGCATCACGGACTCCTGATGCAGTCAGGTGCACGGCCAGGCCATGATGTGTACGTCACAGGTCCGACAGGGCTTGCCGGCGCAGCGCGTATTGCCAAGCAAGATATAGGCCGCGAGCCGTACACGGAGTCGTTGATAGAAAAATGGCGCCGAGTGCACCCGCGTGTTGCCGAGGGTCTTGCGGTCACGGCAGCCGTTCATGATAGCGGCGCAGGTACGGATACTTCCGATGGATTGAGGGCTGCGCTGGACAATATCGCTCGCAAAAGCAAGGTTGGAGTAGCTATTGATAAGGGTGCCATCCCGATTCATCCGAGCGTCGAGCAGGCGGCTCGGCGCTTTGGTCGAAAGACCATGGAGGTGGTATTCGGCAACTCGGTTGACTTCGAACTGGTGTTTACGGCTGATGTTTCGCTCAGAGATGCATTAGAGGAATCTTTTAGTAACAGCCACCTGCCACAACCATTCCGTATTGGTCAAGTCGTTGATAGGGATGATGCGCCAGATGGAGCTTCGCGTGCTTACTTCAATAGCGGCGAGCTGCTGCCAGGCGAAGTAGAGACGCACGCGGCATAGACACCAAAATAGCTCCCTGGTCGGGAGCTATTTATGAGCGAATGGTAGGCCTCCTTACTCAGGTGTCCTGAGCTTTAGGGGGAGGAGCATGGCCGCCGAATTCACTTCGGTGGGCATGCGGAGGGGCGAGCCCCTCCTTCTACCATGAGCGCTGACGGAACGAGTTGCCGCCACGGTCACCACCACGGTCGTTGCCGCCGCGGAAGCCACCGTCACGAGGCTTGTCCTCGCGTGGGCGTGCTAGGCTGACATTGATGGCGCGGCCATCAAGTTCTTTGCCGTTGAGCTCGTCGATAGCCTTTTGGTTGTCGTCATCGTTGACGTAGGTCACGAATCCGAATCCACGGCTTCGGCCAGTCTCGCGGTCGGTAGATACCTTGGCGCGCTCGACTTCACCGATTTGCTCGAAAAATGCTTTCAAGCTGTCGTCGTCAGTCGCGTAAGCGAGGCTGCCGACAAAAAGATTTTGCTTCTGCATGTACTTCTCTTCATTGTTACTGATACCAGCGTCAGATCGACCTGCCTTGATACAACGAATATTGTACTTGCTAGCTTCTGAACGCTTCTATTTAAGCACATTGCCGCAAGAAAAGCTAGCATAAACTTGTCGGGAGGCTTGCAAAATGCCAAGCGTAAGCGCATACTAAGGGGCATGCTGGTACGCAACAGGGGTACCTATTGCGTTAAACAAACACAGCCGAAAACAAAATCCGTGCCCCGGGTGGGCGCGTAGCAGCTACATAAATAATGTCCTCTCGGGGACATTATTTATATGGCAATAATCAGAATCAACGTAGTATAATAGTTTGGTATGAATAGATACACTTCCGCAGAAAAAGAAAAAATACGAGAGTTACGTAGACGAGGTTATACATTTGCAGAGATACAACAAGAGGTGGGATATATCCCAAAACCTAGCTTGTCTTATATTTGTAAGGATGTAGAGATTGCTGATATCGCGCAATATAACGTTAAGACTGAATTGCTGGCTCGCAAAGGTCTGCAGAGAGCGCGTATCGAGTCTGTTAATAGTAAACGACGTGCACTGCAAGAGAGAATCACTACTTTAAGGTTGTATGCACGCGAGATTATACGGTCGTCTTCTGAGGCCGACAAAGAAAAGCTTGCCTTAGCAGTACTTTATTTAGGAGAAGGACGTAAAAGAGCCTCATATAGAGGGCTATCATTGGGTGGGTCTGACCCGTCCACCTTAAAAATCTACGTAGGACTCTTAAATAGATGTTATGGAATTAGCAAAGCTTCGCTTAAGGCTATCGTGCAGTACCGAGCCGACCAGGATGGTGCCGAATTGACAAAATACTGGGCCGAAACGCTAGGGCTAGATGTGAGTCAGTTTTATATTGCTCGCCCAGATTCGCGTACACAAGGCAAGCCGACGAAAAGACAGGACTATAAGGGCGTGTGCGTCATATCTTGCAAAGGGGCGCACATTCAGCTAGAATTGGCAGTGATAGCAGAGGAATATGCTAACTATTTGGGGCATTAGCTCATTTGGCTAGAGCGCATCGCTGGCAGCGATGAGGTGAGGAGTTCGAATCTCCTATGCTCCACCACATATTAGTTTAGGATTTTGTAGTTATGATAGGCGAGAAAAGGCCGGTAAGTAGTTTGGAGACCCTCAGACGTATTGGCTGGCGGGGCGCCGCTGGGCTTGGTTTGGCGGGAGTATTGCTTGCAGGTTGCACTACGAGTCCGCCAGTATTGTCCGGTGAAAGGTCGCAATCTGGTTCTGGACGGGAGCCAGCAGCAGATGGATTTAGATGCCAATCATTTGCAGTATATGGCGGCAATGAAGGGGCTACTCTGTATGAAGGACCATACAGCAACGTGCCCGTTGACCTTCAGCCTAAAAAAAGAGGCATACAAGGCCTCAAGCCTAATGAGTATGCCGTAGGTACTGGCTGGACGCAAGTTTCTCGACACGTTCCAGGCGGCGATGGAAGATATCCGTTTATAGTAGTACAAGTTGAAAAAAATGGTATCGAGGGTTGGACGGATATAGAAAATCTATATTCACACCCCAAGCGAAAGAATAATGAATCGCAGCTTTCTGAAGTGTATATAAAAACGCGTAGAGCTGCTTGCGAAGTAGAGGATAGAGGACCAATTATCGCTGGCGGCTGAGTATAGAGAATAGTTTGAGTTTTGTGGATATAATTGACATGAGCACTATAGTGTGCTATACTGAAGATATAGAGGTGCTCCGGCAATAACGACGCGGGGCTTTATTTTATGAAAAACGCAGAAACCATTCGCAACATCGCTATTATCGCTCACGTCGACCACGGCAAGACTACCATGGTGGACGGGCTGCTCAAGCAGAGCAATACCTTTCGTGACAATCAGGCTGAAATGAGCCAGGAGCTTATCATGGACTCGGGCGACCAGGAGCACGAGCGCGGCATCACCATTACGGCCAAGCAGACGAGCATTTATTATGGCGAGTACAAAATCAACATTATTGACACGCCAGGACACGCTGATTTCAGCGGTGAGGTGGAGCGTACGCTCAATATGGCCGACGGTGTACTCCTTATCGTCGATGCCCAAGAAGGTCCAATGCCGCAAACGAAGTTCGTCCTCGGCAAGGCGCTTGAGTTGGGATTGAAGCCAGTTGTCGTCATCAACAAGATAGACAAACCAGCACGTCGCATCGACGAAGTTGAGGATGAGCTGGCCGACCTCTTCCTCGAGCTTGCGACTGATGACAGCCAGTTGCACTACCCGGTCTACTACGCCATCGGTCGCGAAGGTAAAGCATGGACCAGCGTCCCAGAAAACCCATCTGAGCATGCGGATTTAACACCGATTTTTGACGCAATCATACACGACATCCCAGCCCCGACTGTCGATAGTGAAGGGCCATTGCAGCTGCTTGTCACCAGCTTGCAGTACGATTCGTTCCTCGGCAAATACGCCATTGGCCGCATCACGCGAGGCCAAGCCAAGCGCGGGCCAGCTGCGCTTATCAAGCGCGACGGTACGGTCATCAGTACCAAAATCGAGAAGGTATTTGGCTACCGTGGCCTGACGCGCGAAGAAATCGAAGTCGGCCAGACTGGCGACATTGTGGCGCTCGTGGGCGTGAGCGACGCGCATATTGGTGAAACGATTGCCGACAAAGAAACGCCCGAAGCACTGCCAACCATCGAAATCGAAGCGCCAACCCTCAGCATGTATCTTGGCCCCAATACTAGCCCGATGAAAGGCAAAGAGGGGGAGTTCACGACCAGTCGGCAGATTGGTGACCGGCTCAAGAAAGAACTGGAAACAAATGTCAGCCTCCGCGTCGAAGATAATGGCATTGGCTTTACCGTCAGTGGTCGCGGCGAACTGCACCTGAGCGTGCTCATCGAGGCCATGCGCCGCGAAGGCTATGAGTTCGAAGTTGGCCGCCCGCAAGTCGTCACTATCACAGAAGACGGCGTCGAGAAAGAGCCAGTCGAGGAACTCTACATCGAAGTTGCTCCAGAATTCGTCGGTGCCGTTAGCCAAGAGCTCGGTACGCGCCGGGCTGAAATGCGTGGCCAGGAGCAGACGGGCAGCGGCACGACGCGCATGGATTACCTATTGCCGACACGTGCACTGATTGGCCTACGCAACATCTTGCTCACTGCCACCAAAGGTACGGTTATCGTGAACAGTCTGCCGCACGGCTACCAACCGCTTGCTGGCAAGCTACCGCGCTCACGTAGCGGCGTGCTCATCGCCTTTGAAGCTGGCACGACCACGCCATATGCCCTGCAAGCAGCCGAAGCTCGTGGCGAACTGCTGGTTGGACCAGCTGTCGAAGTCTACGGGGGCATGATTGTTGGCATTTACAATCGTCAGGACGACCTGGAAATCAATGTCTGCAAGGCCAAGCACCTCACTAACATGCGCTCCAAATCAAGCGACGGCGCAGTCCAGCTGACGCCGTATACCGACTTCAGCCTGGAGCAATGCATCGACTTCATCGAAGATGACGAACTGCTCGAAGTCACACCCAAAAACCTCCGTCTCCGCAAACGCTATCTTGACGCCAACGAACGCAAGCGCGCCGCCAAGAACTAGCTTAGAGTTCCCTAATGCCTTTAGCGTGCTTTTTACCTAGACTTTTGAAATGCGCGCCAACCGTTGTGATGGCGATACCTGAGGCTATGAGTCCTGTGATATGCGTGGCACGCTTGTTGCCTGAGGTGGCCGTTAGCGCAAAAGCTGCCATGGCCAGATTGGTAGATTTTTGGTTCCAGCGGCCTTTTGTGACTTCGCCGGTACTCGCCAGGTGAGCCAGGTTTAGTGCGCCGACTACGGCAGCCCGGGCTGCCAATATACCGATATAGGCCCGGGACGCCGGATATTTCTTGCCGATCTCGTAGGCTATTCTGGCAGCTGATGCATGGTCAACGACTCCGTCAGCTATGCGCCTGGCGGGTGTGTCTGCATTGAAAGCGCGCAGTATCTCACCATCAAGTATGTCGGCAGCAATAAATGCGAGCATAGGGGGTATTGGCGTATCGTTACGTACTTGACGCGCCATCCGCTCGGCCATACCATATCGCGCTGCTGTTATGACGAGGCCCGGAATTTCTTTTGTGATATGTTTTATGAGCATGCTTTTGTACTATAGCATGCGGCTTTCGGTATACTAGATATATGCCTCGATTACCGCGCGTCAAGCTGCCAAACCCTCAGGATAAGCTGAAGACAGGGATTGCCCTATCGGCTGGCGCTTTGATGCGTGCCGGGAGAAGCCCGGATGAAGCGTACGGCGAGCTGTTCACTGAGGTGCAACACCGCAATATCTTGGGTGATGGGAAGACGTTTGTTGATTTGGTGCCGCGTAAGCGAGCTCGGGCTATCAAGCAGGAGTATTTGCTCGCTAAGCAGGACCCGGATTTTGATTTGCGTGAGTTCGTAAACCGTCACTTCTATGAATTCGCGCCGCATAAAGCGCGTAGCATCTACGTACCGACACCAGATACACCAGTCCGCGAGCATATCAAGACGCTTTGGGGCGAGTTGACCCGGCGCAACCGCCGCACACGCGGTTCGCTCCTGACACTTCCTTACGAGTACGTCGTACCGGGCGGACGCTTCGGCGAGCAGTTCTACTGGGATAGCTACTTCATTATGCTCGGTCTGGCAGCGGATGGCGAGTGGGGCAAGATTGATGCCATGATGAAGAATTATCGCTCCATGATTCGTCAGCATGGGTTCATCCCTACGGCCAACCGAACGTATTTTCTCAGTCGGTCGCAACCACCGTTTTTTGCCGCGATGGTGAAGCTACTCGCCTCGCATAGGGGCAGGGCGGTCGTCTATCTCGACTATTTGCCGTACCTTCTGGCTGAATATCGCTGGTGGATGAGGGGTCGCACCAAGCTAGCCCGCCAAGAGCACAAGGCCTATGCTCGGGTGGTTGAAATGCCCGACCACACGCTCCTGAACCGCTACTACGACAACAAGACGACGCCGCGGCCAGAGAGCCTCCGAGAGGATGTGGAGACGGCTGACCACGCCGAAGGCCGCGAGGCAAGCCGGCTCTATTTGCATCTGCGCGCAGCAGCCGAGAGTGGGTGGGACTTTAGTTCACGATGGTTCGTAGACCCGCATGATATACGCACGATTCATACGGCCGACATTGTACCGGTTGACTTGAACTGCCTCCTCTACGAGCTGGAGTCGACCATCGCTGACTGCTATGCAGTGATGAAAAATACATCCTTAGAGCGAAAGTTTCGTCGCTTTGCGACAAAACGTGCTGCCGCTATCAATAAGTATTGTTGGGATGGCCAAGCGGGTATATACGGCGATTATAATTTCCATCACTTCGCCCTGACACCGCATGCTACGCTCGCAATGGTATTTCCATTATACGCGGGGATTGCCAGTCAGGCACAAGCTGACAGCGTGGCGCGAGTATTGAAGCGTGACTTTCTAAAAACAGGCGGCCTGGTGACGACGCTCGTAGAGAATGGTCAGCAATGGGATGCACCCAATGGCTGGGCACCCTTACAGTGGGTGGCGATACAAGGCCTGCGGCACTACGGCCATGACGCGCTCGCAGGTGACATAAAACGCCGCTGGATAACGACCAATCTCAAGGTATATGCGGCCAAACAAAAACTCGTTGAGAAATACGACGTGACAAGCGCCTCGGGACTTGGCGGCGGCGGCGAGTACCCGCTGCAAGACGGGTTTGGCTGGACAAACGGCGTGCTGGCCGCACTCCTGAACGAATAGCCTAGTAGTCGCGCAGCCGCTGCGAAAGCTTGCGGGCCTGGCTTTTGAGCTTTTGGTGCAAGGCGGATTTTTGCTTAGATTTTGCCTGAGTTGGCCTGGTGCCGACAATTTCTTTCAGGATATGGTCGTAGCCATCAACCATTTGCTGGATAGAGAAATGCTTCATGACATGCTCTCGACAGTCGCGGCGTTTGATGCTGTCAAGTTTTTCGATAGCCAGTATCATCTCGGCACTATTGTTCACGATAAATCCGGTTTTGCCGTCAACGATGACTTCGGGTACCGAGCCGCGATTAAACGCAATGACAGGCGTACCACAAGCACCAGCTTCAGTCATGACAAGCCCAAACGGCTCTTGCCACTGGATAGGCATCAGGATACCGGCCGCCTTTTTGTAGTACTTAGCCAGCTGGTCGCGCTCGAGCATACCAAGGAAAAGGATTTTATTATTAAGGTGCGGCTTGACGTGCTCGTCGAAGTAAGCACTGTCGGCCTTGGCGAGCGAGCCGGTAATCAGCAGCCGACGGTCAGTCTGCATGGCGATTTGCACGGCCTCCTTCACGCCTTTGGTGGGGGTGACACGACCCGAAATCATTAGGTAATCTTCTGGCTCGTCGTCAGGTACGAAAAGCTTGGTGTCGATGCCGTTATACACAGTCGTAGCGTAGTTGAGGTCGGGCGCATCGCGGCGCTGACTATTGGATATTGATATAAAATGTTGGTTTGGCGATGCATGCAGTTCTATCTGTTCGCGGCGATGGTCATCGATAAAGTCGTGGAGGATATACACGATAGGCACAGCAGGGAACAAGCTTGCAAGCGGCAAGACAGACTCAAAATGGTTGAATATCACACAGTCGTACTCGCCATTTGCGGCCTCTTGTAGCATAGTACGAGCCATATATTCATCGTATAAGCTCGTACGGTAGCCCTCGAAGATATCGGTCTGCGCTAAATACTCATCCAGCTCGCTCTGGGTATGTGCGAGTGGACGTAGCCCGACGGTTTTTACCTCGTGTACATCAAGGTGAGTTCCCTCTGGACCATAAAATGTTACGTGGTGACCTTTGGCATTAAGTCCTTCTGCAACACTGCTTGCAATTGTCGCTGGTGAGTAGGCGATATCATTTGGCACCGGGGTTGCCAGGAACCCGCGCACCATCATAGCTATCCTCATATTACTTCTCAGTGTAGCACTGTGGTATCATTATGTCCATGGACCGGTGGGCGCACAGAAATGGTATCTATCAGATTTATCCGCGGAGCTTCAAAGATGAGCTGAGCGATGGTGTCGGCGATATCTATGGCATTATGAAGCGGCTCGAGTACCTGAAAGGTAAGCCCGATTCACTCGGCATTGATGCGATTTGGCTGTCGCCGATTTTTACCTCACCGATGCGTGATTTCGGGTATGATATCAGCAATTATACCGACATTGACCCCATGTTTGGGACGCTCGAGGATTTTGACGCCCTCGTCGAGCGTGCCCATGCGCTCGACATTGCTGTGATGATTGATTTTGTACCGAACCATACATCGTCTGACCATCCGTGGTTTCAGGAAGCGCTACGTGACCCGGCGAGTGATAAACGCGACTACTATATCTTCAAGCAGGGCAATGCTGGAGCACCGCCCAATAACTGGCTGAGCGTATTTGGTGGCTCGGCATGGGAGCCGGTGGATAGTAATGAGTACTATCTGCATAGTTTTCTCCCTGAGCAACCCGACCTTAATTGGGCGAACCCAGTAGTACAGGAGGAGATGAAGCGTGTGCTGCGTTTTTGGTTTGATCGTGGTGTCGATGGTATCCGCGCCGATGCCATCCGCTGGATGGGCAAGGATGTAGAATTTCGTGATGACGAGCCAAACCCGCACTTCATGACGAGTGGCGACCCCTATCATCAGCTTCGGCACATTCATAGCCGGTTTAGTCCTGAACTTGATGCGTATCTGCGCTGCTTGACTGATGTTGCGCGTGAGTATGACGGCCGAATCGTAATTTTCGAGGACCATCTGGACGATCTGACGCCGATGAGCGAGCAAATTCGCCGTATCTATACTATCGACCCTGGCATCGCCGCACCGTTTAACTTTCGGGCCATGCATACACCGTTTGTGGCGCGAGCATTTGAAAACATGGTGTCTAGTTATCAAGGCAGTATTCCAGAGGGCGGGCGGGCCTTTTACTGCTTCAGTAACCATGATGAATCGCGCTTGGTGAGTCGGTTTGGCGAGCAAGAGGCACGGATGTTATCGGTATTGCAGCTGATGCTCCCTGGCACACCGGTTATTTACTATGGCCAGGAGATTGGTATGCGCGATGGAATTATCCCGGCTCATCGTGTACGCGACCCATTTGAACTGCGCGTGCCAGGCAAGGGCCTGGGCAGAGACCCGCAGCGGACACCGATGCAGTGGGACGGCAGTAAAAATGCCGGCTTTACGACGCATGCTATTCCGTGGCTGCCAGTCGATACATCATACCTGACAGTCAATGTGACGGCCGAACAACATGACGAGGCGTCGTTTCTTCATCTCTATCAGCGGTTGCTACAGCTGCGTCGTGACTATCCATTGCTACGGTCTGAGCGTTATGAGACGGTGTTTGTCGACGAATCGCTGTATGTGTTCCGTCGCCACGATGAATACGAAGAATTTATCGTGCTTTTGAATTTTGGCCTGACGCCACGCGAGTATATTTTGGCAGAAGACATGGAGATACTTGTCTCAGCCCAGAATGTTGCCTATAGCGCGCCACTGCACGATATAGCTCCTCTAGATGGCGTGGTGGCGCGTCGCCGGCGCTTGCTGTAACTACTTTGGAATATGGATTTTTTGCATGGGAGATCACTGGGTGCCATTTTGCTTAGGTTTGGCTGGACAAACATTAACGGGGCGGGGGGGACCATAGAAGACATGATAAACACAAGTGCTTTTATAGGAGATATTCGGTGAGTTTCGGCACAGCATCCGCCTCCTATCTAGGGGCTGTTGGCCCAAGCGGTATCCTCCAGCAGAATACAGGTATCTGGACTGGCACAGCCATGTCTGTCACCCTTCCTGCGCCCACTGGCCCTAGTTCTATCCTTGCTCTCTTTGTGGCTGGCAATACGGTGGTTCCGACACCGGCTGGATGGACGCTCAGACAGTCACAAGTGAATATCATGGGTCACTACCTCTTCACTCGTTCAGGCGGTGCAAATTCATGGAATATCACTACTAACAATGGTGCTGGTACTTGGTACGCGGTGGAGATTGCCAATAGTACGTATGATAGTGGGGCCTCAGGGAATGATCCGTGGGATGATGGTACGTATGCAACCCCTTCTTTGGTACCGTCAGCTGGTAGTCGTCTGCTGATAGCATCGATTGGGTCGGTCACCGACACCTCGCTGGTTCGGACGGTTTCTGAATGGACAGACGGGTTCGCCGAAGTTGCCGATATCTGCAACCCGACGAGCGACTACCCTATGCAAGGTGTGGCAACCCTTTCGATGACAGCAGATGGTAGCGCGAGTGTTATGACGGGCGTTACCTTTTCGTCATTGAGCGTCGGGAGGTCGGCGATTATTGCAGCGTTTATACTATAATAAAGAGGCAAAGGGAAGGTACTATGGCAATAGCTGCGCGGCGCATGATGAGAAAGCAAATGATATCGGGCACGCCGCCTAGCGGTGAGCTTATGGGCTGGCAAGTGACGGCGGGCAATATTGGGCTGGCTGGACTTGGCATCGACGGTAGTTCGTTGCCGCTGTACACCGGCCCAAGCGTCGTACCAGCCGGGACAGTTATCGAGGGCCGGCGAATTACCGGCGGGCTTGAGCTCTATCAGGGGAATATTACGATTCGTCGCTGTCTGATACGGCCGACGTCAGCTGGCCAGGGTATGCCCCTCATCACGACCTCAAACTACAATGTTGAGCCCGTAGGAGTCACGCCCGCGGCAGTGACGATCGAGGACTGCGAGATTGACGGTACGGCGCTGAGTACTTTTAGCGCTGCCTGGTGTACTGGCTTCATGGGAGTGGCAAATCTGTATCGCAACTACATCCATCACTTTGGCAGTGGCGTCGGCTTCATGCCCACCGGCACACAGCTGGATTCGGTAGTCGAGAATAACTATATTACGGACCTCGTGTCGTGGGGCGATGGAGCGACGAATGGCAATCACTGCGATGGCTTCACGATTCGCGACTTTACCAACTCTGCCAGGCCGAGCCGTAGTATGACGGTGCGCAACAACCGGTTCGATTGTAACACCGAAAATGCATCTGGCGCTTGTTTCTTACAGGCGTCTT
>CAZGGJ010000020.1:0-5209 GCA_964525315.1 uncultured Candidatus Saccharibacteria bacterium | reverse complement strand
CAGGGTAATTTACTTGAGGGCAACAGCTATAACCTTGAACTCGAAAACCTCAACAGCTCGTATAGCAACATGCGCTGTATCAACAACCGTTTCACTGTGCAAGGCTATGGCCCGCACTACTACTACGGCCCGGGCTGGACGCAGTGGAGTGAAAATTATCGCAACAACTCCGCCAACCCAGATAATAAAGGGACGAGTGTGGGTATGTAAACTGCGGAGATTTCTGGTATGTAATCCCTGTCGCAACTGTGACAAGAACAAAAATAACATATACTAGAATGATGGATCAGGAGCTAGCGTTAGAAATTTTGCATGCCGGGCATAATGTACTGTTGACTGGCCCGGCGGGGGCAGGAAAGACGTATGTGCTCAATCAATTTGTGCGGACGGCGAAGAAAATGGGCAAGCACGTCAGTATGACCGCGACGACCGGATTGGCGGCGACGCACGTCGGCGGCAATACCATTCATGCCTGGAGTGGGATCGGCGTGCACGATGTACTGCCCGAAGACTTCGAAGATTATCTCCTCAAATCCCGCCGCGATATCATCGAGACGACCGATGTACTGGTGATCGATGAGATCAGTATGCTGCATGATTACCGGCTGGACATGGTTGATACGGTAGCCCGTACTGTGCGCGATGACCCGCGGCCGTTCGGCGGGATCCAGGTGGTGATGTGTGGGGATTTCTTTCAGTTGCCGCCAGTGAACCGCAATGATTCTCGTGAGGGAAGTTTCGTGGTGAATGCTGATGTGTGGGAGGAGCTCGATCCGGTGATCTGTTATCTCGATGAACAGCATCGCCAAGACGATGAGCAATTCCTGGAGATCCTCAACGCGCTGCGTGGCGGGGATATCCGACGCCGCCATGCCGAAGCCTTGCTGGAGCGGGTCGGGCAGGATATCGATGATGACAAGGTGACTGAGTTGCATACGGTTAATATAGATGTCGATCGCATCAATCAGCAGCGACTGAACCAACTCGAAGCCGAGACGCATTATTACGATATGATCACCACGGGGAGTGAGAATTACGTCGCCACTCTCAAACGCTCATGCCTGGCACCGGAACGGCTGGCGCTCAAACAAGGCGCGCTGGTGATGGCGATCAAAAATAGTCCCAAGAAAGAGTATGTCAATGGCTCGATCGGTGAAGTCGTCGGGTTTGAAAAGGGGAGTGATTATCCGATCATCGAGTTCAAAAACGGCAAGCGTATCACTATGCAGCCGGACGCCTGGGAACTGCGGGATGGCGACAAAAAACGCGCCGGTCTCACACAACTACCACTACGATTAGCGTGGGCAATTACCGTGCACAAAAGCCAGGGTATGACACTGGATGCGGCGCGTGTTGACCTGCGCAAAGCGTTCGTCGAGGGTATGGGGTACGTGGCGCTGTCGCGGGTGCGGCGGCTGGATAATCTGAGCTTACTTGGGATTAATCAGATGGCACTCAAAATCAGTCCGGAAGCCCTGCGGATCGATGCGTCACTTCGCCAAAAAGCAGCCGCAGACGCCAAACGGCTTGAACACCTCCGTGCCAATGCCAGCAACCGGGAAAAAGACGAGACGAGCAAAGCGGCCGAAAAAGAGCGAAAGGCGAAATCTTGGGCGGAACGCCTCGAGAAAATGCGCGAGATCCACCCAAACGCCTATATGCCATGGAAAAAATCCGATGATGCAGTACTGACCGAGAAATTTCAGAACGGTGTCAGCATCGAGGATCTCTCAAAGCTTTTGGGGAGAAATAATAAATCCATCATCTTGCGTCTGCAAAAACACTTCGGTGAAGACGCGGTGCCACTGCCCTAAAGTGTCACGGCCACTATTTGCAACCTTTTTGCCTCGCGCGCATTACACTAAATAGTATGCACACACACGACACGGTTCAGGAGCACGCCCTGGTTGCCGCGGCCAAGCGCGATCGCACGGCCTTCGGTGCGCTATTTGACCAATATTATCAGCCGATTTTGCGCTATTGCGTACGGCGTACGGGCGATGTCGCGACCGCCGAGGATATCACCGCCGAAGTATTCATGAAAGCTCTCCGTGCGTTCGACCGCTATGAGGCACGCGATGGTGTGCCACTGAGCGCCTGGTTGTACAAAATCGCTACCAATGAACTGCGTATGCATTACCGCCGGAGCAGTCGACAGGCACTGTCACTCGAGACTCTCAGTGACGAACAGGGGTTTGAGCCAGCGAGTGATACGGATATCGAGCAAGAAGCGGCCGATGCCCAGGAGGCACTGGAGCGTCACGAAAAATTCGGGCAAGCCATACGGCTTATCCACACGATGCCTGTGAAATATCAGGAGGTGTTAGTGCTGCGCTATGTCGAGCAAAAGAAGATCAGCGACATTGCGCTGATCACCGGCCGCAAGAGTGGGACAGTCAAGTCGCTGCTTTCACGCGGTGTCGCTAAACTCCGCGGGCATATGCAACCATTTACGCACTCGGGCATTGTAAGTGGTGAGGACACACAATATCAACAAAGTCCGGAAAGGAACGCATGAAGTACGATATATTGCCCGAGCTTCGCATCGAAGCTCCTCACACGCCCACTCACCGCGCCCAGCTGCGCCGAGTATTAGAGGCCGAGGCCACTGCGCCTGCAACTATCGTCACGCGGCTTGCCCGGCGCCTCACCTCTATACAAGGAACCTTCACTATGAAAAAACCACTTATTACGAGCATCAGCCTGGCGGCATTCGCTGTCGCTTTTGGAGCAATCGCGATGTTTTCACCACTGAATCCATCGGTTGCCGCCCAGCAGGTGACCCAGGACAGTCTCCGCACTGTCGCACGACTGTCCGACACGGAGCTTGCCAAACTCAAGGCGACACTTGCGGCTGATCCGCAGACTCTGCTACGCGAAGCAGCAAATGCCAAGGATCTTACCAAAATTTCAAAAGACGAATTGAAACGACTTGCGATAAACGGCATTACCGTGCAGTACGGCGACGGTAACGGCAATGCCTCAGGCACGGTCAATGGCAAGACCGGCGATGTGGCCAGCACCGGTAATGTCGATGCACATACCGTACCAACCACCCCGACCACTGACACCGATACCAGCAAGACCGGCGGCTCAAACACGGCAGCCGGCAGTGTCGATACGGCCGCTATCGACGCGCATATCGCCAGTGCGACTGACTTCGTGAAATACACGAGTGCCAACGGCAAGACTGTCGTTATCGCTTTTGACAGTAGCGACGCCCCGGTCTATACGGCGACATTCTAGTCCTTCAATCTCTAACATAGCGATAAGCGCTCCGTGTGTCCGGAGCGCTTATTTGTTTTTCTACGCCTCTATCGTGACCGAGAGGAGTGAATGCGCTTCCGATGCCACGCACCAAGCCGCTTATCGTCGTGCATCGCTGTTCGACGACTGTCTTGAATGTCAGATTTCGTTTGGATTTCGGGGTTGGCGAGGTAGTGGACTCCACTTTTGCGCAGTTCGGGCACAGGGTACTGCTCGAAGTGGCAGTAGTAGCTGGTGTGGAGCTGAAAGAATTGTCAGCTCCACTGCAGCTGACGAGAATTAGGGCTAGTGCAACTGCTGGCACGGCAATGCTCAACCCAGAGGGTTTCATCGAAAATCTCCTTTGGTTCGTCCGACCTTGTATCGGAGTGTCTTTTTATTATATCAGTTTGCTTGTCTCTTGGATGTAGTCGGGGTATAGTAAGAAGCGTTAACAATGTAATTATCAAGAGTTCAGCGAGGGATATGGCCCTATGACCTGACGGCAACCTGGCAGATGCAAAGGTGCTACCTCCATCCCATTCGGGACAGATAACGAGCCTACTCCTCCTTGTTTGACCTGAATGCGGGCAGATGAAAGGAGTTTTTTAATGTCTGCACACAAATTAATCTACCGAACCGCTGAGAGCGTCAGTCCGGGACATCCGGACAAATTATGCGATCAAATATCCGACGCGATTCTCGACGCCTATCTCGAGCATGATCCGCAGGCGCGTGTGGCTGTCGAAACGGCCGGCGGTCATGGCAAGATATTTATCACCGGTGAAGTGACCGCAACAACGCATGTCGATGTGCCGGGGATCGTCAAGCGCATTGCGGGTGAGGTCGAACTGATCGAGCATCTCGTGAAACAAAGCCCGGAAATTGCCCAAGGCGTCGATACCGGCGGGGCAGGAGACCAGGGGATTATGGTGGGCTATGCGACCAGTGAGACGCCGGAATATTTGCCGCTTGAGACAGTGCTAGCGCGCCGGTTGAATCAGTATATCTATGCTATCTGGCCGTTTGATGGCAAGACGCAGGTGACGCTGAAAAACGGTGAAATCGTCGCGGTGGTCGCGAGTTTCCAAAACGCACCAAGTGTCACACTGCACGCCGAGGTCGACAATTGGCTCAAAAACCAAACGGTTGGAGCCGAACTCAAAGTCCACATCAACCCAGCCGGTGACTGGCAGCAGGGTGGCTTCGACGCCGACGCCGGCCTGACTGGCCGCAAATTGGTGGTCGACAATTACGGGCCGCATATTCCGGTCGGTGGCGGGGCGTTTAGCGGCAAGGATGCCAGCAAAGTTGACCGCTCTGCCGCCTACATGGCGCGCCGTATAGCGGTGGATTATCTGAAAGATCGTAAGGCCCGGGAAGTCTATTGCTATCTGGCGTATGCGATTGGTGTGGCCGAACCGGTAGAGGCAACCGTCATTATTGATGGCGTCCAAGAAGAGGTGACAGGCTACGACTTGACGCCCCGCGGTATTATCGAATTCCTCGATCTCAGAAAACCTCAATTCGAAGAAACGGCTCGGTATGGGCACTTTGGAAACGGGTTTACTTGGGACTCTTAGGGCGGGTCAGTAAGTAATACTTGACTAAAAAAGTATTACTATGCTACAATAGCAGTATCATGAATACAAACTCATACTCGCTGACGTCCAAGGGTCAAGTCACTATCCCTAAGCGCTTGCGTGACGCGATCGGCCTGAAGCCGGGTGGGCAGGCTAGTATGGTGTTGCTCGACGAACGAACGATCGGTATCCGGATACCGCTGCCGGTGGCACAGATTCGCCGCCGAGTCGGTCGTCCATCACATGCGCAACCCCTGACAGCGAAAGAAGCCGAACGGTTGTCGGCGCGCGGTCTATGACAGCAGTGACTGTGTTGGACGCAAACTATATCTTGCGTTGGTTCCTCGGTGATGTGCCTGAACAAGCGGCTGTCGTTGAGC
>CAZGGJ010000019.1:19229-20684 GCA_964525315.1 uncultured Candidatus Saccharibacteria bacterium | reverse complement strand
CGCGTTGCCGCGTTATTAACCTAGAGGATTGCTAACACAAAGAGAGGGAGAGGAATATGAGGAAATATATAAACAAACTGACAGCCATGGCTGCAGTACTGAGTATTGTAGGAGTGATTGGGCTGGGCCAGCCAGCATTGGCCGTTTCACAGAGTGGGTACATACTGACGCCGGATGACCCAAGCCCAGGTGGCAGCGGTATCAAGTCAGGCTCGTTCGGTACTTTCACGCTGCCGGGTAAGGGGCAGGTAACTATCGACTACGAAGATGTCAATGCTCAGTCGCATCTGCTGCATTTCAATGATGCGTTGACACCTGAGTACTTGGCGCTTGGCCACAATACGAGTAGCCAAATAATCCCAGTACTTTATCAGATGGACGCGGCCGCTGCCGACGGCACAGTGACGTATAAGTTTGAGCGAGCGTGGCGCGACATAAATATCAGTCTCCTTGATATCGATACCAGTGACGTCGTGACCATCAGGGCGGTTGATGAGCAGGGCAATGTCATCACCGACTTTTCATCGTGGACAGTAGTAGGGTCGGGCGATGTTATGACCTCTAATCCATCAGGCGGACCGAAGCCAGCACTAGCACCACTGTGGAATGCGAATATCGGGGAGCTAACATCTGCGACGCCAGGCATCAATGCGAGTCGTGGGTTCATCACGCTCCAGCCAAATGTCGCCATCAGCGAGCTGTCTCTACACCTCGCTGCACCGGGTTCAGGGGAGCATCTATACAGTACGATTTGGAGCAACGCTACCCCTGAGCTATCGCTTGGCAACTTGGTGTGGTGGGATACGAACAACAACGGTCTGGTCGACCCAGGCGAAACAGGAATTTCTGGCGTTGCAGTCGAGCTTCTCGATGAAAACGGCGTTGTGCTTGATAGCGCTACTACCAACAGTCAAGGCCAATATCGCTTCGATGACCTTGCCGAGGGCCGCTACAGAGTGCGCATAGCGGGCAGTAACTTCGCAGAGGGCGGAGCGCTGGCGAGCGCTCGTTCGTCGCTCTACGGAGCCGAGCCAGCAGTCGCCAACAATCCGCGCCTCAATAACATCGATACCGGCACCGAAGGGGTCAATCTGGTAGCAAATGGCGTCACAAGCGGTCTGATGGACCTATGGTACGATAACGGACCGGTTACTGATGGCGACACGCTTCGCTGGACGTACTACTCGGCCGACTTCGGATTTATTACGACCAATACGACTACATCGGTGAATGACCCAGATGACAGGCTAGCCGATACAGGTAGTCCCGTACAGCTATTCACCCTCAGCGGCAGCGGAGTACTTGTCGCTGGTATGCTGCTACTCGTCTTCCGCCAGCGACTATACTCGAGGTAACTTGTTGACAAACTCCTCTGGGGGGGGGGGTACCATAGAATGGGCTTGGAGAATATAGGGGGGACATGGGGGGAGAGGGGGTCGGCGCTTATCCTGGCAC
>CAZGGJ010000019.1:0-19219 GCA_964525315.1 uncultured Candidatus Saccharibacteria bacterium | reverse complement strand
TCCGCCAGCGACTATACTCGAGGTAACTTGTTGACAAACTCCTCTGGGGGGGGGTACCATATAATAGACTTGAAGAATAAAAGGGGGACATGTGAGTATAGGAGCTCGGCGCTTATCCAGGCACGTTGCACTAGCGCCAGAGAGCGGAGCTAGCATTCTTGCTGGCAAGAGCTTCACTTCTGACGTGCCTGATTCTATCAACGAGCCGGGGCATTCGGCGGGATTGTTGACGGATGGCAATACAGCTACCCGTTGGATATCGCAGCCTGCCAGCCCGGTCAATATCGTCGTGGATATGGAGGGCGTCTACAATCTCAGTCAGGTGTCTGTCGTGTTTGCTGCCGATACCATCAAAGATTACACGATTAGCATTTCTACCGACGGCTCCAGCTGGTCAACCCTGGCCACTGGCACTACCAACAATACGCTTTCACAGACCATCGACCACGCCAGCCTGTCCGGCACGACGCAGGGGCGATACCTCCGCATCACTGGCCATAATCGCTGGAATGATGCATGGGGCAACTCCATATGGGAGATTATGGCGTATGGCAGTCTGGTCTCGGCAGTACCAGTTGGGACGATTTCGAACTTTACGGCAACGGTCGTTTCCAATACCGCTATCAATCTGTCTTGGGCATACAGCGGTTCAACCCTGACCAACTACACGCTGAAGCGTAATGGCACGACCATTGCTTCGCCTGTGGCTGGCGCAACAAGCTACAGCGATACCGGCCTTGCTGCCGGCACGCCGTACACGTATACTCTGGTCGGTAATCTCCAGGCAGGCGGTGCGACCAATACTGCTAGCCGCAGTGCCACGACGACCGGCGGTGCGACAGGCACCTGGTTGTCGGGTGCATCGTGTGTCGGAGCAGGTGACGAAGGAACATTCGGGACATGGCGCGGCTCGCCGCTACGTGCTGGCACCACGTGGTCCGATACGAACTGGACGGCAATGACTTCGCTATGGCAGTTTGATTCTGGCCAGCAGTTCTACAACTTTAGCGGCCTAGTCGACGTTGCACCGGGAGCGATATATAGCGGCATGACCTGGGCGCAGGCGGCGAGTGGTAGCGCTGATGCGTACTGGACAACATTCTTAAATACACTGAAAACCAAATGGACGCGTGTTCCGCGCGGTGACATTTGCATTCGTTTTGCACATGAGCTAAATGGCAACTGGTATCCGTGGAGTGTCAATGCTGCAAGTATCGCCAGCTTTAAGGCCGCCTGGATACGCTTCTACAACCTCAAGCAGTCGATTTTCCCACAAGCGAAGCTGGTATTTGGGACCAACGGCAATACCGTCGGCCAAAGCTACGACTGGCGCACACTATGGCCGGGCGACCAGTACGTCGATATTTACTCGACTGACTGGTATGCAGGGCACTACAAGAATGCAATTGTGAATGGTCAGTTCGTCGATGGCTACGGCGGGCCGGTTGGCCTGCTGCAGCACCGGCAGTTCGCACTGGACCACGGGAAACCGTTTGCTATCTCTGAATGGGGTGTGGACCACACCTATGGTACGGGCGACGACCCGAATTATATACAGTATATCCATGATTTCTGTACGACCTATGGCGGTACCGGCGCGGGCAACCTATTATATGAGAACTACTTCAACCTCAGTTCTGGCTATAGCAATGACTTCCAGTTATTCTATCCGGGCCAGGGTGATTCGGGCAGTAACCCTACTGCGGCAGTGCGTTACAGGCAGTTATTTTAGAAAGGAACATCTATGAGCATAGCAGCACGACGACTACAACGAGGCGCAGCAGGCGGACCTTACGACTCACTTCCTACTGACAATCCTAATACCGTCAAAGTAGGGACGGCCACTTATTCGCTCGCGGGGACGAATGTGGCGCGTGGTGAAAGTCAGATTGTCCGTTACACCCGCACTGCCGACCAGACAGTCACGCCAACAAATCAGTACGGGGTCGAAGTGGTCGTGAATGCGACGACGAACCAGGTAGTGTCGGTAAACAATCGCTTAGCGAGTGGGTCGGAAACGGGTACGACGATTCCGGCCGGCCATTATGTCCTGTCCGGGCATGGGCAGGGGAGCGGCTATGCTGGTCAGTGGCTGCTCGACAACGCCGTGGTCGGTGCGACCGTGCAGCTGATTACTGTCACAGTAGACATCACAAACTTTACAGCAACGGCTGCATCGAGTGCCAGTATCAACCTCAGCTGGAGCTATAGCGGTGCTGCACTAAGTAACTTTACGCTCCGGCGCAATAACACGGTGATTGCCTCGCCAGCGGCAGCAGCGCGAACCTACACCGATACAGGACTCAGCGCGGGCACCAACTATACGTACACCATTACGGCCAATTACCAAGCTGGTGGTACTTCCAATACCGCGTCGGCCAGTGCGTCGACACAGGGCAGCGCTCCAAGTGCCGGCACCATCATCGTTATGTGGCATCATGCTTGGGCTGGTCCGGCGCTGCGTAACTATCCTACAGATGTCAAAAACAATCTCAATCACTACTCGCTGGGCATGGCGCAGTCAAGTCAGTCTGGTACTGGGTACGTCAGTTATTCATCGGCTAACGGCCAGTCCAATGCCGACCACGCGGTTGACATTCGAGCGCTGGTGGCCAGCGGCAAGCCGGTCGTCGTAGGTATCGGCGGCGCCGGCTCGGGCGGTGTGACGGTCACGAACTCCACGCAGGCCCAGCAGCTCGTCAGCAGTGTCCAAAGCATGGTCAATACTTTTGGTATCAATGGTATCGATATCGACCTCGAAGCCGGCTCATCCTCATGGACGGCCAGCGCTTTGCGTGAAGCTTGCCTGTCGCTCAAGAGTATCTATGGCAGCAGCTTCGTCATCGGTGTCACGACGCAGATGTACGGTCAGTACACTGCTATGTGGATGAACTTCCTCAATACGCTTGGCCATGCCAACTACGATTACACAGGGCCGATGCTCTACGACTTCCCGGAATCCCGCAAGGCTAGCACCCTTATCCCGGTCTGTCTGGACAAGACGAATACTATGGTAAGCAACGGCGTGCCGCAGAACAAGATACTGCTTGGCTTTATGCTCCAACCCGCAGGCAATACAGGCTACAGCGCCTCAGAAAACGCGCAGGTTATTCTGGACAGCTACAATGCTACCAAGGCGCAGTACCCGAACATTGCCGGCGCATTCTTCTGGGCGGACGACATCGACCCCGGCCGCAACTGGGAGTTCTCGCGCCAAGTCGCGCCGTATCTTTAACCTAAATGATAGATAACGCCTCAAGGAGCTCAGACACACTATGCTACGACTACTGCATTGCGACCGAGGCCACGGCACTCATCGACCGGCAAGGGATGGGTTAGACTGGCACAGGCGAACTGGTGGCGACACAATCGTAGAGGTGCTGCTCGCCTTCACAGTCTTTACGCTGGTATCGGTTGGCGCTTTTGCTGTCATGAACAAAGGCATCAACATGGTTGACCGTAGCTTGGAGATTACACTTGTTCGCGAACAGATTGATGCCCAGGCAGAGATACTCCGCTACGCACATGACACTGGTGCGGATGCATGGCAGAGCATCCGCGACAATCTAGGCACGCCTGCAGACGCTGCCGCCACGGTGACCTCGTGTCCATCCGCCAGCGACTTGCCGGTAGGGGCATTTGTGGCTACGACTTCTGACGCTGGTGACATCGTGTATACTCAGCTCAAAAACGACAGCTCAGTCTATACCCTCGCCAGCACGTATAGTAAGTTCACATTCCATGGTGCGCCATCAGCTTCAGGTATATGGGTAGTGCCTGTGTCTGTCGAAGGAGCCGACGACACGTACGATATGTATATCCGGACCTGCTGGCAGTCGGTCGGAAACCCGCAGCCCGAAACATTGGGCACTATCGTCCGCCTCTATGACCCGCCGCACACAGTTGCCACTGCGCCGCCGCCTACGCCGCTCGCTTGCACGACGCTTGATAATTACGGCAATAACCTTATCCGTAACGGTACGTTCTCTATATCGGCGGGCAACGGGCCGT
This sequence comes from uncultured Candidatus Saccharibacteria bacterium, assembly GCA_964525315.1. GTDB lineage: Bacteria > Patescibacteriota > Saccharimonadia > Saccharimonadales > Saccharimonadaceae > SZUA-359. Next base: position 15,208 of record CAZGGJ010000019.1, on the reverse strand, counting down.
ATGTCGCTGCAGCAGCAATGTTTGAGAGTGACCTGCCAAATCGTGGACCGAACATCTACCCAGATGACGCTGGAGTCAATGGTACTACAGCAGGGTATACTGGAGGCTTCTCAATTCAATCGGGCAGCCATACCTATGGAACGCCGGACTTCCCTGATGCTCTGTATGCGCAGGCATTTCCTGGCGACCCTGGGCGTGGCGTGCCTCCCAGCAATACGTACTTCTACTCAAACCCGAACCAGAGGGTATCGGAGCCGCCTGGCACTATAACTAACTTTGAGGGCGTGCTATGGCGTCAGACAGTCCCAGTCGAGAGTAATGCAACGTATGATTTCACAGGGTATTTTGACAATATACTACTCCCTGACCGAACATTTGGCGTTGACCCGCGCATCCAATTGCGCGCCGATGGCGACCCTCTGATGGAGCCGGTGACTATCTATCGAAACCCGGATACCTACCAACGAGTATCGCTCGTGTTCAAGACGAAGCCAGGCCAAACTTCAGTAGTCCTCGACATCTATGATTATGCACACGATATCAATGGTGATGACTTTGGCATGACGGCATTAGCGCTGCGCAAGTGCCTTTAGGAGAGCTTACTGGATTGCTCCGAACAGTCTAGGTGTCGATACATTCACGCTGAAACTTCTCGCACCAAGTCGCGCCGTACCTTTGAGAATAGTTGAGGCCTAGGTTTCTCAGTGTTGACAACTCCCCTTGGGGGGGGGGGTACCATAGTAGTAACATAACCACAAGTTATATTACCCAAACACACTACAGTACACTATGCACTCCACTATCTCACCAGCTCCTCCCTCCAAAGGCTTCACTATCGTCGAGCTCCTGATTGTTATTGTTGTCATCGCTATCCTGGCAGCTATTAGCATAGTGGCGTATAACGGCGTACAGCAGCGGACGCGTGATTCGGTGCGCTTGCAAGATATGGCTTCAATTGCGAAGGCGCTTGAAGTGTATAAGACAGTCCACGGCAGGTACCCTGCACAGGTCGGCACTCGTGGCGCCGGAGGATGGGAACTCAGTACCACTGGCACAGTCGCGACTAATTTTTTGGCGGCACTGAAATCATCAGAAGTAGGTGTATCTACTGTGCCGGTAGACCCCAGAAATACCGCCACAGAGTTGAATCCGACCAGGTCGGGAAACCGCTGGTTCTACTTCTACTATCGCTATCCTGCAGGGTATGAAGGCTGCGACGCATCGCGGGGTGAATTTTATATACTGGGCATCGCGCGTATGGACACGGTGAGCGAAAATACGTCTCACTCTTCCAGTCCAGGCTTTAGCTGTCCTACGCGCAACTGGGCCAATTATGGTACGTGGGTTACCGGTGCCTTTACGAACTAATTATGTATAAGGAGTTACACATTGTCTAGACTACCACACCCAGGAGGAGACCAAGGTCATTGGGGAACCATCCTCAACGACTACCTATTACAAGCCCACAACCCAGATGGTACCCTCAAGCCCAACTCTGTCACTCCCACGACACTTTCGCCAGCGGCACTTAGTCTCATGCATGCTGGTGCGACCGGTCCAACTGGCTCGCAAGGCGTAACCGGTGCTACCGGTCCTGCAGGGCTCCAAGGACCCACTGGCTCTACCGGTCCCCAAGGCCTCCCTGGTACTAATGGACAAGATGGTGCTATGGGAGCAACTGGCCCGCAAGGGTTCACTGGTCCTGCTGGCATGGCAGGCCCTCAAGGTGCCACCGGTCCAGCTGGTACCAATGGCCAAGATGGTGCCATCGGAGCTACTGGCCCAACAGGTGCTACCGGCCCCACTGGTCCCGCTTCGACGATTCCTGGGCCGACGGGGCCGCAGGGGGCGACGGGGCCTGCCGGTACCGACGCCGACTCGGCAGTGGTTACTCATGGTAGCAATGCTGCCACGGCGCGCCCCAGCAAAAGCTTCGTCGTATGGATAGGCAGCGTGTTACCAACCAACGCTCAACCGAGCGACCTCTGGATGCAAACATGAGTGCAGTACTGCGGCAGGTGAGCGGGCTGTACGCTCCGCAATCAGCTGGACTCCATATCTTCGACAACACTACTACTCCAGTCCAGCTGGGTGAGCGGTATGCATATAGCAGAACGAATCTGCTACCTATTCCTGTGGCGCGGCCAAGTGAGAGCGGTTGGCTTTCGAATGACTCTAGTACATGGACTATCCAGAAGGTCACTGATGCGAGATTTCCATCCGGCTACGCTGCAAAAAGCACGGTGGTTGGTGGTGGCCTCACTAGCTATGTATTATCTATATATGGAATGGGGCATGTATGGGGCAATAGCGCCGCTCCATATAAACTAGGTCTTTATACGATTACCTGGCACGTCATAGCCCCACCGACGGGGACGTGGGCTAGCTGGGTGAACGTGCGAGTATACAATGCTGCGGGAGTATTTGTAGCAGGGCCGTGGACGAGTCCGGCCAACATTGCTAACGCTCCGGCAGGCAAGCTGACACAGCTGTCCTACACCTTTACTATCCCACCAGCGCCGGGCGGTGCAACTATGAGATTCAGTGGCTACATTCAATCAATGCCCATTACGCCCGTTCCCATCGGCACCGAAGCCTATATTGGCGACGCCTGCCTGGAATACGGCGTAGCCGAACCGCGGCCATTCTTCAGCGGTTTTACCAGTCGTCCCGGTGCTACGTGTGCGTGGACTGGCACGCCAAACGGTAGCTCCAGCACCATGACGCACACCACCCCTTACGAAGGCGGCCTGGTGACCAATGGCTACGGTCAGCGCGGCAGCAACTACAATTTCCCGGATTTTACGTATGATAGCAATGACAAGGTGGCGGGGTTGGGGAGTTTTAAGGTAACTACAGCTGGGTTGTCTACTTTTCGTAGTGCTGAAGCTATAAAGGTTGATACCACCAAAGGTTACAGACTAAGTATGCAGGCTAAAGCAAACGGTAGCTTGGCTTGTTTGCTTGGAATTGCAGAATACGACGAGGACGACTTGAATATACAGAAGCAACACGTGGCCAAATATTCTTCTAGCAGTGACGCTGTTTTGGCTAGCCCCCTCAACCCAGGTGATACAACGATACATTTATCTGACGCTACTGGCTGGTGTAACGCAGGGCAACCATACTATAGACAACTTGCTTGGTGGCCATATACAAGCAGTAGGGGTACGACCTATCCAGATTATAGTTACACTCGCAATCTCTCGGTAGTCGGTTTGTGGGGTGTAGGCGGGATAACCGGTAACGTCATTACTTTAAATGCTCCGTGGGCGGGCCCTGCATTAGCCGCTGGTACTAAGGTGCGCAATGCGAGTGCAGGAGATACCTCTAATTATTGCGCTATGTCTGGCGGGAGCCTAACAGCCGGCTGGGCATTGCGCCAATCGGGTACCATTACCGGTGAAGAGAGTAATACACCCGCGAATATATCTAATCTGTCTGTATTTCGCGCCGGTACCGACCACGTGCGTATCCTGTTTATGCCGATGGTGGCAGGCACATTTAGTTTTGCGGATATTAGGTTTGAAGAGGTATAAGCTAGTCGTAGGTGATTACGCTGCTTTATATTCGCCGAGGAGAGTGACCTGGTGGTCGCTCTTTTCGATTTGTTCGATGAGCTTGTAGAGCGGTTCGCCGGCGGCGTCGACGACGATAAAGAATTTGTACTCAAATGGTTTGCCGATGATAGGCTGTGACTGAAGCTTGGCAAGGTTGACGCCTGCATCAGCGAAGACTTGCAATACTTCGACAAGTGCGCCCGGCTTGTGGCTGGTGGTGACGACCAACGAGGCGCGGTTGGCGTCAGCAGGCGTGTCGGTTGGCTCAAGGATAAGGAAGCGGGTGATGTTGTCGCTGCTATCGTGGATGCCGCGGGCGAGGATAGGCATATCGTAGACTTTGGCGGCTTGTTCGCTGGCGATGGCGGCCATATGAGTATCACCTTCTTCTTTGATAAATTCTACGGCTGCAGCGGTGTCGAAAAAGTCAATTTGTTCGGCGTGAGGTAGGTGCTTTTTGAGCCATTTCTGGCACTGCGAGAGTGCGACATCTTGTGAGTAGACTTCGGTGATGTCTTCTAGCTTAGCGCCGGGGCGCGTAATCAGCATGTGTTCGATGGCGAGCTTGACCTCGCCTACGATAGGCGCATCGCAGGCTTCGATAAGTTGGTAAACGGTGTTTATACTGCCATGAAAGGTGTTTTCAACAGCTGTTACGATAGCGTCTACGTCGCCATTCGCATAGGCATCAAACATTTGGCGGAAGGTAGTGTGGGGCACGATATCAACCGACGAGCCGTACCACGCCCGAGCGACTTGTTCATGAAAAGAGCCGGCCTGGCCCTGGATGGCAACTAACATACGGAGTATTGTACTACCTCTGGACAGTCAATGCAAAATAGCGTATAATTACAAGTGTTATAAACCTAAGGTTGTTTGAGATAAAATAACCATCCATATGGATTCCGAAGGAGGTATTCACATGCAGGAGTATGAACTCACCGTTCTGTTCCAGCCCGACCTCGAGGCCAAACTCGAGGAGCCACTGGCGAAAGTCCGCGACATCGTGGCCAAAGCCGGCGGTAAAATCACCAAAGAAGACAACTGGGGCAAGAAAAAGCTTGCCTACAGCATTCGCAGGGAAGACTTCGCCGTCTATGTCTACTTTGAGGCCGAGCTGCCAAGCGACGCACCGCTCAAAATCAGCAACACGCTGAACATCACCGACGAAGTACTGCGCTACCTGCTGGTCAAGGTTGACCACAAGGGCCGCGCACTCCTCGCCGAGAGCAAGAAATCAGACGACAGCGAAGAGTAAATAATCGAAGGGAGTAGGGGAGATGGCACGCAGTATCAATCAAGTGATTCTTATGGGACGCCTCACGCGCGACCCAGAGACACGCACCACATCGACAGGTAAGAACATCACGAGCTTTAGCCTCGCGGTTGACCGCGGCGGCCAAGACGACCAAGCAGACTTTTTCGACGTCACTGCTTGGGAAAAGCTCGGTGACCTCGTCGCGCAGTATCTGAGCAAAGGCCGCCGCTGTCTCGTACAGGGTCGCCTCCGCCAAGACAGCTGGGATGACAAAGAAACCGGCAAAAAGCGCAGCCGCGTCGAAGTCGTCGCGACTGATGTAACCTTCCTCGATGGACCGAACGACGGTGACGGCGGTAGCCAGCGCAGCAGCGCTCCGCGCCCGCAAGCCTCTCAGGCATCATCGAGCCGTTCAAACGACGTCGCACCGAGTGATATCGACGATAAGCCGATAGACCTCTCAGAAATACCATTCTAGTCGTACGCACACACAAGCAGCAATCTGCCGCGCTACATCTCACTACTTGTGAGTACGCACGAGAGCTAACTATAAGGAGTAAATCATATGCCAAAGCGTTACAAGGATGACGTACCAGCATTTTTCGACTACAAGGATGTCAAAACGCTGCTGAAGTTCGTTAATATGTACGGCCAAATCGAGCCAATCAGCAAGACTGGCCTGAGTGCGCGCCAACAGCGCCAGCTCGCAGTTGCTATCAAGCGTGCCCGCCATCTGGCACTGATGCCATTTGTTGCTCAGGGTTAACGTTAGAGCGTTCTGCAGCGCATATCATCGTTGTCGACTCCAGTGCTCGCTCGATGTATCTATCATACATCTCGCTCCGCGCTTCATCGACGCCTTGATTTGCACTGCATAACAGCCCTAACGCCCCTATTACTACACGTAAATAAAGGAAGAGGTTTATATGTATCAGCCAACAGATTTGAAGAAAGGCACTGTTTGCCAAATTGACGGCAAGCCGTACCGTGTGGTCGAGTACGGCCAAAAGGTCATGGGTCGCGGCGGAAGCATCGTCAACGTCAAGCTCAAGAACCTTATCGACGGCAGTGTCATCCCCAAGACTTTCAAGGGTCAGGACAAAATCGAGCCAGCTGACGTCAGCAACAAGTCGGTGCAGTACCTGTATAACGACGGTGATACGTTCTTTTTCATGGACCCAGAAAGCTTTGAGCAGTTCGAGCTGAGCAGCGACATCGTCGATAGCGCCAAAGACTACCTAAAGGAAGGCGATATGCTGAGTCTGCAATTCTTTGATAGCCGTGTTATCAATGTCGATCTGCCCAAGAATCTCTACCTCGAAGTGACCTATGCCGAGGATGTGGTAAAAGGTGACACTGCCAACGCTGTCATGAAAGACGCTACGCTCGAGACCGGGCTGGTCATCAAGGTACCGGCATTCATCAAGCAAGGCGATGTCGTCAGCGTCGATACATCGACCGGCGAGTACCGCGAGCGCCAGAAATAAGCAGCTGAGGGTCTTATGAAGCAACGCCTCGACCAAGCTCTTGTGGCGAACGGACTGGTGCCGACACGCTCGCAGGCTGAATCATATATACGACTCGGCAAAGTCAGGGTCAACGGGCAGGTGCAGACGAAGCCCGGGTATTTTGTGTCGAGCGATAGCGCTCTAAAGCTCGTTGCTTCGGAGCGATATGTCAGCCGGGCCGGACTGAAATTAGCGAGCGTAGCGAACAAATTATGTGTTCAATTCCAGGGGTCAATCGTGCTGGATGTCGGCTCAAGTACTGGCGGCTTCACTGACTATGCCTTGCAGCACGGTGCTACGAAAGTGTTCGCCGTGGACGTTGGCACAGACCAATTACATCCTAGCCTGCGCAGCGACGAGCGCATCGAACTGCACGAGAAAACCGATATCCGCAACTTCACGCCGAGCCAACTACCCGATATCGTGGTCATGGATGTCAGCTTCATATCGCTGCGCGAGATACTGCCGCATATAGCGACAATTGTCGGTAGGGATACGCAGGTTATCGCGATGGTCAAGCCGCAATTTGAGGCAGGCAAGGACCAGGTAAACAAAGGTGTTATCAAAAACGACCGCGTACGCCGCGACATCCTGGCGAGCTTTGAGGCGTGGGCCAAGCAGTACTTCGTCATTCGCGACAAAGCCGATAGCGACGTCGCCGGCGCCAAAGGCAACCGCGAACGCTTCTACTTACTGACGTTGAAGCGGAACTCAACAATATCGCCCGGACGCATGGTATAGTCTTTGCCTTCGGTGCGGACTTTGCCTGCTTGCTTGGCGGCTTGCTCGCTCCCAGCGGCGACCAGGTCGTCATAGTCAACGATTTGCGCGGCGATGAACCCGCGCTCGAAATCGGTATGAATAACGCCTGCCGCTTGCGGTGCGGTCGAGCCCCGAGGAATGGTCCACGCCCGAACTTCCTTTTCGCCGGCAGTCAGGTAGCTTTGCAGCCCAAGTGTATGGTAGGCGGCACGGATGAGCTGTGTCAGGCCGCTGTCGGCCACACCGTAGCTGGCGAGCAGTTCGTCTGCATCTGCCGCATCAAGTCCGCGCAGCTCTTCCTCGAGCTTGGCGCAGATGAACACGCTGTCGCTTGGCGCGACGAGGTCGGCAAGTGTTTTCTGTGCCGCTGAGTCGGCGAGCGTCGTCTCGTCGACGTTGAAAGCATAAATAACCGGCTTAGCAGTCAGCAAATGCAAGTCGGCAATCTGCTCCATATCGAGCGACGGCAGCTGCGATAGGGGAGTGCCGGCTTCGAGGTGGCGCTTGAGCGACTCGAGGTAGCCGAGGGTGTCCTTGGCTTTAAGATTTGCCTTGGCTTCCTTGGCGACGCGGGCGATACGCGTATCGATAGTCTGCAGGTCTGCCAGGCAGAGCTCGGTATTGATAATATCGATGTCGCGCTGAGGCGTCGTAGCCGTTTCGTCGTGGCGGAGGACAGCACTATCTTCGAAAGCGCGCACCACATGCACGATGGCGTCGCAGGAGCGGATGTTCGCCAGGAATTTATTGCCGAGGCCCTCGCCTTGGCTGGCACCAGCCACGAGACCGGCAATATCGACGAAAGTCACGGTTGCGGGAATGATTTTTTGCGCATGGTACATGTCGGCAAGCACTTGCAGACGCTGGTCAGGCACCGGGACAATGCCGGTATTCGGCTCAATGGTTGCAAAAGGGTAGTTGGCAGCCAAGATATCGCTATCGGTCAGCGCATTAAACAACGTCGACTTACCGACGTTAGGGAGACCAACAATACCAATACTGAGGCTCATACCTCTTTATTATACCATAACTATTAGCTCGCAAAGGTGATTGCCAAGCATAAGCAACAAGTGGTATTATGACCGTAATGATACTCACACGGGCACGCAGCACAGGACGTACTCTCGCTATCGTAGCGGTAGTGGCTGGCGTGGCAGGCATGTTTGTATATGGCCTACTGGCGCAACATGCGGCAAATGCAGCACCGTCCAGTCTTAGTCCATCGGTGCTCTGCGCGCCTAATATCTGCAATGCCAATGAGAGTACAGATTCCTTCCAGGATGTGACGCTTGTGAACGAGCTGAGCGGTCAGCCGAGCGGCGAGCGGTGGCGTATACAGGAGAACTCAGATGCCAATGGCGATGCCGATAGAATGCTCCTTGAGGTGGCCAATCAAGACAATCACTTCATGCGGCAGGTGGTGGTGGGTATATATGTTACACCTGATGTTTACAATGCCATGCCAGCCACTAAATCTTTGCCGCTACGATTTGTAAAAAGAACCTGTAATACGGCCGATGATCCACGGTGGAGTGTGCGAGCAAGGACGCCGGGCAACCCGTCAAGCTCTAGTCTTCTGGCGCAATATGACACTATCGGTACGACTGCGGAGCGGGCAAATGCGCAAAGTTTTTGCGGCAACACCGACACAGTAGAGTTTAACCTCGCTACGCAAAAAAGCCACTTCGTGTCATATGCAAACAACCTCCTCTACTACGTAGAAGTAGCTATTACACTTGACCGATACGACGAAGCTCATCCGCCAACTAGGAGGAATGCTCGATTCCAGCTAGAGCTCGATAATAGCGTTTGTGGATTGAACGACGATTGTCGTCAGTATATTGCCATTATTAAGGACTCTGGCGCAGACGCTGATGGCCGTAACTTCGCGGTTTCCGGTAGGCTGCCGGCCCCCAAGACTACAACCAACAAAAGCGAGAGCGACAACGACCCGTCAACGTACGATCACTTTACCCGAACATACGAGCAGCGAGCCATACGCCAATACATGGAGTTTGGCTTGCCGTGTGATGCTACGAGCGCACAGGCGAGCACGATTAACCTCTACGATATCAATGACGGCGATAACGCCCCGCCAGAAGAGCATGGCTGGGTCGGCGGCAGGGATATCGTTGGCGTAGTGCTACAGCAGTATAACGACACCACTAGTGCGTGGGAGTCTGTGCCTATCACTGGCAGTAATCTTAGCAGTGCCAGCCTTGCCCCCCCGGATGACGGCGCGAATCTCATTAATACGCGCAACCGCTCTCTGTATCAGTTGGGTGGCGGAGAAATCCCCGGCACCGTTATTATCCCGGGTAGCGGCGACTTCGTTAATACAAGAGTCACCTTTACGATGCAGCCTCAAGTACGGTACCGTATTGCTATTACGCCAAATCCTGGGCGCAACTTTATTGCAGTGGGTCTTCCTGGTGACCAGATTGCAGGACTGATTGACTGCAAGGGGGTCATACATGCGCCGAAACCGGCAGCAGTGCAGGTGTGGGGCAATGATTTGCGCGTCGGCGGCCGGTTCAATGGAGATACTACGGACACAAATGATGCTGCGATTCGTGCACGGCTGCTTCAGTCAAGCGCTGGCGTTCCCTACGGCTCATGGGGAGAGTATGGCGTGCTCGCGCCAGGCAACGTCGTAGGTGTTGCATCTGGCTCCGGGCTTGCCGGCAATACTCTGTCGGATGACCAGTCCCAGTGGAGCCCGCTAACGTTCGCCAATAGCGCCATTGCCGATCCCCGGTGCGCTACTGCCAAAGGCTGCTACGGTACTGGCGACAGTATGGGGCGGCTGCCCGACCTTGTGACGGCAGTCGACAATAATATGTTTCATGGAGTAACGGTACAGAATGGTGTGTGCAGTATCGGGGCAACAACAGTAAACGCAAATTCTTCGCAGATTGTTCGCTGCAACGGCACGCTCACTATAACAGGCAATATCCAGCTAGCTGGCGGCCCATTTACCGAGCAATCGCTGCCGCAGTTTATTGTCATTGCCGACAGAATCAATATCCGAAACTCAGTCACACGAATAGATGCGTGGCTTGTAGCCCAGGGGAGTAATGGCGCGATCAACACGTGCTCCGACGTCGCTCCGACTGCTAGTTTGTCGTACTCAATTTGCGATAATCCGCTGGTCGTCAATGGTCCAACGATAGCCAAGACCTTGCTCCTAAGGCGTACGGCAAATGCTGATGGCGGCACTCCTACGAGTGCACCGGCCGAGCGATTCAACCTACGCAGCGATGCCTACATATGGTCATACCGCCAAGCAAATCGTTCCGGTAGCCTGACAACTAGCTATGTGCGCGAGCTTGCACCGCGCTACTAAGCTGTATATACGAAAAAAGGCTTGTCGCAACGGTTATGCTTATGTATACTAGGAGCAGTATGAAATTACTAAAAGGGCTGGGCGATTTCTTTGCACTCGACATCGGTACAAATGCCGTTCGAGTTGTGCAAGTAGCGCGAACAGGAAATTCCTGGGCGCTGCAGCGCTATGCGTATGCGCCGGTAGATAGCAAAATATCAAGCAGTGATTCCGCCGAGGCGCGTCGCCGATTGGGTGAGATCATTATGACAGCTATCGGTCAGAGCGGTATTAAGACGCGCGATGTCGTCATCGGTCTGCCGTCGAACAAGACCTTTACCACCGTGGTAGATGTACCTGTTTCTACCGAAGCAGAGCTCCGAGCCTCTATGAAATACCAGGCCGATCAGTACATCCCGGGTTCGGCAGACGAGACCAAGGTCGACTGGGCGCTACTAGGGCCTTCGCTTCGATCCCAGGGACAGCAAGAAGTGTTGATTACAAGCGTTGCGCAGAGTTATAGTGAACAGCGCCTTGAACTTGTCGAAACCCTTGGTTTGAATGTTATCGCAGCTGAGCCTGATCCTATTGCCATGATCCGCGCACTCGTACCCGAGGGTAATACTCAGGCATTACTCCTCCTGGATATGGGCGAGCAGTCGACCGATATCGCTGTTGTCTATGGTGAAGCGCCACGGCTGATACGTACCATCCCAACAGGTCTATTATCATTCGTCAAAGCAGTCACACAGAACCTCAATGTCCAAGAAGACCAAGCCCGCCAATTCATTCTGAAGTTTGGCTTGGCACCCGATCGGCTTGATGGGCAAGTCCTCCATGCCCTCGAGACGACCCTCGATAGCTTCGCGTCGGAAGTAACGAAGTCGATCAAGTTCTTCCAGACTCGCTACGAGAGCGTCGCTATCAGCGCGACAATGCTCTCTGGGTTTGCCTCGGTAGTGCCTCGACTCAACGAGTACCTCACGACCAAGACAAGTGTTCAAGCACAAAACGCTGATCCATGGCAAGGTATACAGATGTCGCAAACGGTTCAAACGCAGCTTGCGCCAGTCGCGCATGAGTTTGCGACTGCAGTTGGCCTGGCTAAGAGGAGGTCTTCATGATCGAGATTAACCTTATCCCTGACGTTAAGCTGGAGTACCTCAAAGCAAGGCGTATGCGCAATACCGCCGTATCGTTCTCGATAATCGCCGGTCTCGCTGCTACCGGAGTAGTGGTGGCTGCAGTGCTGCTTTTGCTCACGCAGCTTGGATTTGAGAAGCTGGCAGACAATGCTATCGACAAAGAGTATGAGAAGCTTTCCAAAGTAGAGGGCCTATCCGAGCTACGGACGCTTCAGAACCAACTGAGTAAACTGCCAGAGCAAAACGCTTCGCGTTCTATGAGTTCGCGGCTGTTTAGCGTCCTGCAGGCTATCAACCCTGCACAGCCTAACGATGTACGGTTTACCTCGGTCAAGCTCGATCCTGCTACGTCGCTGCTTTCGATGGAAGGCTTGGCAGACGCCGGCTATCCAGCCATTGAAGCCTTGAAGAAGACGATTACCAATGTACAAATCGAGTACAAACAGGGCAAGGAGGGCAGCTCCAAGACTATTCCACTGGCAGGCCCTGAGAGTGTAGAGCTAAGCGAGATGAGCTATGGGCAGGACTCTGATGGCAAGCGAGTGCTACGCTTTAAGCTGGCGATAAAGTACCCCGCAGACCTATTTACGAACAGGGCGCAAGCACTTCGTATTGTCACGCCAACCAAGCAGATTGATGTAACTGACTCGCATTTGCAAGTACCTGACAGCATGTTTGGTGCGCCCGCACGCGATCCAGAAGAATCAGGAGAGGAAGACTAGTATGGAAAAACCCGTCGCAGAGACGCATAAGCGCCAGAAAATCCAAGACTCGAACCAGACAATGTTCTTGTGGGTAGCTGGCATGGCAGCAGTAGTTGGGCTTTTCGGCGTTGTCGCATGGTTTTTGTTCCAACAGGTATTTTTCAAGGCTGAAGTCGTTGGCCTCAAAAATGACACGGTCAAGACACTAAAGGCAAACAACGAAGCTGCTACCCAGCTTCGCGATAATTTGCGTGCTTACGAAACCAATAGTGCGCTCCGCGCGTCGCGAGTCAATGACTCCCAGAATGCGCTTAGCGTTATCATAGACGCGTTGCCATCGACGGCCAACTCCTCGGCACTAGGCGCGTCACTCCAGGAACGGCTCATCGCGGGTGTGCCAAATTTGACGCTTGAGTCGCTGACGGTCAGTCCGACTGGTCCGTCACTGACCGCTCCTGCTTCGTCGAGTGGTAGCACTACGTCGGCAAACACGATACAGTTCAACCTTGTGGCCAGTTCGTCAGACCCAAATAGCCTCAAGGAGATGCTGACCCGATTTGAGCATTCGATCCGTGTTATTGATATCGATAACCTGTCGCTTGAACGGAGCGATCGACTCTATACGATGACTATCCAAGCCCATGCCTACTACGAGCCCGCTAAAGTAATCGAACTCCGCGAAGAGGTGAAAAAACCGAAATGAAAAAGTCAGATATAGCCATGATCATCCTGATAGCAAGCGTCGCTGTTATTGTCGCGTTTTTTGTCGCGAACTCGCTGCCATTCCTCAAGCTTGATCCGCAAGGAGTAAAGTACAAGACCATCGATAAGATTGAGCCAACAGCTACAGAGCCAGATACGGCGCTCTTCAATTCCGATGCGATTAATCCGACAGTCAAAACGGTTATCGGCGGACCTGGTAACTAGAAAGGTGGTTCCGGTATGCCACTGCTGACAGATGACATACAAAAGCACCTCCTTGATTTACTCAAAGACGAGGGCCTCTTAAGCGTAGACGACCTCAAAGCGGCACAGACTGATGCCGATAGAACCAACACGCCACTCATGACGGTACTATCGAAGCAGGGAATGCTGGATGATGAGCTGCTGGCACATGCCATTGCGCAGGTATCGGGCGTCCCGTACGTCAATCTCACCAATAGTATTATCGATCAGGATGTCCTGTCGCTCATTCCGTCTGATGTGGCCGAGCGGTTTATGGCCGTGCCGCTTGCCGAGGTCCAAAGCCGCCTAGCGGTCGCTATGATTGACGCCAACAATGTCCAAGCGGTCGACTACCTAGCAAACAGCATTCAGCGTCCGCTGAAAGTATTTATGGCGTCCGAAGCGGGCATTCGCCATGTCCTTGACCAGTATAAGACGGATTTGTCGAGCGTTGACGTCGCAGCCAAAGCTTCACAAGAGGATGCAACTGCTAGCGAGAACAGCGATATCAAGACGATCGTACAGGACTCGCCAATTAGTCGTGCGCTCAGTACCATCCTGGAGTATGCGGTCAAGGCTCGAGCGAGCGATATCCATATCGAACCGCTCGAAAATGCCCTCAAAATCCGCTGTCGCATCGACGGTGTCCTGCGTGAAATCATGCAGCTGCCTAAGAGTATCGAGCCAGCGCTCGTGAGTCGTATTAAAATTCTTTCGGAACTCAAAATCGACGAACACCGCGTGCCGCAAGACGGTCAATTTGCCGTCAAAGTAGGGGACAAAGAAGTAGATCTCCGTATCGCTGTCAGCCCGGTCGTATGGGGCGAGCAAGTGGTGATCCGTCTGCTCGACAAGACGGGCAATAGCTTCGACCTTGAAGAGATGGGGTACGCCGGTCGCTCGCTCCGCACGATACGCAAGGGCGTCAAGCGGCCAAATGGCATGGTGCTGACTTCTGGTCCTACCGGCTCTGGTAAGTCGACGAGCCTCTATGCGCTTATCAAGGAAATCAAGGACGATACCGTCAATATCGTTACCCTTGAGGACCCGGTTGAGTACAAGATGGACGGCGTCAACCAGATCCAGGTCAATGCCGAGGTAGGACTGACATTCGCCAGCGGTCTACGCTCTATCTTGCGCCAGGACCCGGACGTGGTGATGGTTGGTGAGATCCGTGACGGCGAAACAGCCAATCTGGCAGTCCAGGCAGCCCTTACCGGCCACCTTGTTTTCAGTACGCTGCACACCAATTCGGCCGCTGGTGTGCTTCCGCGCCTGCTCGATATGGAGATCGAGCCCTTCCTTATCGCGAGCACGGTCAATACCATCATCGGTCAGCGCCTTGTGCGCCGCGTTGCCAAAAAGCGCGAAGCCTACTGGTCAAACCCTATCGAAACGCAGAATATTTTGACCACAGTTGGGCACCTGCTCCCCAAGACCAAAGAGGAAGTTGCCAAAGTTTCTGCCGATCTTGGCTATAAGGACTTGCCACTTGCAGGACAAAACGCTTATACTTTAGTCAAGGGACGCGACACACCGGCGACTCCACACGGCTACAGCGGCCGTGCAGGACTCTACGAAGTGATGGACGTTACCGAGGAGATCCAGACGCTTATCACCAAGCGTGCAACGAGCGCCGAAATCCAACGCAAGGCAGTTGAGCAAGGTATGATTACCATGCGCCAAGATGGATACCTCAAGGCCTTGCAGGGCATTACGACGCTCGAAGAAGTGAACCGCGTAACATCAGATACACAGTAATTAGGGGGCCTAGCTATGAACAACCAAAACTTACGCATCGAACTACTACTCGAAGAAGTTATCAAGAAGCGAGCATCCGACCTGCACTTGCAGGTAGGCTTGCCGCCTATGCTGCGTGTTGATGGCGCCCTCGTGCCAGTCCAGGGCTATGATGCACTCGACGAGGCCGCAGTGGA
Organism: uncultured Candidatus Saccharibacteria bacterium; assembly: GCA_964525315.1. GTDB lineage: Bacteria > Patescibacteriota > Saccharimonadia > Saccharimonadales > Saccharimonadaceae > SZUA-359. The sequence goes on along the minus strand of CAZGGJ010000019.1, from coordinate 64 downwards.
GTCGCTGGTATTTGCCATCCTGGACCAGGACCAGCAGCAAATCCTTGCCAAGGACAAGGAATTC
>CAZGGJ010000018.1:0-22479 GCA_964525315.1 uncultured Candidatus Saccharibacteria bacterium | reverse complement strand
AGGAAGCGGGGTACGTCGTAACAGATATACGCTATCCAAAAGTTGCTAGTAATGCCCATGAGACGTGCCGGGTTACTCACGCTGGCTCTGCCGTGATACGGACAGATAAGTTGGAGAGTCTGAAGCAGAATTGTGCACTCGGGTATACCTTAGAAAATGTGACTGATAATAGCGCAAAGTTCATACAGCAGATACGCTGCTACATTGATGCCGACGATACCTATTTGCAAAAAGTCGATAGAGTTTGAGATCGCCGAATCCCACATACCATTACTGAAAGTGGCACTCACGCGCAGTTATACAAATAGCTCTCCGCTACAGAGGTACGCTTCTTGACTTTCTATACTGTTTATGCTAGTATAGAAGGAGATATTGCGAAAGACAACCATGCCTATGCACCCTTCAGAATTCCCACTATACTACTACGACGCCACCAACAGGGCCGGTTCGCCTGAAACAGAGGATGAGCCGCCTCGAGTCAGGATTTGGGATAACCGTCGAGACTACCTGGAATATGGCTCGGAGGAGGCCGAACGTCAGGCGTGGGCACCAATACACGACCCTGAACTTCGTCATATCGCCGATGAGCTTATGGGGCAACTGCGTGACACCATGAATAATCCTGCCTCGAGCGATGCCGACAAGTATGTGGCCGCTGGTAATGTGCTAAGCAGTCTAGAAAAGCTACTTGAGCGCAAACATCCCAAAGGGTTTGACATCGGGCCGTATGCTGCGATGTTTGATGCCCTCGTAGGCTACCGCGACGATACCGATAAAGTGCTACTCAAGCGAGTCCTCGAAGCCTCGATTCGCTTTCTGCCGATTCAGACGGGCGTGCTCTGGTACGACAGTGGACTGAGTGCCGAGGAGCAGGATAGTATCGATGCCGGGTTTGGAGCGACGTTTCCTGAAGCTACAGAGGTTCGGTTTAGCGAAGCTGCGACTCGTCTGCTCGGCGAGCATCCTGAGTACCACGACTTTCTCGAATACGGCAAAGCATACTACCAGCGGCAGCGCTTCGGCTCCAATGCCGGTGTAGGTGACTGGGGATATGACGATCCGTTTCTGGAGCCGGCGTGGAAGTCCCAGGTAGTGCCCTTACTGGCACCGCTGCAGGCCTCTATGGGAACTACGCCGCAGATCGTGAGCTATGAGGGCCGCGAAGTCCGCTATCCCGACGAGATTCTCGAGGAGTTCGATGCCGCGTTCGGCATTCAGCATGGCTTGCTCTCCGAGAGGGCGAGGGCGGCGATTTTTCCCTTTTGCGCGGGCCTGACAGCCGAGGACCTCGGTCGGATTCGGGCGGTTGCAGCGGAGCTAGATATGGTAACTGAGCGCAAGCAATTTGCCGAAGCGTTCCTGGCCACTGAGTTCGGCGGAGCGCTGGGCGAATCGATTTTGACAATTGCCGAAAAGAACAGCGAAGACGGCCGCGCCTTTGAGGTATTTCAGCGAATCGCGGCTATCCGGGAAGCAACGGCAGCCTGGGAAGAGGCGGCCTGGTTTGCGCAAGACAGCAGCGAGTATAGGCTGTACTTTGACGGTATCAAGCTGGCTACGGATATGCGAATCTCGCAGATACTCAGCCCGGTGTCGGACTTACTAGACGGTACGCCGCAGCAAGCTCAGTACTTTCACCGTGACGGCTCGATGGCCGAAGCAGTATCGATTGAGTCGATCGACCAAGTGCTACAAGGTCTTGGACTGCTTGAGTTTGCCATACGTACCATTGCTCGAGCAGAAGCATTGCCGAACGCTGCACGAAGACCTGTCAAAGGAGACGACTATTGGGCTGCTGTTACGGAAACTGGCGAAGCGATGGTACGCACGACCATGCGGCCCTATGAGGCTAGTGGCGCAGAAGCGCGCATACGGTGGGCCGTAACGCTCAGCCCTGAACAGCAACTGGAACTGTTTGGCAGGCACCTTGAGTATAACAAGCTGGGACAACCGCGCAGCGCCCGTGTTTCGCTCCACGTTGACCTTGAGAAACTATCCGGGAAGGCTTCGTTCGACTTTGGAACGCGCCTGCAATACAGTACCAGCCAGCGTGAGTACCCAGACAAGTTGCTCGCCGCACTCGTGACAGCTGGTGTACAGCATGACGCAGCGCGTGCTGGCCAGGATATTACCCACAAGGACTACCATGTGCGGGATGCATTTGAGCCGGAGTTGAGCCGTCCAGACTACTTCGCAGGGTTTGTCGCGGCTGCGCAGGAACACTATATTAGTCCAGAGAGGCTATCGCTGGGCAGTGCGGGTGTTCGTTTTAGCAAGCTAACATCTGAGAGCGAGCGTACGAGCGCGGTGTATACCGGACTCTTTCTCGATGAGGCCGCTATAGCTCAACTACGCGAGAAGTGGCCTGCGACACTCCACAATATAGTAGAGCGTCCCCATGTGACAATTGCATTTCATCCAAAGACACTTGAGGGCTTTACGCCTGGAGAGCAGCATACCGTGAAAGTTATCGGTATCATCGACAATGGCCGTACGCAGGCGCTGGTGCTTAAGCCGTCCAAGGCGACGCAGGGCGTGATGAACCCGCATATTACGCTATCGACAGGAGTTAATAGTGCGGGCAAGAGGATTGCACCTGACTATAGCAAACAGGCTATCAAAGAAGGGCAGGGGATTGAGTGGTTCGCCAGCCCTATAGGTATACCGGTCACGAGCGGCTACCTGGACAGTAGCACAGGCCAAATTGTCATGCATGCATAGCGCTTACGCGCATATGTCGGCAATCAGGGCGTCTGACTGAGCTTTATAGGCTTCGCGGAGCATACTATGCAGTTGCCGCATTGCGTCGGCGATGAGCGGACTCTCGATGATGGTGGCCATTTGCGTATCGCCAAATGCAATGAAAGCGACCTTATGGCCGTAGATATCTACCTCTACCGGCGCGGTGTAGGCGTCTTCGGGCATAAATGTGCGGTGGTAGAGGAACGCTTCGTCGAAGCCTTCGCGGACGTGTGCAATACCTTCTGGGCTGTAAGGCGTGAGCGAATATGTATGAATAGCTGCGGCTGCACGAGCTTTGCGGTAGTCGATGAAGTACTCCTCGCCGAGCGACGGCACATCGGCACGCGTACGTATGAGGCAGATATCGCTGCCAGTGCGGAGCGTGTCGGCGTAGACTTCCTTGATGCCATCGATACCTTGGAGGGTACGAGCACCAGGCTCTTCGCGCAGCCTGTAAAAGAGGTCTATGAGGGGCGAGATGCCTTGCTTGACCTCCTGCTCATTGCGGATGACGACCTTGCGGCGCTTTTCAGCCAGCGCTTCGATAGTGGAGGGGTGCGCCACGGTGTAGAGGACTTTCTTGCCCTCTTTTTTGGTAGCGAGGCCTAGGCTGGCCAGTTTTTCGCATATCATGTAGCCGTTGGTGCGGGATTCGTCTGTCCGTTCGGCTAGCTCGACCGGCGAAAGCGTCCCATGCTCGATGAGCGCTAAGCAGCCCTTGGCCTGCGATTCGGTCAGACCGGCCTTGCGCAGGATAGCGGTGTCGAATTGAGGAAATGAACCTTCCATATACGTGTAGTCTAGCACAAGTAATGTATTATGTCAATACTATTTTGACAAATAAAGAAGTATAATTACCTCTGTTAAGTATAATTACAAACATACCATTATTGACATAAAATACAAAAAATGCTATGATACCTACCAGTTGATCGAACAAACCTTATCGATCGCTGCTAACACGAAAGGACCACCACTATGGAACGCCCCACACCAGGCGCAGCAGACAGGCAGCAAACGACTACGTATTCTGAAGTAGTCAAGGCATTTTACAGCGATGAAATGAGCCTGGAGGAGTTCGGCAATTCCGTCAACCCATCAGCACCCGAGCACGTACCGGTTGACTGGGAGGAGCACGCGCGGCTGATAGCAAGCCGTGCGGAAGACGCAGAACAGTACGCCAAGAATGCAAAGGACATCGCGCAGTCGAGTACTGGCCCACGAGTCAGCAAATCACAGCTTGGCGGCGCGTACGAGGGACATCGCTATAGTGCTGAACTGGTACGCGAAGGTAAGCACGTATCGGCCGCAAGAGGTGCGTGGCAGGGTCACCCGCACTGGCAAGACAGGTACTATGACGGCGACCTTGACTAAGCTCAGTAGCCTGCTTCACAAGCTCCCCAGATAAATTTGCGTACTAGGCTGAATGACTGTCTGGCTGGATTGGTGGTAATTCTAGAAGCCGCCAACCCAGCCAGACACGGAAGATGAACTTTCAGGCCGAAAGTATCACGCCGCGTGTACGCCGCCCGGAAGGCGCGTGCTTTATCTGGTTGTGGGAGAAGGGGCATGCAACATGTCCAACAACGTCACCTTCAACACCGACCTCGCCCGCGCCTACCTGCCGCACCGCGTGGTGAAGCAGGCGATCCTCGTGCCCGTCCCGGACGGGATCGAGTCGACCATCACGGTCGACTGGGGCAGCGGCCCCGAACCGCAGCAGTTCGTCGGTGCGTGGTACGGCATCTACGGCGACGGGGCCATCACGTACGGCTCCGGCAGGCGGGAGTTCGAGGAGACGCACGACCGCGCCGAGGAGGTCGAGAACGGGTGGTACAAGTCCACCCCCATCGAGGCCTACCAGTACGCCGGCCCCGACGCTCGCGTCGTCACCGTGCTGTCCAGCGGTGTCATCGAGACCGAGAACACGGCCACGAGCGGCGACTGGCTCGTGCGCTGGCCGCACGGGGAGGTCGGGGTGATGCCCGACGAGAAGTTCCGTCGACTGTATCAGGTCGACTGATTTCTCCCCAGTGCGGGTACCACTGGGCTAACAAAAATACCAAGTTTGGTCACCAGAGCTCTGGTGAGGAACACATTCTGCGTTCCTCAATACTCTCATACATGACCAGGCGACCTCACTATCTTGAGGCCATTTTCACCCAGGGGTAGAACGAGATAGCGTTTCACCCCTCACAAACGGCAAAGTTCTCATGCCGCGGCTTTCGGGCCGAAGAACCGCTGCCCGGAGCGTTATCCGGGCATTCACCTTGAAATCTCATACATGAACATGTAACGTATAGGTTTACATATGAGTTTTGAAGGACTCGCAGTAGTACCCGTAACCAAAGGAGAAGTTGTGTCACGAATCCCTAGCCTAGAAACACGCGGCGTGCGTATCGGTATCGCTGAGAGGACCACGGCAGCACTAACGCTACTGGCGTCGGCGCTTGGAACAGTCGCCGCAAATGCCGACAGGTATACCGCGGAGCAGCCACGCTCCCTTGTCGTTGCCACAGAGCACGTCGATATTGGGGTAGGCGGGCAGGATGTCTTGCCCGGGCCTGGCGAGTTGTATTTGCCAGGGGTTGATGCGACAGTGAAGGCTACGACAACGCATGAGGTAACGCATCCTGGCAAGTGGCAGCTCGAGCCCCGCGAGGTGCAAGAGGCTGTGTCATCTGTGCATACTATCCAGGACATGGCATGGGCGCGACTGTTTGACCGCGACCCGCGCGTAGGCGAAGCGCTTGACGGCGGCCAGCAGTTACGGCACGTTGTCGATACGATTCACCAGCTGAAGCAAAGCGGCTTCACTATCGATAGCCTGGACTACAAAGGTTCGGCCTCGTCCGAGAACGTAACCTCTGGTGAAAGGGGTGCTCGTCTAGACAAGGATGACCCCGAAAACGTAGCAACAGCGCTACGCCGTGCCGAGGCCGTGAAGGCAGACTTGGAGCAGCTCTTTCCGGCTGCAGCCAGCATGGCCCGGGCGGTAGAAGGTGTCGAAGCCGAAGATACAGTACTGAACCAGGCCATTCGTACCATCGCCAAGAAGCGCGGGATTCCTCCCAAAGAGCTGGTACTTGGGTACAACAAAAATACGCTTGAACTAACCAAGCGGGAACGAGAGGTGCTGGATGCACTTGCCGCGCAGCGCTACGTAGGTATTACGATCAACGCGCATCACACTGTCACTACTATGGAGCGGGTCTACCGGGAAGGCGAATGGATTGAGCGACAGCAGGACGAGCACCAAGGCGTTGTCGTTCTTGTGCCAATCATCGTGCCGTATGTTCGCGGTGCGCGGGGAGCTGCAGTCGAGCCAGTACTTCCAGTACCGATAGCTACAGCTAAGACTCCTATGCCGCAAAGGCGTGCTCCGCGCGTGCTAGGGCAGGCTACGCCAGGCTATAGCCGGCCGGCACGCCACCACCGGCAGCCAACCTACCTGAACAATGGTGCGGGTAGGGGAGTGAGTCGAGCTGGTCGGCACCGCTAAATTCGGTGAGACGAGGCTCGCAGGCAGCTACTATTCATCGCCTTCGATAGAAATGTGTGGCAGCCGTCGGTCAAGCCATTTTGGTAGCCACCAAGCAGACTTGCCAAGAAGGCTCATGACGGCCGGGACAATAGTCATGCGTACGATAAAAGCATCAATGAGGATACCGACTGCCAGGCCGAAGCCCATCGCTTGAATGGTTACGTCGTGGTTGGTGATAAAGCCGGCAAAGACACTCACCATGATGATGCCAGCGGCAGTAACAACTTTGCTGCCAATGGCAAAACCGTTGACAACCGCTTTTTGAGCATTTTTGGACTTGGTGTATGATTCATGCATGCCAGAGACCAGGAAGAATTCGTAATCCATAGCTAGGCCAAATAGAATGCCGATAGCAATAATCGGGATGAAGCTCACAATCGGCCCGGGTGCATCCGCGATACCGAACCAGCCCCACTGAAAGACCGCGACCAGCGCACCAAACATTGCGAGGACCGAGAGCAGGAAGCCGAGAGTGGCTTTGAGCGGTACTAGGATAGAGCGGAAGGCAACAATGAGGAGGATGAGCGAGAGGCCGACGACGACTGCCAGATACTGTGGAAGGGCGGCGGCAAGCTTGGCGCTGATGTCTTCTTGCAGGGCGGTTGAGCCAGTGACGGCGAAGGTGATGTCATGGCTTGTGGTGAGTGATGTCTGTGTATTCTTGCTGCGTAGTTTCTCTATTAAATCTTTGGTTGCTTGGTCGGCTGGAGCAGACTTTGGAATAACCTGGATGATGCCTGCCGTACCAGTATCGGTCACCAGTGCTGGCATAGTGGCTTCGACGTTTGTCAGCGTGCCGATTTGGTCGGCTACCTTCTTCAGCTGGACATACTTGGCGTATTGTTCAACTTGTTGGTCGATTTGTTTCAGGGCAGCTGCCTGCTGTGCTTTGCCTGCTGCCTGTGCGGCGGCGATTTCTTGTTGGAGTGCCAGTTGGTCCTCCAGCGTCACTGCTTGCGCGGCTTTTTGTTGGAACGAGGCTTGCTGCTGTGCGGTAATGGTGGCGGCGAGCTTTTCGTATGCGGTCATAGCCTGGGCTCGAACGGCATCTTTATCGGCTTGCGATACGGCTGGCATACCTTCGACAACTACCGCTAGCGGGCCATTGAAGCCGACGCCGAAGCCTTTTGCTAGGAGGTCATAGGCTCTACGCTCCGTAGTGTTTGTGCTGGCATATTGGTCGGTTGGCAAGCCGAGGGCGAGGTCGCGTACTGGCAAGGCAATAGCGCCAGCTACTATAATGGCGGCAAGGAGTACAGGAATAGGCCGACGTGTGATAAACTGCCCCCAGCGATACCAGACCGATGAGCGTTTGACATGGTCGGTGGCGTCATCAACCGGTCCACGCTTTTGGGCGGCGGCAACGATACCGCGAGTTTTACGCCCAAAGACACGCGCTCCCGCAAGGCCCAGTAGGGCAGGAATGAGGCTAATAGCGACGAGTGCGGCAATGGCGATGCTGCCAGCACCAACCAATCCCATGTTGGTCATAAACGGAATATTGACGATGCTTAGCGCAGCCAGTGCGATCACAACAGTCAGCGCGGCAAAGACGACAGCGTTGCCAGCGGTACCAAGCGCACGAGCGGCTGCCTCCGGATATCCATGGCCTTCGACAAGGTAGGTGCGGTATTTGTTGATGATAAACAGTGCATAGTCCAGACCAACCGCGAGGCCAAGCATAATCGCCAGCACTGGTGTCGTGGCATTGATGGTAAAGAGCTGACTCATCGAGAACAGCCCTGCCATACTGACGCCAATACCTACAAGTGCCGTCAACACCGGCATGCCAGCCGCTACCAGTGAGCCAAGCGTCATGACCAGCACGACAAGTGCCAGGAGGACGCCGGCAATTTCGCCAATACCCAGGATGTCGCCGGGCGTTTTATTTATCAGGTCGCCGCCGATTTCGACTTGCAGCTTGTCGCTCCGAGCGCTGTGTACGGCTGATTCGACGGCATCGAGTGTGGTGCTACTATTTGAGCCTTGGGCGCTTTTCAGCTGAACCTGAGCATAGGCAATCGTACCATCTTTGGCTACGAACGATGCTTGGTCAAATGGTCCAGCAACTTGGGTGACGCCATCGGTATCTTTGATTTTTTGCAGGAGAGTGTCGATGGCCGGCTTGTTATCGGATATCTTGGTGTTGTCGTGAGATTGGAGCACGATACGGCCGGTACCCTTGCCGCCGGTAGGGAATAGCTCATTGGCGCGGTCGATGGCCACCTGCGCCTCGGTACCAGGGATTGAAATGCTTTGGCTCGTCGGCTGCATAAAGCTTGCGGCCGTGACTCCGAGTATGCTAAGCAGCAGCGTCCAGGCGGCAATCACACGCCATGGATGCATAAAGGCAAATGCGCCGAGTTTTTGTAAAAATTTCCCCATTTCTATCCCTTCCTTTTCGTTCGTTCTATCGTTCCTACTATGTCCACCAGTTCTTTAATCGGCGCAAAGTACTTGCCAAGCTGCGGGCTGTAGTATATCCGTGTACCGGCCCTTTGCTGAGCTACAAGGTGCGCCTCCTTCAGAATCTTCAGATGGTGTGAAACCGTTGGCCGTGAGAGGGCAGTGCTGGCTGCAAGCTCTGCAACGGATTTTTGCTTGCCTTCCATCATCAACATAATGAGCTGCTGCCTGATAGGGTCGCCCAGTGCATTAAAGAGCGGTAAACTCTCTTCGAACAATTCTCGTATTCGTGCAGTATCGCATGTCACTCCTCCAGGATAGCCGAATGGTTGAAAAATATCAACCATTCAATCCGATATTCTGCCCCGTGTTACTTTCTGGTGCGTATGTGATAGCAACAATGCATGCAGAGGCAAATATGAGATAAAAAGGATAATCACGTCCCGCGATCCCGAAACTTCACCTATGAAAGTATAGCTTTCAAGGGAAGGTTTCCTTGCGGATAGCCACTGGCTATCCTCACCTTTAACAGATGAAATAAGTTGCTAAGTGTCAAGCAGTACACAAAAGTATTGAAACATAGAAATATTTCGATATAATAAACTCATGACCTCACCCGATGCTACCACTCGCGTGCTCAAGGCGCTGGCGGATGATATCCGTTTGGGTCTGGTGCGCAAGCTGGCCGCTCAGCCGGAAGGGACGCTGCGCGGGTGCGACCTGGTGTCGTCGTGCGCGTCGTTCCTACGCTTGGCACAGCCGACCATGAGCCACCATTTGGCCAAGCTGGTCGACGCTGGCGTGCTCGTCGAGGACAAGCGAGGCACCAGCAAGCAGTACCGGCTCGACCGCACCTACCTGCTGAGCTTGGGCATCGACGTGAGCAAATTGTAACCATAACGAAAGGAATCTATGAAAGTACTCGTTATCCCGGGCAGCGTTCGCCCCAATAGCATCAACCATATTGTCACGCCGTATGTCGAGAAGGAGCTGGCAGCGCACAGCGACGTCGAAGTCACTGTGGCGTCGCTCGACGACATCCGTCTGCCGTTTTATGACGCACCCATGCCGCCATCGGCCGAAGGCTTCGAAGCGACTGACGACAAGGTAAAGGCCTGGACCAAAAAGGTCGGTGCTGCCGACGCCTACGTGTTCATCGTGCCAGAGTACAACCACAGTATGTCGGCTATCCAAAAGAACGCCATCGACTGGGTGTTCAAGGAGTGGAACGGCAAGAAAGCCGCAGTCGTCACCTACAACTGGTACGACGACAAGCATGCTGTTGATACGCTGCGCGCCGTACTGCCTATCGTCAAGCTAGCGATGGTCGAGCCGATTGCCGGGCTGAAGTTTGGCGCTGACTTGATGCCGGATGGCAGCATCCTTGATGAGCCAGCCCTGGTAGCCAAGATTCATGCGGCTATCGAAGCACTTGTCGTGGCATAAAGTTGCCTGTCCGGCAAAACCATTTCTCCACATATAGCGTAGTGTAACTACTACAACGCTCTATATCTAGCGCTTGTGGTCGAAAAGGTGGTATACTGAAATCCCATGGAAGTACAACACTCTATGGGCAAACAAACAAAGTATATTTTTGTCACGGGGGGTGTACTCTCGGGGGTAGGAAAGGGTATCACGGCAGCAAGCATCGGCGCAGTGTTGCAGGCTGCCGGCAAAACCGTTTCCATTCAAAAATGCGACCCGTATCTCAATGTAGATGCGGGTCTTTTGAATCCCAGAGAGCACGGGGAATGCTTTGTGACCAAGGATGGGGCCGAGACCGACCTCGACCTCGGGCACTATGAGCGATTCCTCGACCTCGAGCTGACGCAGAAGAACGCGACGCTGGCTGGCCGCTTGCTTCAAGACCTTATCAATGACGAGCGCGCCGGCAAATTCGGCGGTCAGACCGTCCAGCTCGTACCGCACCTGACGCGGGCCATCCAGCGGGCCATTCGCGAGGCAGGCAAGGGCAGCGATGTGCACATTGTCGAAATCGGCGGCACAGTGGGCGACTACGAGGGCCTGAGCTTCGTCGAGGCCATCCGCGAATTCGCCATGCTCGAAGGCCGCGCCAACTGTGCCTACATCCACGTGGTGTACGTGCCATTCATCGGGACGAGCAAGGAGTTCAAGTCCAAGCCTGCCCAGAACGCACTGAACGACCTGCGCGGCTTCGGCATCGTGCCCGACGCCGTGGTAGTGCGCTCGGACGAGAAAGCTCCGGTGAGCATCGCGCGCAAAATCGCCCTCTACGGCGGCATCCCAGAGCACGCCGTGCAGATGATGCCGAATGTCTCGAGCGTGTTCTCGATACCGAGCGTCCTGGCGAGCAACGGCATGATGACTGTGCTCGACACACTGCTGGGTGAGCATCTGCAGCCCGACCTCAGCGCCTGGGATGGCCTGGTCGAGCGCCAGCAGGCTAAGCCGTCACGGACCGTAACCATCGGCATGGTAGCCAAATACCTCGACAACGAAGACACCTACCTGTCTGTCACCGAAGCGCTCAAGGCTGCCGGCTGGAGCGAGGGTGTCGGCGTAGACATCAAGTGGATTGACGCCGAAAAGGCCAGCGAGGCCGACTTCGCAGCGGTAGACGGCCTGCTCGTGCCGGGCGGGTTCGGGTCGCGCGGGATAGAGGGCAAGGTAGCGGCTGCTACCTATGCGCTGGAGCATGATAAGCCGTATCTCGGCATCTGCCTCGGCCTGCAAGTCGCGGTTATTGCTGCGGCTCGCCGCGGTGGACTGGCCCACGCCAATAGCACAGAGTTTGTACCGGATACCAAGCATGATGTGGTGTATATCATGGACGGCCAGCAGGGCAAGGAATCAACTGGCGGCACGCTGCGCCTCGGCGACTACCCGGCGATGCTTGTGCATGACTCAAAGACGTTTGATATCTATGCGGAACCACTAGAGCAGACAGGTGAATTTGACCGTACGAAAGGCGGACTTATCATCACCGAACGCCACCGCCACCGCTACGAAGTGAACCAGAAGTTTGTTCAGCAGATAGAGCAGGGCGGCCTGACCATCAGCGGTACCAGCCCTGATGGTAAGCTAGTCGAGTACGTCGAGGCGCCGGACCATCCGTACTTCGTGGCCACACAGGCTCATCCCGAATTCCGCTCGCGGCCTATGCGCGCGCACCCGCTGTTCCTCGGACTGATCCGCGCTGCAAAGAATTAGTTAGCGTACGCCCACAAGACGCAACTCTTTACCAAGTGCATTGGCGACACGGTTCAAAGTCGCAACTGTCGGGTTAGTCGTGCCACTCTCGAGCCGCGTAATAGTATTTTGCGTGACGCCAGCCTTATCGGCGAGCTGCTGCTGAGTAAGTTTGAGCTTGAGGCGCGCTTCGATGAGGCTGCGTGCCAGCTGGTATTCAGACTCAAGGGCATCATATGCTTGTTTGAAGGCGGGGTCCTTGAGAGATGTACTCATATATTGCTTAAATGTCTTCATAGTGGATTCTCCTGATAATAATATAGCATATAAGCAATAAGGATGTCAATCAATATATTGCTTATATGCTATAAATCTTCAATGATGCGTTGACGCTTGCGCGCGATAGCAAGTTCGCGTTGTGGGGTTGCTTGCTGCTTTTTGATAAAGCCGTGGAGAATGTATATCTGCTTACCTTTGGCGAATACATACAATGTTCGTACCTCTGTCTTGCCGCGACCTCGCAGTTCAAATAAGCCGTTACCCATTGCTCGAGTATGCGGCATACCCAAAGAAGCGCCATACTCTTCGAGTAAGGCTAATTGTCGTGTCAACTTTGCTCGGGTTGCGACTTGTAGCGAGTCAATGAACTTCTCGATGACCGGTTGGCCGCTCGGCGTTTCGTAAAAGACCACTTCCCATACCATAAGCATATTTATACTACGGTTTTTCGAGAGAGACGCACTGCTATTGACAAAAATTAGCATAAGTGCTATACTGAAAAGTGTTATGAAAACAACACAAACAAACACCACAGACGGATTGACGCACGACGACATGGACATGCTAGAGCATGTGCTGGCAAATGTTCGCGGTGCCTATCCCGACTCACCGTATCGTCAAGCCGACTATGATACTGTCGACTTCGAGGATTTCGACGAACAGCTCGAAGCTGAAGCGTAGCCCCTCTCGCCATCTCTGGTATAATGCAGAGTGATGGAACAGAAGCTCCGTGAAAGTATCCGTACGCTATATGATGTCGATGTCGACCCGGCCCTGACGCGGCCTGAGCCGCAGTTTGGCGATGTGGCCACAAATGTCGCATTGCAGCTGGCTGGCCAAGTGGGCAAGAATCCGCGCGAAATTGCCGAGGCAATTGCTGCTAAGCTGCGCGAGAGTGGCGACTATGCTCAGGTAGAGGTGGCTGGCCCCGGATTTATCAACATTACGCTGGGTACCGAGGCGTTGCTTGAGCTGACTCGCCAAGAGCCGGTGCCGACCCGCGCAGGCCAAACTATCGTCATCGAGACCAACAACCCTAACCCCTTCAAGGCGATGCATATCGGCCATGCGTTCAATGCCATCCTCGGCGACACGATTGCCAATCTACTGGCGGTCAGCGGCGGTCGAGTGTACCGCGTCAGCTACCACGGCGATGTAGGGCTGCATGTCGGCAAAAGTATGTATGCGCTGCTGCGCTATGCAGACGGCGGTTTCTCGAAAATTGAATCAATCCCCGAGCCGGAGCGCAATAGCTTCATGAGCAAAATGTATGCCGAGGGCAGCCGCGCCTACAAAGAGGACGAAGCCGCCAAGGCCGAGATAAATGACCTGGCTGAGCAATCGTTTGAGCCAAAGACCGGGCTATACATCCAGATTTATGACCTGTGCAAGGCGTGGAGTTTCGAGCAGATTGACCGCTTGGTGGCGCGTCTGGGCAACCAGCCGACGGTGTACCGCTTCCTGGAGAGTGATGCCGACCACCGCGGCGTGGAGGTGGTAAAGCAGCACGTGCCAGCTGTGTTCAAGGAGTCAAACGGCGCTTTGATTTTCGAAGGGAGCAAGCACGGCGCGTTCGACAACGTGTTTGTGGCTTCAAACGGTCGTGGGCTGTATGCTGCGCGTGACCTAGGACTGATGCTGCTCAAGAACGAGCAATTCCACCCCGACAAAAGCTATATCGTCACTGCCGAAGAGCAGCGCGACTACTTCAAGGGCGTTATCGCAGCAGCCGGGCTGGTGTGGCCGGACAAGCAGGATGTGACGGTCAATATTTCTACCGGCACCGTGAAGCTCAGCACCGGCAAGATGAGTAGCCGCGACGGCGATGTCATCGAAATCGCCTGGCTGTTCGATGAGTTTGCCCAGGCTATCCGTGAGCGCGGCGGCGAACCGACTGACGAGATTGTGGCTGGAGCCTTGCGCTACCAGTTCCTGAAGGTGAGAATCGGCGGCGACGTCATCTTTGACATCAATGAAGCTGTCAGCCTGACTGGCAATACCGGCAGCTACCTGCAGTACGCGCATGCCCGCGCTCGCCGCATCCTCGAGAAGGTAACTGCTGAGTGGAGCTACCCGACTGAGGTGCGGGCCGAAGACCGCGCGCTAGTGCGCAAGCTCGGTGAGTACCACGAGGTAGTGTCGCGTGCGACTGCTCAGCTGGAGCCGCACCACATCTGCAATTATCTCTTCGAGCTGGCGCAGGAGTTTAATCGCTACTACGAGCAGCATCAGGTCGTTGGCAGCGACGCCGAAGCACACCGAGCAGGCTTGGTCGCCACCTACGCCGACACGCTAAAGGCCGGACTGACTATCTTGGGTATCTATGCGCCTCAGCGAATGTGACTGGCGTGACGATGTGTAGTATAGACTATGTTTGCGTCAGCAAAAGACAGGGTGTATAGTAAGAGCCATGTCGAACATACGCACACAACTAGTTGCAGGGATTATCCTCCTGGTGTTGCCTATGCCCTCGGCATCGTAAATTTCTATTGAATGAAACCAAGCGAGCCGAGGCAATCCCTCGGCCTTTTTCGTTCAGTAGAACTTGCCAGAGCGACGCACCGTCGTCGGAACGCTCACTCTGGCAAGGGCGGGGAAACATGGCCACAAGCCAGTCTCCTCTGCCAGCCCCGGCGGTGCAGTCCTTACAAAGGATACTGCGCTGCTGGGGCCTTTACCCCTTGTGTTTCTCTGCAAAGTTTGTATAATAACTCAAGAAATAGCTATCAATGGGAGAAAATGTATGGCTGAGAAGAAACCAACCAAGAAATCAAGCGCAGTCGCAACTGCTCGCGCCAAGGTCCAGAACCGCGCTGCCAAGGTGCAGCAAGGTGTCAAAGGCCACGGCAGCGGCTTCGTCGACTTTATCCGCACGCAAGGCGTCATCGGCCTGGCAGTCGGTCTGGCTATCGGTGCGGCAGCCGGCGATACGGTGAAGAAACTGGTCGAAGGGTTCATCAACCCTATCGTGCAGTTCATCGTCGGTTCGCAAGATGCTTTGGCTGGTGCAAGCTGGACATTTGAGGCCTTTGGCCGCCAGGCGGAGTTTCAGTGGGGCGCGTTCGTCAGCTCGTTTATCACGCTCGCAGCGACGGCACTGGTGATTTACCTCATCATCCACGGGCTCAAGCTCGACAAGCTGGACAAGAAAAAGGACTAAACTCCTACCCCTAGCAGCGCAAAAACCGTCTCGCATGAGGCGGTTTTTTGGAGTAGTATAGAGGCAATAGGAGGTACGGATGCTACAGACGGCGCAGGCTCTCATACGACGCGCAGCGGCTCGGCTCGAATGGAGCGAGGGCAGGGTGGAAGAGTTCCTCGTGCCCGATGCGGTGCACCGGTTTCGCGTAGAAATAGGCGAGCAATCGTTCGAGGCCTACCGTGTGCAGCATGACGACCAGCGCGGTCCGTACAAGGGCGGCATCCGATTTCATCCGGCAGTGGACATGGACGAGGTGCAGGCGCTTGCCACGCTCATGACGCTGAAGTGCGCGGTGATGAACATCCCGATGGGCGGTGCCAAGGGAGGGGTGGCGTTTGACCCGCGAGAGTGCTCGGAGGCAGAGGTCGACGACGTGGCGCGCCAATATGTGCGCGGGCTCGTAGACGCTATCGGGCCCGACCGCGATGTGCCGGCACCAGATGTGAATACAGATGCGCACACCATGGACGTCATGGTCGACGAATACGAACGCTTGACGAGCGATACTTCACACGCCAGCTTTACCGGCAAGAGCATTGCTCACGGCGGCTCCGAAGGCCGGGTGGCGGCGACAGGGCGGGGCGGCATGCTGGCGCTGCGAGAGTACTGCCAGGCTCATGGCATCGAAGCGTCGGGCCTGCGCGTCGCAGTGCAGGGAGTGGGCAATGTCGGGTATTGGTTTGCCAGGCTCGCCGAAGAGGAGCTCGGTGTGACGATTGTGGCTGTAGCGAATTCGCGCCAGACAGTGTATAGCCCCGAAGGACTTGGTATCGCTGCGACTGCCGAGCACGATGTGATGTCTGGCCTGCGGGGCGAGACACTACCCAGTAGCGCCATCCTGGGTATCGACTGCGATGTACTGGTGCTGGCGGCGCTCAACGACGCCGTGACCCTGGAGAACTACGATGAAATCCGCGCTGCTACCGTGCTAGAACTGGCCAATGGTCCCATCACTCTCGAGGCATCTGACCGACTGGAGGCACGCGGCACAGTCATCATCCCGGATATTTATGCCAATGCCGGCGGCGTGGTGGTCAGCTACCTCGAGTGGGTGCAGAACAAGCAGGGCGAACACTGGAGCGAGCACGAGGTCAACGAAAAGCTCGAGGGTATCATGTGCGCCTCATTCGCCGAGATGACCCACTATACTGCAGACGAAAGTTGTTCGCTGAAGCAGGCGGCGTTTATGGCAGCCCTAGAGAGGTTTCGATTATAGAATAATTGACTTTTTTAGGCTTTTATGCTAGTATAGTAATCAATGTCCACAATAGATTTACCAAGAATGACTGAATCTGTGAGATTTGTTTCGCCCGATAGGGTTACTAGCCCAAGGGATTTAATGTATGCGCTTGGAGCTATGTCGGCTAGTCATACGTTACTGATAACCGATAGTCCTCAGTCTGTAGAAACAAGATTACGATTTGACCCACGACCTGATTATGCGGATGGGAGAACAATAAGCGCGAATGGTGTTCGTTTCTACGATATGCATATAGAGGCTGAAGGCGACGGTGAAGTTTTGTCGACGCAGCCGATCGCTGTGAAGCCTTTGGACACTCCGCAACTGGTAGCCCATGAATATGCGATGTCTAATGCGGTGAATAATATATGCCCAGGAGCAACATTTGAGCCCATTGGTTTTAGTGCTGATCATACAAGCAAGGTCTCAGTCGTTACGAAATTTGAGCCTGGTGTGAGGAGTTTTGACAACGTATTTTTTACAGATGTCAGACCGAGCGAAGCCACAGTTGAATGGGCGCTCGGTTGTGCTGCTGCATCGATCATATTTTTGCATGCAAACAACGTTGCTCATGGAGACTATGCTCTATGGAACACTGCCCATTCTGCTGCCGGGGACGGGCGGATTATAGATCTGACTTCTGCCAAGCGTGAATCGAATCCGGAATTGTTGATGGCCGACCTGGATCGGTATATGCAAACATTTAGCTTTAATGGATCTAGCGACTATGTATCGCCTGGGCAACTAGTTGATATTTTTCTAACTGATTATAGGGATGCATTAAAGGGGATATTTCCTCAGACAAAATTGTCAGATGCTAAGCAGCGGATACGGGATTTGATAAAAGCTACACGATCCGCGGGGCAATCGTAATTCAAAATGAGCATGCTGCTATACTAAAGTTATGACCAAACCTGCCTTCAAACCCCAGCATATCCTTTGGATTGACCTCGAAATGACCGGACTAGACCCTGCCCGGGACCGGATACTTGAGGTGGGGGCGATTGTGACGGATTGGAATTTCAAGGAAATCGCGGTATACGAGGCAGTGCAGATGGTCGACCCAGGGCTTATCGCGCAGCGGATGGTCGGGGAGTTTTGGGAACAAAACGCCAGTGTACGCGAGGCGCTGGCGGCGCAAAATGCCAGTGGCAAGCCGTGCAGCGTCGTCGAGGACGAGCTGTTGGCGTTTGTCGACGAGCATATTGGCAGTGAAGGCAAGGTGCTGCTGGCTGGCAATTCTATCCATCAGGACCGCAAATTCATCGAGAATGAGTGGCAACGGCTAAATGAACGGCTGCACTACCGCATGCTGGACGTCAGTGCATGGAAAGTGGTGTTCGAGGGCAAGTATCGCAAGAAATTTGCCAAGCCTGAGGCGCATCGCGCCCTTGAGGATATCCGCGGCAGTATCGAAGAGCTGCGCTACTACCTTGGCAAAGTGCGGCCCTAGCGCTACACTAGGCCTATGATTCGGATAGAGGCCCCGAAGCGGCGATGGCCGTGGATTGTTACGGCAGTAGTGCTTGTCGTGGCACTTGGGGTGACGGGGGTTATGTGGCTGCGCAGTAGTACGCCTTCTGCGCCGTTGCAGGCACAGCAGGAGGGGCGGCCGCGTCTGCCCAAGCTCGAGAAGCTGTCGAGCAACACGCTGTTCATGGGCAATATTTACTGGGGAAGGTATATCAATGACTGGTCGCGTGCGAGTAAGCTTGGCACGGCGTATCCTTTTTCGCGGCTGAACGAATTCGATAGGAAGTCGTATCAAAACTGGGTCGCGGGCCTCGAGTGTCCGCTGGTCGAAAGCGTGCATCTCACTTCGGCTCAAGAGGAGGCGACACTAAGTTTCAACTGCTCGCCCGAGTATTTGCCCCAAGCAGCCAAATGGTTCGATATCGTCACGCTGGCCAACAATCATACCGACAACCAAGGCCCTGAAGGCTTCGCCGAGACCAAGCGCCACCTCGATGAGCAGCATATGCAGTACTTTGGCCACTATGACCCGCGGGCGCTTGAGGATATTTGCGACGTCATTAGCTTGAAGGTAGTTGCCGAGTACGACGACAAGTCGACCAAGCCCACGCAGCTGCCGGTGGCGTTTTGCGGCTACCACGGTGTGTTCCGCATGCCGACCGAAGAAGCGTTGGCGGTTATGGAGCGCTACAGCAAGGTGATGCCGGTTATTGCTATGCCGCATGCCGGTGCCGAGTACAAGGCCGCGCCCGACGAGCTCAAGACGAGCCTGTACCACTCGATGATCGACCATGGGGCCGACGTAGTGATCGGCGACCATCCGCATTGGATTCAGACAACCGAGGCGTATAAGGGCAAACTTATCGTGTATTCGATGGGCAACTTCATATTTGACCAGCAGTTCAATCGCGAAGTGACGCGCTCGGCCGCTATCCGGATGGTGCTTGGAGTGACAGGTGATAGCACGCAGCTAGAGGCCTGGACCAAGCTTGGTACAACGTGCGCGGCGTACCACGATACATGCCTGGAAGAGGCTGAAAAGCAGCAGCTGACTAAGGTAAATGCGACCTACCAGTATGCAGCAATAGGCAGTAGCAACCAGGGGCGGTTGACACATCCGGCAAACGCCGACGAGCAGCGCGACATCCTGCAGCGGCTGCGCTGGGACCAGACAATGAGCGGGCTGCAAGCGCCGCATGGCAAGCTGTAGCTTTCACGGGAGGCCAAGTGTAGTACACTGGAGGGTATGACGCACGATGAACTACACGAATACTTGCTCGCTATGCCTGAGGTGTGGCTTGACTATCCATTTGGCGAAGGCGTGGCAGTGTACAAGATCGGCCACAAGGAGCAAGGCAGTGGCAAAATGTTTGCTATCTTGAGCGAAGGTGCCAAGCCGGCGCAGATTAGTCTCAAGTGCGATCCGCAGCTCGCCGAGGTGCTCCGCGAGCAGTATGAATCGGTGCAGCCAGGCTACCACCTCAATAAAAAGCATTGGAATACCATCATTTGCACTGGGCAACTCGAGGCGAGTGAGCTCCATGACCTCATACGGCATAGTTACGATCTAGTGCATCAGGGGTAGCCTAGCTAGCGCCAGCGAATGTCTGGAAGCTTTCCAGGGATTGTTCGAGGCTGGCTGTTGATGTCTCAAGGGCCTTTTTGAGCGAAACACTGGTCGTTGTCTTGTAAACGCCGGTCATCATCGTGCCGAGCACACCGATTTGGTAGGCCATCTCGCGGGCGTAGGTGCGGTCAAACATAACATTGAGCTTGGCTTCTTCGAACTTGGTCTGGATGTCTTTGATGTGGGCGGCTTCCGTAGCCGTAATGGGTTTGACGACCGCTTCGGCGCTGGCACCCATGGCAGTGACTGGGTCGTTGATATCGCGCAGCGTATTCGACAGGTAGAGGGTAAAAGCGGCATTGGTACTGCGCAGGTCGTTGTCGCGCAAGGTCTGTTGGCTGGTACTGGCGAGCTGTTGGAGCGAGGTGAGGCGGACTTTCAGAGCAGCAGCTTTGTCGACGGCAGAGGGGGCCGAATTGAATACGATAAGAGCAAACCCGACAATGATGAGCAGGCCGGTGCCGACGATACCGGCGAGGACGAGCGGGCTGGGTACGACGGAGCGTTTGACCGGTGCGGCGATTTGGTTCAGGTAGTCAATGCCGTACTCGGGTTGCGGCGGCGGAATTTGTTGGCCCGGCTGGGTAGGAGGATTTGGGTACATTTCCTCCTTATTAAAGCACAAGCACGGCCCGCGTGCTAGCGCCTAGAGGCGGTATAGAGGTATACTGATAGTATGCAAGGCGAGGCAAAAGAAGAGGTACGGTCACGACTAAACATCGAGGACGTGATTGGCGAATACGTCCAGCTGAAGCGAGCTGGGCGCAATTTCAAGGGCCTGAGTCCGTTTACACAGGAACGAACGCCGAGTTTTGTCGTGTCGCCCGACAAGCAGATTTGGCATGATTTTAGCTCCAACCGCGGCGGCGATGTGTTTAGTTTTGTCATGGAAGTAGAGGGGATGGACTTCCGCCAAGCCTTGGAACACTTGGCGCGCAAGGCCGGCGTGGATTTGTCGCTCTACCAGTCGGGCGGCGACCGGCGCTTGGCTGAGCAGAAGCGCCAGCTGCTGGGGCTGCACGACCTCGCAGCCCGCTACTACCAAGCCAGTCTGGTGCGCAACAAGCACGCCGTGGAGTATGTGTTTGGCAAGCGCCGACTGAGCAAGGAAGTCGTCACTGACTTTCGCATCGGCTACGCGCCGGATAGCGGGCAGGCGTTGGTGGATTTTCTGCGCAAAAAGGGCTTTTCGGCCGACGACTTGAAGCGCGGCGGCGTCGTCAGCCGCTATGGCAGCGACCTGTTCCGCGGGCGGATGACCGTACCGCTGATGGACGCGGCCGGGCAGGTGATAGGCTTTACCGGGCGTATCCTGCGCGACGAACCGAATGCGCCCAAGTACCTCAATACGCCGCAGACGCTCCTGTATGACAAATCGCGCCATGTGTTCGGCCTGAGCCAAGCCAAGGAAGCGATTCGCAGCGAGGACCACGTGGTGCTCGTCGAGGGCAATCTCGATGTTGTCAGTAGCCACCAGGCCGGCGTGCGGCAAGTGGTGGCAACGGCGGGTACGGCTATGACCGAGTACCACCTCAAGGCGCTCAAGCGGCTGACGAGCGATATTCGCCTGTGCTTCGACGGCGATAAGGCAGGGATAGCGGCAACGGAGCGGGCGATTGGTGTCGCCAGCCAGATAGGGGTTGAGCTGTCGATCATCACCTTGCCGAGTACAGCTAAGGATCCCGACGAGTTGATTCAAGCGTCGGTCGATGCATGGCGTCAGGCTATACGCCAAACAACGCCGGCGGTCGACTGGATTATCCAGCAGTATGCCAGCCGCGAAGCGCTCGACACCGCAGCAGGCAAGCGCCGATTTACCTCGGCAGCACTCGCCTTGGTGGCGCAATTGACTGATACGGTGGAGCGCGACCACTACGAGGCGCTGGTGGCCGAGATGATCGGCTCGTCGCGGGCAGCGATTCAGCAAAAGTCCCAGTCGCTGGAGGCGACTACCGAGCAGCCCAAGCGCGCCATCAAGACAAATCCCGGCGTACTCGACGGCACCTACAATTACCAGGACGACCTCCTGGCGCTACTGGCGATCGATATACCGAGCCGCGACCTACTCACGCAGTTCGATGCCGCCCTCCTCAGCGGCGACGAGCGCCAGACGCTGGCCCGGTACCTTGCAGCGAACCCTACTAGAGTACTGACAGATACCACAAAAGACTTGCAGGCAATCGAAACTTATGCAAAAATAGTATTATTGAAGGCCGACACGAGGTATGAGGCATGGAGTGCGAACGATCGCTACTTCGAAGCCGCTCGCTTGATCCGCCAAGTAGAACACGAACACAAGACACAAAAAAAATATGAACTCACTGAACGTTTACGCCGTGCCGAAGCCGAGGGAGATGACACCCAGGCCGCCCAGCTGCGTTCGGAACTAAACGCCCTCATAAAGGAGTTAGCCCGTGCCAAACGATGACCAAACACCAGTAGACGACACCCAGATTCAGAGCGATATCGACGATATCGAGCTGGAGCCGGATTTTGACGACCTGGAGGAAGAAGACACCGCTGAAGACGTTCTCAATAGCGGCCAGTACCTCGACGATATTAGCGATGACTCAGTTCGTCTGCACCTGCGCGAAATCGGCAAGATACCTCTCTTGACAGCCGAAGAAGAACTCGAACTTGCCCAGCGCGTCGTCAAGGGCGACAAAAAGGCCAAGGACAAGATGGCCGAAGCCAACATGCGCCTCGTCGTCAGTATCGCCAAGCGCTACAGTGGCCGCGGCCTTGATTTTCTCGACCTCATCCAGGAAGGCCACACCGGTCTGCTCCGCGCCGTC
>CAZGGJ010000017.1:0-22808 GCA_964525315.1 uncultured Candidatus Saccharibacteria bacterium | reverse complement strand
GGTACCCCCCCCCCAGAGGAGTTTGTCAAGGATATGCCGAAACTGGCTGAAGAGCCGAGCTTATAGCTCTACGGGTGGCGGCAAAATAGGGCCAATCGCAACCGTTCCGGCCGGCACGCCGATGGCGCTCGCGACGTCTGAAGGCAGTGGCACACCGATGGCCGTGGCAGCTGCCGCGATTTCTGCCTGCAACGGATGCAAGGTAGCCGTCATGCGGTTCCCGCCAAAGCCTTTGCCGGGACGAGCCGCGTTGAGCGCCGTCCACGTAGTATAAGTCGTCGTTGTCGAACCGTTATACCATCGAAACAGCCCGCTGTTTGCCGTCCCACCCGACTGATTGCCATACACCAGATTGCCCTCCACTCGCGCAATGCCGTTTACCATATCTACCCCATCCGGTGTCCCGCCGAACTGGAAGTTGACGTTGTTGCGGCCAACCACGTTGTTGCAGATAACGATATTCTGCGCGTACCAGGGTATCTGTTGCCAGGGTATGCCCGGTGCTTGGTCACTGGCTTTGGCATCCGCAGAGTTACGCCGACCATCGCCACCGATATGCACGTTATAATCATCGGCATTTTCGACATAATTATTCCAGTACTGCTGGCTACCCGAATTATACGAACTGAGACTTTTGCCTTCGCCAGTTTGCGTGCCGGCCTGGTCGACATAATTGTTAGCAACGATACCCTTTTCCGAACATTCAATAAAGATTGCGGTGTTATTGGCACCACTCACTTTGTTGCCAACGATAATCGGCTCATAACACGAAACATCAAGCCAAATACCAAGCCCAAAATGCAAGGAGCGGATGATATTGTGCTTGATAATGGGTCGCACGTGACGTGTTATCTTCAGCGAACCAGCCACGTGGTTTTGTATTAATTTGTAATCCGCGCCGATAGACAAGTTGTGCGACCATTCACAATCCGTGCCGTTGTTGCCGTTCATGGCGTGCGACAAGGTATGCATAAATGTGCAGTGCGTCGTCGTGTGATTATTACCGTCCATCGAGATAGCGCCAGTATAGCGCATGTGCAGGTTTTCAAATGTCACATTGCTCGTCGAATCGCTGGCCTGGATACTACCACCCCACGCTGCGTAGGTAAAGTTCCGCACGCCAATGCCACGTACAGTTACGTTGTTTGTATTGGCAACCAGGAGGAACCGTCCGCGCGTCGAAATACGCAGCTGATGTCCGGCTGGGTTATCGGCAATCCATACTCTATCCGTCGTATAATCAACCGCAAACTGCCCAGTCGTCGGGTTCGACGCTACCAGCCACAGCGGCTCACCGTCCATAAACAACATGTCTGGCCATGTGGCCAAAGGCTTAAGTGAACCAGATAAGCCATTTGGGTCCGCATGTGTCCATTCGGTCGTCGACGGCGCCCACCACTTGCCGCTGGCGCTATCGTATGTCCAGCCGGTAATTGGGTCCGAGCCATCAAACCAGACTGCCTCACCCGGGTAATTCTGCAAGGTAAATGATTTCCGCACGGCAGCATCCTCACCCTGCGCGGCCTGGGCGTACCCACCTGCCCGCACCACGATAGTACCGCCAGCCGGGACGGCAGCGAGTGCACCGGCCAGCGTGGCTTTTGGTGCCGCGAGACTACCGGCGTTGCTATCATTTCCGTTTGTAGCCAAGTAGATGACATTTGCTCCTGGAATGGCATAGTTTGCCGTACCGAGCACCACTGCCCCGGCTGTTTCTGGCTGGAATCCCACAGCTGGAGGGGTTGTCGCTCGTTGCAAGCGTCGGGCGGCTATACTCACTCGTCTTCTCCTTTGTCTATTCCCATTATGCTACAGGAGTTACGGCAGGCCAAATTGCCCCTATGGGCGGCACGTACCCGGCCGGAATATCACACATCGCGGCTACATCCGCCTGTACGGCTATGCCGCTCCCCGTAGGTGCCGAATCACCCTGATAATTACCAGACATTTTCGCCGTTAGCGGCCCGCCATAGTCTGACGATGTCGCCTCGAGCGCAGCGAGTGTTTGGCGTGTCGACCATGCCGACCCGGCTGCGTTGGATATGTAGGCCATAAGGCCCGACCCCGCAGGACGGAACCAGTTAGAGGCGATACGGTCGAACATTGCACCGCCAGCTATCTTAAACGCGGCGTCGCTATTACACTGTGCGCGCAGCTGCGTAAAGTATGCTGTATCTGGCCGCAAGGCATTATTCACGACGTCGATATTCGTTGTGTGCCACGGCGACTGCTGAGCCGTACCTTCGGTCGAAGGTTTCGAGCCATTATTCTCGCGGTAGTCCTGCCACAGGTACAGTGCGACCGCTGCCGAAACATCATTGTTCCACACCCGCACATATCCCGAATCAAATATGAGGATACCTGCTTGGCGGCAGTCGCTCACTCGGTTGCCTACCACATAATTGTACTGTTGCTCGCCCTCCAGCAGCATGCCGTCAGAGCCTTCGACTTCGATGCCGTTTTTCATCCGATAGCCGGTCGTTCCAAGTGCTGATGTACCGATAATCGTATTGCCATATATTGCCGCCCGGCTGACCGCCGTATCAAGCCAAATACCGGCCGCATCTGCAATATCCTCGATGTAATTATGCCGAATCACGCAGCCATACCAGGTTCGACCCAGCTTGAAGCCAGCGGTCGTTGGCTCGGGGTCATAATCATTGCGGTTGCAGCGACGAATGACATTTTGCTCAAACACCATGCTATTCACCCCGTCGCCACCCGCACCAGAATGTCCGGTGTCTTGCAGCGTACAGCGGCGTACGGTGATATTCGCCCCACCCAGTCCCAGCGCGTCAACCGAACAGTCCTGAATCGTTACCTGCTCGACCGTTGAGCCTGCCCTCACTATCAGAGCAGCCTGGCGCCACTCTATCATCGCCTGCGCGTAGCGGCGAATGCCAATGCCGCGCACGGTAATGGACGCGCTCGTTGCCAAGAAATATTTCAGGTCGACAATGCGGACAGTTTTGCCCGATGGGTTCGTCCCGATGGTGAGCGTATCGGCCGTTTGGTTGACAGAGAAGTTACCTGCGCCAGGGTTGGCTGTATTGTCCGCCACTGGCGACAGCTTGACGCCATCAAGCCATACCTGGTCGGTGACAAATCGCTGGGCGGCACCCGTCCATATCGCCAACTGGCCCGAGGTTTTACCCATCAGTCGGTCGTATGTCAGTGTGTAGGGCGCCGTCCATGGCCCACTGCCCGTCCAAGCCGGCGCAAAGACGCTCGACCCATCAAACCATACAGTTTCGCCAGGGTACGGTTGAATCGTGCACACCTTGGAAGTTTCAATCTCTCCTTGGTGGTAAGAACCGGCGCGAATCACAATCGTGCCGTCAGTTGGCACTGCCGTTAGTGCAGCCGCAAGTGTCGCTTTGGGTGCACCTGTCGTCGTGCCAGCGTTGCTATCCGAACCTGTAGTGGCAACGTATATGACATTCGTCTCAGGAATATCGTAGTGAACCATGCCCGGTGCGTCCGCCCCAGCAACTTTCGGCTGAAACACGGGGTCCGGATGAATGGCTACTCGTTGCAAACGTCGCGCGGCTATACTCATGGTTATAGTATATCTTTCTTGTACCAGTTAGTGTTAATTCTGGGAAACAAGCGGCGTCTCACTCCCATTTTTCATGACGGTCCAGCGCACTACGGGCGTACTCACCCCGTCCTTCATGACCTGCCACGATACTTCAGTTTCTTGACCACTCACCACAAGATTTGGCTTGCCCGGGTCGTCAAGCGTGAACGCAGCGTAGTGCCACGCTGAATCTAGCCCGTTTGGGTCAGTAAGCGTTCGCACGGCGTAGCTCCAATTCGAGTCCATTGTTAGCTCGCTTTCGCCCTGACGGCTACGGTATAGCTACCAGCCGTAAGTCCTGTATATGTCTTGGGACTGGTAGCATCACCATCGTCAGCCACGAAACCTGTCGTCTGCGTGCCGGATACCAGGCATGTTTCGTAATGGTAGGCACCAGGGACAACCGGCCACGTTGCTGTGACGCTTCCATTGTTTCCACCAATAGTAGTCGGATTTATCGAATTGAGTGTCACCACCGGCGCATCCAGTATCTCCATCGTGGGGTCAACAGCTGAAAAATAGCTAAATGAAATCGTTGCACTACTGGCCGAGGCGCCAATACTTGCCCCCAGCCCCACCGTGCCCGCTACTTGGTAGCCCGCCGTCGTATCCGTTGTTGATTGCTGATAGGTGCCCGGTTCAGCGTCAGTAGCGAGCCACATTTTAGCTGCAATCGTTGTTGGGCTCACCCCGCTGATTGACAGCTCGCACCATATCACTTCGCCAGGGACATACGTATGGCTTATCGTGGTGGAACTGACGAGCGCCGCTTCGCCGCCAGCGCTATTCATTCGCATGATATAGAGGCGTAATAACCCACTCTCTATACGTACACGAGCGATATAGTAGAAAGTCGAAATCTTGCGACCAATGATATTGATATTCTGCGCCCCACCAGAATACGCCGAACTTGACGCAAACGACGCACGTATCACCACATTTGTTTTAGAAATAGCACCGAGGTTCACCTCGCGAGCATAGGTCGGCTGGAGGACCATTTTGGCTGCTCCTGGATCAACCAAAAAACCACTTGGGCCGTATATAAGCGTCCATGGGCCACCAGTATTAGCGCTGCCCCACGAACCATTGGCGACAGTCCGGCCGAAGGTATCTAGTCCTAAAGTAATTGCCATGGCACTCCTCCTAACTCGTATACGCGATTAATGTTCCATTGGCCAAACCAGTCGTCGATGGTGGGTCGACAACCACTGTGGTTTTCGAGTCCAGTTCTCCGCGCAGCCCGCTAATCCCATCTATCGTCGTCGCCCCCGCCGGCCCAGTAGCACCTTGTGAGCCTGCTGGTCCTTGTGGACCAGTTGCACCGTTTTGACCATTCGTGCCGTTTGTGCCTGCTGGTCCTTGGGGACCGGTAGCACCTTGGGTACCGTTTGTACCAGTAGGTCCTTGTGGTCCGGTAGCTCCGGTTGGTCCAGGGACTGTAGAAGCGGCACCGGTTGGACCGGTAGCTCCCTGTGGTCCTTGAGGGCCTGTTGCACCATCACTGCCAGTTGCACCTGGGGTACCAGGTGTACCTGGATTGCCTGGGATGCCTTGTGGTCCGGTGGCTCCTCCTGGTCCAGCTGGACCTGTTGAGCCTGCCACGCCTGGAGAGCCAACAGGTCCAGTTGAGCCAGGAGGGCCTTGGGGACCTTGGGGGCCGGTGGAGCCTTGAGAGCCTGGGGAGCCAGTAGGACCTTGCGGTCCTACTGCTCCGGTGGCACCTGGTTGGCCGGGAGTACCACTGGCTCCAGTGGGACCTTGTGCTCCTTGAGTACCCTGGGGACCTTGAGGGCCTACAGGGCCTGTGGCTCCTTGGGTACCACCACCAGAGTTAAGTTTGGCTTGAGTGGTGGGGTCAAGAAGAGATTCGGATATGATGCCGGGTTTGAGGGTACCGTCTGAGTTGTGGGATTGGGAGAGGTAGTCGTTGAGAATAGAGCCCCAGTTACCTTTGTCTGAGCCGGGGATGGGTAGTCTTGGCATGATAATGTTGATACTCCATAGATGCTTGTGGTTATGTTACTTCTATGGTACCCCCCCCCCTTGCGGGGTTGTCAAGGGAGATAGGTAACTAGACGTTCATAACTCACAATATACACAAAATAGCCAACAACTAAATTGCTTATAGTTGCATAAAGTTGACTCTCATGCTACATTAGTTGATAAATTACATCATCAAATACTTACATTTACTATGCACCGCTCACCATATATCTTCCTTGGCATCACCTTGGCACTTCTGGCCATTCTGTTTGTCGCGCAGGCGCGCATATTTGACGCCGTGATGTATTTCCTCTTTGCCGGCATTATCCCGGGCACCAACTACGCACTGCCGCCGCTCGGCATGTTCCTCCTGATACTTATCATCGGCTGGCTGATGGCAATGCATGTTTCGGCCATCCTTATGAATGAGCGCAAGCTTTCTCAGGAAGCTCACAAAATCCTCGAACGCACCCAGCGTCTGCCTCGCCGGCGGTATCAGCGGGGATAGGGTGTGTCATACGTATCCGGGCTTAATCGACAGCGCGCTCACGTATTTGAGACGACTGTCACCGAGCTTCAGCAGGATTTACAGCTGCCAGCTGTACGACAACGTTTAGGCATCGCAGCTACCGATGAACTTAGCGCCATTACTAGCCGCCTTGAGCTGGCTCAAGTGAAAAACGGCGTTATCAGTCTTGGACGACGAGCGATTACAGACGGAAAAGTTGCCGTAGCTATGCTGTCGCCCGACGAGACCAAAACTCACCACATAGCACCAACCCTACGCTGGTCGATGTTGCCAGAACAGCGAGCCCATTTCAATATGCTTGCTCTACCTCTACAGGAGCGTCTAGTCTTCTCGCCTAGGATGAGGCAATTGAGGGACGCTGCATTGCTGCGTCTTGGTCCTCATGAACGGCTCGATTGTGGTAATGTACTCTTCGATTCACTATGTCCGTCAGATGAGGCGATTACACTGCATAGAGGCCTATACGCCTATCAGTCGCCTAACACGTTATACCAGGTATTATTTCGGCCGTCGATAGTCATGCGTCTACCGACCAATAAATATCCCAAGTTGAGTGCATACACACTCCTACACGAATCAAGACACGTGCTTCAGACTTGCCTTCCTCCGATTACTGTTAAGACTAGAGACGATCTAGTTGAGCAGTCATTTCGCAGCGAAGTCGAAGCCTGCCATCAACATGTCAGTTATCTTGAAGCTATCGGCATAGACATTACGCAACTACCCTATGCCAACCATGCCTACATCGAACGGATACGCCGAGAACTTACTATTCCTATTCTTGGTCAAGACGAACCATTCGGTAAGTACGAGACTTTACGGCAACAATTAGACGATGGATTTATGGCGGATGAGGTAGCGGAATCAGACTTCAGAATGCACAACTTGAGCATCTGCTGCGTACGTTCTTTAGCTGCAGCTTACAAGCGAAAATGGCTTCGACAACTGGGCATAACCAGTGCCGACACCCAAGAGACTAATCAGCCTCAGGCATAATCGACTCAGCCCACAGCTGCAGCTCTTGCAGCATGAACTGCTTAGCCTCGTCAGACGTCGTCGCAAGGCGCTGGAGCGATTGCATGAAGCCCGGGAATTGGCGCTGCAAGCGTGCGCTGCGCCAGGTTTCCCATGCGGCCATTTCATCCTGGGATAGGGTGCGTGGGTAGTTGCGCGCCTTGTAGTGCAGCAAGAGTGGCGCGAGGCGCTCGTCGGCGAATTCAGGGCGGAAGTCGGCCAGCTCGCGCTCAGTGGTATTGCGCACGGCTTCGACGCGCAGGCGGTCTTGGTCGCCGAGGAAGCCGTCGTAGAGCTGCGCCTCGGGGTCGATGCTGGCCGGATAATCGCGTTTGCGCTCAAAGACACCTCTGAGCCGCTCGACAAATTCAGGATGCGCAAGCAGTATGTCTTTGTGCTTCTGCACCGTTGCCTCGTCGAGGCCTACCTTTTGCCAGCCATCACCCTGCGACAGTACGCCGAGCGGCGCCACCGCCGGACAGCGGTTGTACTGCAGTTGCTTCACTGGCAGCTTTATGAAGTCCTCAGCCTGACGCTCCTCCCAAGTAGCAAAGAGCTTGTCGGCCAGCTCGTCGTCGCTGAGCTGTACGAAATCCGCCGGGTCGTAGCGCAGGTCGTACACTAGCACATTGCTATTGGGCGCAGGCGCGAGCGGAAAAGCGACGGTCGCCTTGTTCCACTCGTTGTCATAGCGGCCGCTGGCATAGACGAATGGTTGCTTGGTATCGAGATTGACTAGCGACTGGACTTCCCGTTTGCCGCGCATGCTGAGCAAGTATTCATATAGTTGCGGCTGCGTCGTCTTGATGAGCCGCGTCACGTCGATAAGCGCCTCGACATCACTCAGTGCATCGTGAGCGCTATCGTGCGAGATGCCGTTTGCCTTGGTGATAAGCTCGAGACGGTTCGTCGCCTTGCCTTCGCTGTCCACCGGCCACTCAATGCCCTCGGGCCGCAGCGCACGTGTCATACGCACCACATCCAGCATATCCCAGCGGCTGCGACCATCCTTCCAGCACCACTCGTACGGGTCATAAAAATTCCGCCACAGCAAGTGACGGACAAGCTCATCGTCGAAGCGCACGTTGTTGAACCCAACGGCGATGGTATCGGGCGTGAAAACCTCCTCGACAAGGATTTTCGCAAACTGCGCCTCGGTATAGCCCTCGTCGACGGTCTTTTGCGGACTGATACCAGTCACCATCAGGGCGTCGGGGCTAGGAAGCGTATCGTCGCTGAGTGCCACCAGGAGATTGTACGGCTCGCCGATGGGCTGGAGG
The DNA here is from genome assembly GCA_964525315.1 of uncultured Candidatus Saccharibacteria bacterium. Taxonomy (GTDB): domain Bacteria; phylum Patescibacteriota; class Saccharimonadia; order Saccharimonadales; family Saccharimonadaceae; genus SZUA-359. The sequence goes on along the minus strand of CAZGGJ010000017.1, from coordinate 14,422 downwards.
TTCATATCGGTACGGATACCGGCAAACTGCATAATTCTATCGTCGCGCGCACTCAAGCCGCTGGTCTCGAGGTCGTAGAAAAAGAAGGTCTGAGCCATACATCTAGCATAGCAGAGAATACGGTATACCCAAGCATCTCCTCGTTCGACGACACACGATTTCAATCGTCAGCACACGCTTGACGCTTACGCCAATCATGGCAGATTATAGGCAACTGTAGGAAATTACGATTCTACTTGTACAAGGCGACGCACGCCGATAGTATTGCAGCGCTTGTTCGACCCATGTAGTGCGGCTGTTCGCGAGCCATGCATACTCGCATCGCCAACCCATAAATGCCGACGACCAACATTTCGCACGCATAGTTTTTATCATAGTTGCTTATTTTCCTCAGGCAAAGGCTCGCCAACGAGACGGCGTACACCGATGAACGGACCATACGTCTCGCTCCCGTGCCCATGTAGCCGTGCCCGCGAGCGTTTACCCGAGTACGCGCTCCCGATAGTCCAAGAGCTATAGCGGACCCCCGCAATGGTCGTATAAAATACGCCCGCACGCTGTACGCTCATTTGCGGGAAACATGTAATAGTCCCCCCATCTGGCAACGGATAGCCTCGCTCACGGTTCAAGGCCGCCAGCGCTATCCAGTCGACAGCATTCGCCACCATGCCATTGCCAATCTCATAACGCTGCTCTCTACGGCGCTTATCGGTCACCGTCAACCCGGCTCCACTAGAGGCATTCTTGGCCACAAGCGGCATACCGATGATACTCCAAGGACGAGGATCGTTTCGACCATCGATAGAACGGCGGTTAATGACATCTGCTGTGTACTGGTCCCACAAACGCGCGTATACACGCGTAGGCCTTCGCTGGTGCTGGTCGAAGTTACTCACTACAGCCCTGAGCCCCATGTCAGGCGCAAGCGGCACTGCGATAAGCGGCTGCACTTCACCCGGGTGCTGTTCGCGAAATGCGGCAAGGTCACCATGCAACTTCGTCTTTACTTCTTCAATCTTGTCAGGGTTGAAGAACCCCAGCTCGGTATACACCTTCGCGAGCAACTCGTGCTCAGTAGAGTCGACCCCCCCCCAGGGTTCTAGAGGCGCATCTGCAGGCTCCCGAAAGACTGCAGGCGAAAAATCCTGTAAATCAGAGGGAATGGGAACTGCAGGGTAGTTTTGATATTCAGTCATCTCTTACTAACTCCTCTTACTGCAACTATACCTCTATTATATCACACTTAGTGGCATAATGTCAAATATATCACTGCTCGACAAGGGTAAATTCACTATCGCCGATGCGGACCAGCGAGTCGCCTTCAGCCCCTTGGCGGATCAGTTCGTGGCTGATGCCGAGCTTACGCATGATGTCGCGCAGGCGGTTGACGCTCTGGAATTGCTCGAAGTTGGTGCGGCGGGCGAACTTTTCTATCTTGGCGCCGTGCACGCGGTAGGCCTCGTCTTCACGCTCAACGTACCACTGCTCGTCGGTGGCGATGTCGGCGACGGTAAGGGTCGGTATGCCTTCGGCGACTTCTTCATCTTCAGGAGCCGCCTCGGCCTGGCGGGCTGTCTCGACAGCCTCAGCAAGACTTCGCAGCAGGTCGGTCACACCCTCGTGCGCTTGGGCGGAGATAGTGTAGATGGGTGTACCCTCGGACACGACAGCAGTGAGACTCTCGCGCTGCATACCGATGATATCTGCGTCGAGGCCTTCGCACTTGGTCAGTGCCACGACCTCTGGCCGAGTCGTCAGTTCATGGCTGTAGTTCTCGAGCTCCTGACGAATGGTCTGGTAGCTGGCCGCGACGTCGTCGCTATATACATCGATAAGGTGCAGTAGCACTGCCGTGCGCTCGACGTGGCGCAGGAAGGCGTCGCCTAGCCCCTTGCCTTCGCTCGCACCCTCGATAAGGCCTGGGATGTCGGCGATGAGCAGCGTACTTTCATCGATGTCTACCACGCCGAGGTTGGGGGTCAGGGTCGTGAAGGCATAGTCGGCTATCTCTGGGCGGGCATTGCTAACAACGCTGAGGAAGGTCGATTTACCAGCATTTGGGAAGCCGACGAGGCCGACATCGGCCAATAGCTTAAGCTCCAGCTCAGCCTCGAAGGTGTCGCCTGGCTCACCCAACTCGGCAATCTTGGGAGTTTGGCGCGTCGAGCTCTTGAAGTGCGCATTGCCGAAGCCGCCGTCGCCGCCCTTGGCAATGACCACTTCCTGAGCATGCTGCGTCAAGTCAGCAATCACCTCGCCGCCACGCTTCACCAGTGTGCCGACCGGCACCTTGACGTAGAGTGGTGCGCCGGATTTGCCACGGCGGTTGCGTTTGGCGCCGTTTCCGCCGTTTTCGGCGGTGAGTTCGGGCTTGTAGCGGAAGTCGATGAGAGTGTTGAGCCCTTCGGTTGCCACAAATATGACATCGCCGCCTCGACCGCCATCGCCGCCATCCGGCCCGCCCTTGTCGACATAAATTTCATGACGAAAACTGACGACGCCATCGCCGCCCTTGCCTGCTTTCACGAACACTTTTGCTGTATCGACAAACATATCTTCTTATTATACCAGAAAATCCTCTGTAGATACAGGGGTGGTTGGTTATACCCCTTCCTTACACCGCTCCCGTCGTCACGAATTCCCTTGGAATTCGCACGTAGGTCGCTACTCTCGGGTCCTGCCACGCGGTCCGCCCCAACTATTTCTTCGTCGGACGAAAAATAGTTGGGCGCTGCCCCGCCGCGTGTCGCCCGAGCTGGCGTAGCTGCGGGAGAGCCGCTCACCTCCGCAATCGATGAAACATCTGCACAAACCCGAGGCTTGTTCGAGGCGAGCTCCCGGAGTACCGAGGATGTTTGAGCAACGCGAGTTCCGCAGGTACCCGAGAGCGAGACGAGAACAAGACGCGGCGTGCGGAAGCCGTTTCAGAGGTTGTGGGGGTGAGGGGCGATGTTGGAAAAGAAGCTCTAATGTATGTAATTATACATACCGCTCGTCGCCTGATCCCACGACATAGTACCACGACTCACGCGGTTGAAGCCGCCGCCGGCAAAGCGCGTCGAGTTCATCTCGCTGATGGTGATAGACTTACCAGGATCGACCGACTCAACAATAGCCACATGGCCGTAGGAGTAGTAGCCTGCTGCGCCATTTTGCATCACTGCTCCTGGTGCAGGCGTGCGGTTAACCGTAAAGCCCGCTGCCTGAGCATAAATAGCCCATGTCGCAGCATTACCCCACATACCGCCGACTGGCCGACCGAGCTCTTTGCGGCGCTCATAGGCATACCAGGTACAGTTACCGTACGCGTAGCGGTTGCCCGCCGTCATCGACAAATTGTAAGTTGAGCCGATAGCAGTTGTCGAATAGTTGTAGTTATACCCCGCGGATGGTGCAGAATAGCCGGGGCGTTCGCTCGCTGGCAGTACGCCATCAGGGATAATAATCTGGCGGCCAGACTTCAGGCCGCTGAGCTCAAGGTCGTTAAACGCAACGATTTGCGCCTCGGTTGTGTTATAGCGCTTGGCAATAGACGCGACGCTGTCGTTGCCGCTTGCCGTATAGAGAACGCCGTCGACTGGTAGGATCTTGAGGCGGCGGCCCTTTTCGATAGCGTCTGAAGGCAGGTTGTTTGCCCACTTCACAGTATTGACTGATACGCCGTACTGCTTAGCTACAGATTGAGCAGTATCGCCTTTTTGGGCAACATGGACACGTACTGAGCGACTGTCGGATGACGGTTTGACGATTTGCGGCTTGGCAACGATGTTCTCGTCGCTTCGTGCGAGCGCGCTTTCGGCGGCAAGCGACTGCGAAAAGTTGACGACGTTGGTCGCCACAGGCATGCCAGCCGTTTCAGCGATGGTCGCTGCGACTTTGGTAGCATAGAGGTCATCAACCGAGACACGGGGTATCTCGTTGGTGGTTGTCGCTTGAGAATTATCCACCGCACTCGCAGCCGCGTCTGAACGCTCTGGCGGTTGATATCCTATCGCGACAATCGCGATAATAGCTAAAAATGAAGCGGTGTACAGTACCAAACTGCTGCGCGGAAACGCGCCCAGCGATGATTTGCGCCACGATGACTCTGTTGAGTCCGCTTGCGCAGGTTCTGCACCACTCTTCGTATCGTGAATACGAATGATCGTTCTCCCGCTACCAGTATTACTACCGGAGCTGCTACCGTACTCTGTCTTTCTCCACCGCCTACGTATAGAGGTGGAAAGGATTGCACTTGTCGACCGTTTTTTATGTAATATTTTGCACTAAAAAATAGTATTTCGGCATCCGTAACGACATTTCAAGGTAGGCTCACTAACACGTCATTCTCCCACTCGCAGATACCATTTTCACCTCTGATATCTAGTGCTGACTGTGCTAATGTGCTTTTGGTATTGTAGCATTATTCGTTAAGGCAAGTCAAGGTCGCGTGTTGCGTAAGCCCATTCCGGCCATCGCACTTCGGGGATTTTCTCACCACCGTGTCCCACTAAAGAATCTTGAGGTACACCTCAGGAATCTTTAGATGGGACAGCGAGGATTGTCAGTGGTTCGAAAACCCCCGAAGCACACTGGCCACACCTGGCTACTCGTAGCAAAGCTTCTTGCAGTGCGCAGTAATATTCTTCTCGTGCTCGGCCTCGGTGCGGCCAAAATACGTCTTGCCATCGTCGCCCGCCACAAAGTACAGGTAGTCACCGCTTGCGGGGTTGGCCACAGCCTCAAGCGCTGTGATGCCCGGCGCAGCGATAGGCCCTGGCGGTAGACCGGTATGAATGCGCGTATTGTACGGCGAGGCGAAGTCAACGGTTGGCGGCTGGTTCTGCTGCTGGGCGGCGTAGATGAATGTCACGTCCGAGCCAAGCGTCATCCCCTTGGCAAGCCGCGAGTAGAACACTTGAGCGACGTGGCGTTGGTCCTCGGCACCACTGACCTCGCGCTGCACGATCGAAGCCAGCGTAATGCCCTGATACAGCGACAAGCCGTGCTGCTTTATGCGAGCCGGAATGTTGTGCTCTTCAAGCTGTTCGTAATAGACGTCAAATGTATGCCGCAGAATGTCCTCGACCGACGTACCGCGCGCAAACGTGTAGGTCTCGCCATAGACATAGCCTTCTAGGCTCGTGCCAGCAGGCTTATCGGCAAGCAGCGGATGATCGTACGTCGCCTCAAGCGCTGTGTCTATTTGAGTATCAGTATAGCCAGCTCGCCGCAGCATAGTCACGACATCGGTGCGCTTGCCGTCCGCGATGTCAGTAGGATCGCGTAGCGTAGCGCCCGGATAAAACGTAATGGTCAGCTGTGTCGTCTTGCCCGAGGCCAGGATGTCGGCGATCGACGCCAGCGGCATACTGCGCGACAAGTCGTAGCTCCCTACCTGAAGGGTATTCTGGACGCCGGCCAGCCGTGTATAGAGCATGAAGCTCGCGGCATTGTGGATGAGTTGCTTCGACGCCAGCAGGTCGGCTATTTGGTCCGGCGTCATCCCCTGCGTGATAGTTACGAGGATAGTCGCCTTGTCGCCTGTGTCAACAGGACGTAGCGAGTACTGATACCAGCCGTAGCCTCCGGCTACCATCAGTGTCAGCAGCCCAATGATACCGCCAATAATCCATAGTAGAAGTGAACGGCGTTTTTTCGGCCCCGAACCCTTCGGGGATGGTGCAGCCGAGAGGTCCGACACTGGTCCGAGCGACATGTCGACACTGCTGGCATCGACTGGCGCAGGTGGCGGCGGGGCCACCGGAGAAGGCCCTGGTGCAGGCCGCGGCGGTCGAATATCACCGTTCATGCAGCGACTCCCAGGTAGTCTTCGAGGATGATGCAGGCAGCCATTGCGTCAATATCACCCTTGCTATACGGTGCCTTCTGTTGCTTCAGCCGCTGCTCGGCCATGACACTCGTGAGCGATTCGTCCTGAAAAACGACTTCGGCTGGCAGGTCGGTGAGCTTCGCCACAAAGTCCTCGACGTATTGCGTTTGGGCGGTCGGCTCGCCCGATTGGTTGCGCGGATAGCCCACGACAAGCGTCCGGACGTCGTTCGCAACTACCAGCTCGGCAATAGCCTGCACTTCGGTGCCATCAACCTCTATAGTGTCGTACGGAAATGCGATACGCATATCTTCGTCGCCCTGCGCCACGCCAATGCGTTTTTCACCAACGTCGAGCGCGAGGATAACTCTACTCATCGACCTTGAATTCGATTGTTATCCTATCGACATCATTCGGCGCGCGGTTTACCCAGAACGGCGAGAATTTGATATCTGCCTCGGCCACACCGTTGATCGATGTCAGCGAAGACTGGATTTCACCGTAGTTTTTACCCATAGCCGCCTCTTTGATTTTGGCTTCGTCTATCTTGGGGCCGATTTTGCCGGCAGCCGCTATATTGACCGACACTTTCTTGTCATCACGGACGAAATTGTCAAACTTCACGGCACTTGCACCATTCTCGTACACGCGCTGCTGGTCTTTGTTGTCCATCTGTTGCTCCAGCACTGCATCGAGGTACGAGCCCATCGCGTCGGTCGACACAGCATACAGGGTTGCGACTGCCGAGCCAGCATAGGTGCCTTTGCCGTTCGTTGCCTCGGCATCGATGACAGGGGCCGCCTTGAGGCCGTCAAGCTTGAGCTCAAAGCTATCGTCGATTACCTTGAACTTATCGCCGAACTGCGTGGTGAGGTCTTTTTTCAGTTGATCTTTATCGATGCCTTCTTCGGCTTGCTTCTTGGCTTTGTCGACGTCTTCTTTGGTGACGACCGAGATAGTCTTGTCGGTACCGCCAGCAGTCGTATCGACAAACTGAACCGATGTGACGCCTGATGCGCTCGTGGTAGCTGCGCCGGCTGCGCCGTTCGAGGCTGCGCCCCGTTCGCTGGCCGTGACGCCCACGGTTCGGCCATCGAGGCCGCTCGCATCACCCTGTGCAAACACAGCAGCTGCAGTCGTTACGTAGGTTTTGCCGTTGCTTGCAGCGATCTCTGTACCGGCCGGCACCGTTAGGCCCGCTACAAGAATGGTCGTCGCGCTGGTCTTGATGAGGACTGAGCCGGTAGCCTTCTCGCCAACTTCCTTTTTACCGGTAGCTTCGAACTCGATCGAGACATCTTTGGCTATCTGCTTCTGCTCGGCATGCAGCAGCATGTCCTTGGCCGAGGAGTCGGCAGATGTCGTCAGAGTGACTTGCTGGCTTACCGAGGCGTCGGTAGTCCGTGCCAGCAGGATGATTTTGGCATGCGGCGCAAAGAAGATCGCCCAGACAAAGAAGGCTATTAGGAGGATGCCGGCGCTAATGCCAATCACCAGCTTCTTGCGAAACGAGTCGAAGTTCGGGACTTTTGCGCCCTTCTTGCCCTTGGCAGCAGCAGCTGCGGGAGCCGCTGCGGCTTTTGGTACGGGCGTTGGCTTTAGGGGAGTGTCGACTCCTTCGTCGGTGCTTGACTGCTTGGCGTGCTCGCCCACTGGCAGTGCTGCGCCGTCTATTACATCCTCGCCGTCATCAACCTCAAGAGCGGCAATTTCGGCCAGTTCAGGTTTGCTCTGAAGGTTCTTGGCCACTGGTATGGCAGCTGAGGCAGCCAGGCTGCTCAGCGCGTGATTGCCAGTGATGATAACCAGCCGCTTGTCATGCTGCTCGGCCGACCGCGCCAAGAGTCGCAGATTGACGGCGCTTTGGAGCACACCGATACGCTTGGGCGGTACCAGAGCAATGATTTTGTGCTTGGACGCCTTCAGCTTACCGATGATGGCGGTGATATCGTCTTCGACATCGATATAGATGACATCTTTTTGCATAGGTTAGATTCTGAGTAGTTTGTTTAGTTTTTCCTTGACCGTGTCTGCTTCGGTACTGCCTTCTATTGTATCATAGCCGACGCGCAGCAGGCCCATGGCGGTAATGTACGTGTGGTCTGCCACGGTGCCGGATGGGTCGCTAATGCCGACGACGTCGCTCGGGCGGATATGCTGGACGCTTGGCCGCTTGGTAAACGGCAGCTCTTTGTACCAGTCGCGCTTGGCGAGCGCATCGACCAGCTGCGGCAAACTCGCGCCACCGCCACAGAGGAGGATGCGGTTCGGCAGGTGGTCGACTGAGTCAAATTCACTGAGCGCCAGCTCCACGCCGTCGAGCCAAACTTCAAGCGTGCGGTCAATTGCCGCGTCGGCTTGCTTGCGGACGGATTCTTTGATTTTGTCGTGGTCGAGGTTGACCTTGAGCTTCTCGGCATCATCGTAGCTGAGGTCCATTTGGCTGGCGATGGTTCGCGTAAAGCTCCGGCCGCCGATGCCAAACATTCGCGTACCCTCGACGCCGCCGTCATTGACCACCGCGATATCGGTCGTCCCGCCGCCCACGTCGGCCAATATGGCCGTGAAGCTACTGCTGGCGTCGTTGCCCAGCACGCTGCGACTGACTGCGAAGGGTTCGGCTGCGACAGCGATCAGGTCAAGTGCCAGTTCGTCGGCGACCTTCTCCAGCGCGCCGATATGTACCATGGGGGCAAAGGCCGTGTATATCTGCACCGCCACGTCGCGTCCCTGGAAGCCAATTGGATTTGATACTTTGTAGCCATCGATGTGAATGCTAACGAGGGCGGAGTTGACCAGCTTGACCTCGACTTCTTCGTTGCCCGTCTCGAGGGCGATTTGCTTCTGTGCCTTGCCCTGCGCGCGCTCCTGGACCTTTTCGATAATGAATTCCATTTCAGGAATATCAAGCGGACGGTCTGGCTGCGGACGGCGATAGCGAATGGTATTCGTCACGCCCTTGACCAGCTCACCAGCAATGCCGATGACGGCGCGCTTAGCCTGCAGCCCGGCCATTTCTTCGGCCTGCGCTAGCGCGTCTTCACAGTTGCGGACCACGCCGGTGATGTCGGCGATGGCACCGGAGTGCATATCGCTGATTTCCTGGTGCGTCCGCCCGACGCCGACAATCTCGAGGTCGTCGTCCTTGACTTTGGCGATGAGCGCCTTGACATATTCTGTACCGATATCGAGCCCGACGATGTAGTCGTCATCCTTCTGACCGGTACGCGCGATTCTTTCTCGTAGTGCTTGAAATACCATAGATAATTTGATTATACCATGAGCGCGACGCAGAAAAATACACTCTATGCGTTGAGTACGGCCATCCGATATCGACAGACCTTCTACCTATCATGGACGGTCAACCGGAATTTTGGTTTAGGCCCTACTACTTGAGGGTAACACCAACTAAGCCATTAATTCTATCGAGCAGACTCTTTATCTCCGAATCGATCTCGGCAACTGTAGCATCTTCAGAGACTTCCATACGATCCGAAATTATAGGCGAAACATTGCTGTCCTCGGCTAACTGGGTTGCTCTGCGTTGACATATTTGTTGAAATGCGTTAGTTGGATGTTTTTTTAGGAGTTCAGAAATACGAACAATAAAAGGTCTCAGCTCTGCATACAGCTCAGGAGTAAGCGTCGGTTGGTTAAGAGCATGCAGTACTTTAGCAGCCGGCTGCTCCTCGTCTAGAGGCGAAGCTGTATTGAGTATATGTTGCAGCTGAATAAGCTCTGGCTTCTCGGTCAGAGAATAGGGTATCGTGTCTAGTGTTTGCCGCTCTATGTCATTGAATAATCGACTACGCTCATCCGCAAGTCCAGTTGGATTAACTTGAGGCTCAAGCTGTTTCACTTCAATAAACTTATCGACGATATACCGACGTAGCGCCATGAGAGTCCTCTGCCTAAATGATGACGACTTATCATGAGCTGTATCGGCTAGGTACTGTGTAATTGCCTGCTGTATGTCAATACATTCTCGATTTTCCCATATGCCACGTGCCCAAGTCCCCTCAATACAGGCAAATCCTACATCGTTATTGACCAAGCTCACTCTGGAAAAAGGGTAGCCACGATACCAGCGAGCGATCTGCTCCACAAGCGCCACATCTGGACCAATCAAGAGATCAATCTCGCGAATTCGTGCCAAGTTGCGCTTGACATCTCCCTCTGCTCTATCGTATGCCTCAAACTGCTCAAACGTTTGCGGTTCTCCTTCGAGTGGAATTGGTTCAGTCATATTGTCATAATAAATGTTTATTGGCAATAAGTCAATAAAGTACTATACTAGTATCGCTTTGATGCGGCGGATACCGGCGCTCGAGGCTTCTTCTTTGGTGATTTTGAAGCGTTTGCCGCCTTCGGCCAGTTGACCGGTGTGGTCGACGTGCGGGCCGCCACAGATTTCGAGGCTGGCGATGTGGTCACCTTCGCCCATTTGGTAGACTTTCACTTCGTCGCCGTAGCGTTCACCAAAGGGGCCGATGGCGCCCATATCAAGGGCTTCTTGGGTCGGATACATGGTGTAGCTGACGGGCAAATCGTCGGCAATCCAACCGTTGACTAGCTCTTCAGCCTGGGCTTTTTCCTCTGGCGTCATTTTGCGGTCGAGGTTGAAGTCGAAGCGCAGGCGCTCGGTGGTGATATTGCTGCCGTGCTGACGTAACTCCGGACCGAAGATTTCGCGCAATGCCGACTGTAGCAAGTGTGTGGCGGTATGGTATTTGAGGTGAATCAAGTCGTGACCTTCAAGCCCACCTTTGAACGTGCCTTTGGCAGCGGTTTGGCTGCGGGCACGCTGTTCGGCCATCTTGGCATCGAATTCTTCGCGCCAGTTGTCGGATAGTTTGATGTCTTGCTTGAACGCCTCCTCGGTCGAGAGTTCTACTGGGAAGCCGTAGGTGTCATAAAGCGTAAATATTATCTCTCCTGAAATTTCATCCACCTTTGGGTGAGATAGCATGATTTTTATATTTTTCGAATAGCCATCTTTATCCTTATCCTGTTCAACGTTCATCACATTCTTCTTGAACATCTGCAAGCCCTTGCGCAACGTCTGTCGAAAGGCTTTTTCTTCCTTCACGAGCACAGCGATAATGGTTTCGCGCTGCTCTTTGACCTCTGGGAAATCATCGACGTAGAGGTCGGCGATGACCGGCACGACTTCTTGGAGGAAATTCTGCTCGATACCGAGGTCGAAGCTATAGCGAATCGCCCGGCGCAGCAAGCGGCGCATGACGTAGCCCTGCTCTTTGTTGCTCGGGACGCAGCCGTCAACCGCCAGGAATGTCGCAGCGCGCAAGTGGTCGGCGATGACGCGCATGCTTTCGGTATGGCTGTCGTACTTTTTACCACTGAGAGTTTCGAGCTTTTCGATGATAGGCCACAGAAGGCTGATTTTGAAGACATCTGGGTCGTTCAGCTTGGCGGCAGCGATGCGCTCGAGGCCGCCGCCGAAATCAACATTCTGCTTCGGTAGCTTCTCGAAGCCAGTCTCTGTCTTGAGGTACTCCATAAAGACACTGTTGCCAATCTCCATAAAGCGGCCGCAGTCGCAGTTCGGATGGCAATGCTCGCCCCACTTCGTATCATGCTCAATAAAGTCGAACTCATAAAACACTTCCGTATCAGGACCGCCAGGTTCACCGGGTGTCATCTCGGCGATTTTACTCCCGCGCCACCACCAGTTCTTGTCGCCATCGTATAGGAAGATTCGCTCGCCTGGATTGACGCCTCGCGTGTAGCCGTCTGCCTCGGAACCAACTTCTGCAACAACAGCGTCAATACCCTTAGTCGCGAATAGTTCTTTCCATACTTCAACCGACTCGTTGTCGCGCGGAATACCGCCAGCCTCATAGCCGATGAATGTTGTCACGTACAGCTTGTTTGGGTCAAGCCCTACAACATCTGTCAAAAACTCCCAGAACCAAGCTATTTGCTGTCGCTTGAAATAATCGCCTAAGCTCCAGTTACCTAGCATTTCGAAAAACGTCGTATGACGGTTGTCGCCGACTTCTTCGATATCTTGGGCACGAATACACGTCTGGCTGTCAGCCAACCGAATTCCATCGGGATGTTGCTCGCCCAGTAGGTATGGCATGAGCGGCTGCATACCCGCACCGGTAAACAGTGTTGTCGGGTCATCTTTCAGTACCAGCGGCGCGCGTGGAATCACCGCATGGCCGCGGTCGGCAAAGAATTTGATATAGGCGTTGCGGATTTCCTGGGTGTTCATGCGTACCATTATAGCAGTCCCGAGAAGAGATTTCGAGCTACGAGGCGATAATCCCGCCGCCAAGGCAAACGTCGCCGTCATAGAGCACTGCCGACTGACCGCTGGCAACGGCGCGCTCAGGAGCATCAAGGTACAGCGTGCCGTCCTCGAACCGAGCTGGCAGCAGACTGCCGCGGTGGCGAAGCCGTGCTTGAAGCGGCTGGCCGCTGGCTGGCGCCTGGTGTATCCAGTGGATAGAGCTGAGCGCGAATGATTGACGCCACATGGTTTCGTCGTTGAGATTGGTCGTAACGTAGACTTCGTTGCGCGCCATATCCTTGCCCACGACGTAGTACGGCAGACCGCCGCCCACATCGAGTCCGTGGCGCTGGCCGAGGGTGTAGAATATCGCGCCGTCATGGCGGCCGAGCACCTGGCTGGTTGATTTGTCGATGATATCGCCCGGCACAGTCTCGACGTACTGGCTAAGGAACTCGCGAATGCCCACCTGCCCGACGAAGCAAACACCCATCGACTCCTTCTTGCTGGCCGTCCATAGCCCGCGCTCTTCGGCCATTGCTCGCACCTGCTGCTTGGTGAAGTCGCCGAGCGGAAATAGCGTTCGCTGCAATGCCTCACGTGTCACGCGGTAGAGGAAGTAGGTTTGGTCTTTGTTCTCGTCAACTGCGCGCAAAAGTCCGCCATCATGAGTCCGCGCGTAGTGGCCGGTGGCAATCATATCCGCGCCCCGTTCCAGGCTGGCTTCGAGAAACAGCTTGAACTTCACCTCCTGATTGCACATGATGTCGGGGTTGGGCGTACGGCCGGCCTGATATTCGGCTATCATATAGTCGACGACTTTGTGGCGGTATTCGGTCTCGAAGTCAAACACTTCGAAGTCAATCCCGAGCCCCACCGCCACACGCTTGGCATCAGCCAAATCTTCGGCCCAGGGGCACTTCATACCAGGCAAATTCTGACTCCAGTTTTTCATGTAGACACCGGTGACGTCATGACCCTGCTCGACAAGCAAGGCAGCCGTTACCGACGAATCCACGCCGCCGCTCATGCCGACATAGACTCTCACGCGGCAACTCCGATATAGAACAAGAATATCTTGAACAATTCCGAAAGCGCTAAGTACCAGCCATACGGTGTCAACCACCACCATACCGACCATTGATTGTCGGCTACGGTGGGGTGCGCCCGGAACTCAATATTTGGCGCGCGCGACCGGAACTCCAGGATCGTCCGTTTCATGTGGTAGCCCGACGTGACGACGATTGCCGAATGAATGTCTTTGTCGTGCAGAATGTCCTTGGTTTTTTCGGCGTTTTCCTTGGTGGTTTCGCTCTGATCCTCGATGATAATCGCCTCTTCCGGGATGCCCTGGCGAAGCGCTTGGGTGCGCATGACTGCAGCGTTACTTGGACCGGACTTGTCTTGGGCAGCACCCGAGAAAATCAGCTTTGGTGCCCAGCCGTTCTTGTAAAGATCAATGGCCTCCTGCGTGCGAGCCGTCGTGTCGCCGCCGCTCACCGTAATGACGACATCGGCCGTACTACATCCCTGGAGTTCGCTTGGCGTCTCGCTACACTTCATCAGATTATCGGGTGCTAGGAACCAGCTAATCCCACCAACGAGCAGTGCAAATACCATGACTCCGCCAAGCACAATCCACTTGATCATGCTCGTACCCTTGCATACTCGGCCGCGACTTCTTCGCAGATGATGTCGCCGGCGCGCTTGAGGTTTTCCTCGGTGCTGAGCTTGCCGAGCGTCAAACGCAAACTGCCGTCGGCAGTGGCGTCATCGCAGCCGATAGCGGTTAGTACGTGCGACCGCGTGTTCTTGTTGGCCGCACACGCGCTGCCGGTTGCTACGAGTACGCCGCGAGCTTCGAGGCGAAAGACTAGCCGCTCGGCGTCGAGGCCCGGGAACGATACATGCAAGTGTCCGGCGAGGCGCTTTTGGCCGCGCGTAGTGACAATTATGCCAGGAAAAGCTGTTTCGAGTCGGCGCTGCAGACCATCGCGCAGTTCGGCGAGGCGCTTTGACTCGCTGGCGCGTGATTTCTCAGCGCGCTCGAGCGCAGTCGCGAAGCCCACCACACCAGCGACATTTTCGGTGCCGCTGCGAAGGCCCATCTCTTGTCCGCCACCATAGATAATCGGTCGTAGCTGCACGCCTGCACGGCGCCACAACAGCGCCACTTGCTTGGGGCCGTACATTTTGCCAGCATTGAGCGTCAGCAGGTCGACGCCGAGGCGCGCGAGATTGATATCTATCTGCCCAACGCCTTGCGAGGCCTCGGTATGCAACCAGAGAGGCGTGTGATTACCAGCACTCAAACGAGCGTGGCGTATCGCGTCCAGCTGCTCAGCGATACG
>CAZGGJ010000016.1:0-23371 GCA_964525315.1 uncultured Candidatus Saccharibacteria bacterium | reverse complement strand
AAATGATCGCTAGCTGCACGAGAGGCTGCGTCAAGGCGACGCTCAAGTTCGACTATCTCGGGTCCATCGAGCTTTTTTGCGCGGCTGTCACTGCCTATTGTACTAGATATGATGGCTAATCTACCTTGGAGTTCTCTGATTTGTTGATATGTGCGAACAGCAAATTCGTTCTGTGAGTCGTTAAATCCGTAAGTCTCTATCATAATTATTCATTTATACTACACATATATTATTTGTCAATAGGGGGGGGGCTCGTTTTTGGGCGTTTCCGTAACCGTTGGCGGCAAAACACGCATGAGTCACGGAGTAGCTGTCACAGACAGGCGCGCAAGGCAGCTTCGATTGTCGGCTTGTCGCTATCCGAGCATAATTCAGGTGATATCATTGACAAAATATATCGGTTGTGCTACAATGGAAGTATTGCATCCGAATGGATACCGTCTCTACCTACCTAAAGAGTAGAAAGTAGAAATCAAAAGGTTCTCGCTGTTCGTCTGCAGCTATTACCTATATAAGCCAAAGAAAGGCTCTCCATGTCATATCAACGAAGTTTCCGCCCGAATAGAGGCGGCGCGCGTCCTGCGCATAAATCACACAATCGCCGCAAACCTGGCACTAAGCGCGGTGCGTATATCCACCCGAGCAAATTCGTCAGCAAAGCAACTATCACTGGCCCGGAGTCGCCATACGAAGCCACGCATCGCTTCGCCGACTTCCCTTTTGTCGCTAAGCTGCATAGCAATATCGAGTACAAGGGCTACGACATGCCAAGCGCTATCCAGGACCAGGCCATCCCGCACCTACTGGCCGGTCGTGATGTCATCGGCCTTGCCAATACCGGTACTGGCAAGACGGCGGCCTTCCTGCTGCCAATCATCAACAAACTCTACACCACGCGCACGCCGCTGTCGGTCATCATCCTCGCACCGACGCGCGAGCTGGCGCAGCAGATTGAGGAGCAATTCCGCGACTTCAGCTACGGCATGAAG
Organism: uncultured Candidatus Saccharibacteria bacterium; assembly: GCA_964525315.1. GTDB lineage: Bacteria > Patescibacteriota > Saccharimonadia > Saccharimonadales > Saccharimonadaceae > SZUA-359. The sequence goes on along the minus strand of CAZGGJ010000016.1, from coordinate 22,382 downwards.
CTCTACGCTACCCTGCTAGTGGGCGGGATGAATATCGACCGCCAAATCAGCCAGCTGAAGCGCCGACCGCATGTCATTATCGGCACCCCGGGCCGCACTATGGACTTGATGAAACGCGGCGAACTGTCGCTCGATGCTATCGATACACTGGTACTCGACGAAGCCGACCGTATGCTCGACATGGGCTTTGTGAACGATATCCGCCTCGTGGCATCTGCCACACCTGCTAGCCGTCAGACGCTGTTCTTCAGCGCGACGATTACGCCGGAAATCCAGTCACTGACACGCGAATTCCTGCGCGACCCCGAGACTGTCTCGGTCCGTACGGCCGACACCAGCGAACGCGTCGACCAAGATGTGGTCGAAGCTGGTTCCAAGGAAGAAAAACTTGCCAAACTGCTCGACATGCTCAGCAACGAAGAATTCGACAAGGTCTTGCTCTTTGGCGAGACCAAGTTCGGGGTGCAGCGCCTGAGCGACCACTTGGAGCGCCAAGGCCACGCCTCGGTCGCCATCCACGGCAACAAATCGCAGTCCCAGCGCCAGCGCGCACTCCGGGCCTTCAAGGACAACAAAGCGCGCATCATGGTCGCAACCGACGTTGCTGCCCGCGGTCTCGATATCCCGAACGTCAGCCATGTTATCAACTTCGACCAGCCTGCCACCTACGAAGACTACATCCACCGCATCGGCCGCACCGGCCGCGGCGGCGCAACGGGCACGGCACTGACGTTTATCGACAGACGATAGTACAATAGCTACATGGTGCGTGACCATCGATACGACCAGCATTTCCTGCGCAGCCCGCGGCTTGTTGCCGAGCTTGTCGGGCATAGCAATATCCGCAAGAATGATGTGGTGTATGACCTCGGTGCTGGGAGCGGTGTCATCACCAGTGTGTTGGCGCAGCGTTGCCGGCAGGTCGTTGCGGTCGAAGTTGAACCGCGCGCGCTTGAAACGCTGCAGCGCAATGCAGCTGGTCTGACGAATGTGACAATCCTCAAGAGTGATATCCTTGAGGTTGAACTGCCGGACACGCCGTATAAAGTATTTGCTAACATCCCCTTCTCGCTGAGCGCGAGCGTTGTGCGGCGCCTGACCGAGGCGGCTCATCCACCGCGAGCTGTCTACCTCATCGTGCAGCGGCAATTTGCGCGCAAGCTCACTATGGGCGACCACTTCACCTCGCAGCTGGGCGCGCAAATCGCGCCGCTCTATACTGCCCGGGTGCGCCGACCGCTCCGCAAAACCGACTTCACTCCCCCGCCGGCTGTCGATACTGCACTGCTGGAGCTGAAGTTGCGCCCGGAGCCGCTTGTGGCGGCCGATGAACTGCCTGTGTATCGAGCGTTTGTGGCGCGGTGTTTTGCCGAGCAGAAATTTTATGCTCAGCAGCCCCGCGAAACGGCAGGCATATCCAGCGAGCGCAAGCCATCCGAATTAGACGCCGAACAATGGGTGCATCTCTATAGAGCTATGGCAGATCGAAACCGCTCATGATATACTGGCGCTATGGTAGCAAAGAAGAAACCCACGACTACTAAGAAACCAAGCGCAAAAGCCGCTTCGCCCAAGAAAAAGGCCGCTCAGCGCACGAGCAAGGTAGACTACTATCCCAACCGCGTGCCGCTCCTTGCTGTCGTCACGGGCGTTTCGCTGCTGATGGTTATTACACTTATCGTCACGCTGTAGTATACTGACTCTATGAAGACACGTATAGAGATCGATACGAAGACGTTTGTTCGCTTTTGGCTCGTAGTCATTGGCTTTGCTTTTGTTATACTGGCGCTGTATATGGCGCGATCGGCGGTGGCTATTTTGGCGACCGCTGCTTTTTTGGCGCTGGCACTCAACGGTCCGGTTAATTACCTCGGCAAGTTCATTCCGGGCAAGAGCCGTATTGGTGCGACAGCACTGGCATTTACGACAGTCGTCGCAATACTCGGGTTGTTCGTTACCCTGGTCGTGCCGCCTATCGTCGAGCAGACGGTCAAATTTATCGATACTGCTCCAGCCTTGGTAGACAGCGCTGCCAAGCAGTGGGAGGGTGTCGGTGCGCTCGTCGAGCAGTACCATATCCAACCGCAGGTAGATGCTGCCGTGCAGTCGCTCAAAGATAGCTCGGGTTCGATGCTAACGAATATTAGCCAGAATATCCTGGGCAGCGTTGGGTCAATCTTTGGGCTGATTGGTGCAACGTTCCTGGTGCTTGTATTGTCCTTCCTGATGCTTATCGAGGGTCCCGCATGGATGAAGCGTGTGTGGAGCCTGTATGAAGATACCGAAAAAATGGAAGAACACCGCACGCTCGTCACCAAAATGCGCGATGTCGTGTCGGGCTATGTGACTGGGCAGTTGGCGGTGTCGGGCATTGGCGCGCTGTGCAGTGGTGCGGCAGTGTTCTTGATTAGCCTATTTATTCCGGCGGTACCAGCCAATCTGGCGCTGCCGGCAGTGGCGATATCGTTTGTGTTGTCGCTTATCCCGATGTTCGGTGCGACGATTGCTGGCGTGCTCATTTCGCTGCTCTTGCTGTTCAATAACGTCACGGCGGGAATCATTTTCGCGATATTCTTCATCATCTACCAGCAAATTGAGAACAACTTCATCTCACCAACAATCCAGGCAAAGTACGTTCGGCTATCGCCGCTGGCTGTGCTTACTGCGGTGACAGTTGGATTATATTTGTTTGGTCTGGCCGGTGGTATTATCTCGATTCCGATTGCCGGATGTATCAAAGTGCTTGCCGAAACCTACATCGCTCGGCGGCGCAAGGAGCGTGAGCTCAATAGCAAACCGCTCGCCAAACTCGTCAAGAAACTCAAAGCGTAATTACTATACCGTGTACGTCCACACGGTGCCGTGCGCGGTATCATTGAGGGCAATGCCTTCTGCTTGCAACTCATCGCGGATGCGGTCGCTCTCGGCCCAGTCTTTGGCGTCGCGCGCTCGTTCGCGGGCGATGATGTGCTGCTTTTGTTCGTCAGAAATGTCGGGCGTGGTCGCCATGAGGTGCAGCCCAAGGAGCTCATCAATTGCTTCAAGCAGCTGTACGAGCGCGTGCTGGTGGATATCGTCGAGCGATTTGCTGGCGAGGCGCGAGAATGCTTCGTCGATGATAGTCAGCGTACCAGGTGTGTCGAGATTGTTTGACAATGCTTCGCGAATGGCATGAGCCGTCGCAAGTAGCGAGACCGATTGGTCGTCGGTCGACTTCTCATCGTCGTCACGCAGTGTGTCGTGGGTCTGATGGCGCAGGACGGCGATATCGCGCCAATTGTTCAGGCGGTTCTGGCTGGCGGTCAGTATATCCCAGGTGAAGTTACCCTCGGTCTGGTAGTGGCTCGACAGCACGAGCAGCTTGAATGCATCGAGGCTGTAGCCGCGGTCGAGGATATCTTGGAGCGTGTAGCTATTGCCGAGCGATTTGCTGAGCTTGGTGCCATCGACCTTCATGTGGTTGTTGTGGAACCAATATTTCACGAATTCCTTGCCAGTGACACTCTCGCTCTGCGCGATTTCATTGGTATGGTGCACTGGTATGTGGTCGATACCGCCGGTATGGATGTCGAGCTGGTCGCCGAGATTCTCGCGGGCGATGACCGAGCACTCCAGGTGCCAGCCTGGGAAGCCGACACCCCACGGACTCTCCCATTCCATATCACGCTTCTGCCCTACTGGACTGAACTTCCAGACGGCGAAGTCAGTCGGATGCTTCTTGCCCGCCATGTCGACACGCGCTCCGGCTTGCAGGCCGGCGATGTCGAGTCGAGCCAGCTTGCCATAGTCGTTCAGCTTCGACGTGTCAAAGTACATGCCGTCGTCGATGCGGTAGAGATAGCCCTTTTCCTCAAGTATCTTCGCGAATTCGATTTGCTCCTGGATGAGCGAGGTAGCCGGTACGAGCTTGTCAGGCCGCAGCAAACCAAGAAGGTCGTAGGCTTCGTGTTCGGCAATTTCGCTGTATTTTTTGGCCACGTCCCAAGCGGTCAGGCCTTCAGCGCGAGCGCCCTTTTCCATCTTGTCTTCGCCGCTATCGTCGTCGCTGACTAGGTGGCCGACGTCGGTGATGTTTTGCACGCGGGTGACAGCAAAGTCGTTCGCCTTCAGTACCCGCGTCAGCACGTCAGAATAAATATACGCTACCCAGTTGCCAATCTGCGGCTGGCTGTAAACCGTCAGACCGCAGGTATACATACGAATCTTCCCCGCCTCCAGCGGTTGGATAACTTCGATAGTACGAGTCATAGTGTTGTAGAGTTTCATCGCGAAAACAACTCCTTGAGTAGCTGATAGTCATGTTCGATTGCAGATACTTCGTCGGGCAAACAGGGTATTTTATCGTGGTAGTCGCGGTCGATTTTTTTGAGTACCCATTGCTTGGATTCATCGAGCGACTTCGCACTGAGCAATGCTTCTACTGCGCGCAAATAGTAATCTGTTTTGAAGTGAGCGAATGCATCAGCAACGGCAAGCACCTTTCCCTCCATACTTGCGGGCAGCTGTCCGTCGCGGCAACTATGGCGCGCGATGGCATCGTCGACGATGAGGGTTATTTCTGCTGGTGTGAAGCCGCTTTTTTCGAGTAGTGACCGCGATAATTCATATGTGGTCTCTGTATGCCGCTCATCAAAGCGCAACATCACAGCGTCCGCGCAGTCATGCAGCAGCGCAGCAGCTCGCGGCAGCTCAGGGTCAATGTGGTATTTCGCAGTGAGCTCGGACGCATAATCAGCCACCACGAACACGTGGTGCTCATAGAGCCAATCTGCCCATTCGGCACGACCTTCGGTTTTTTGCTCGTAGAGTTCGGTGACAAGTGCTTCAAGCTGGGCGATTCTGGACATGCTATTGCTCCTTTGCAGCTAGTGCTTTATCTGTGGCTTCGATAAGCTCGCGAATCACAGTGTCGTAGTCGTCGTACACGCGGAAGCCTGACGCGTAGGCGTGGCCGCCGCCGCCGAAGTAGCCGGCGATAGTCTCGGCGACTGGGCTGTTGGTGCGCAGGCGGGCAGTGAGTTTGCCGTCTGGGTAGGTTTTGATGACGACGCCGACTTCGACGTTTTCGACCAGGCGTAACTCGTCGCCGATAAGTGCGCCGGGGTTGTATTGGTCGGAGTATTGCTCGATTTCTTCGAACGGGACGTGAACAAGCGCCAACTTGTTGTCTAGGAAGTATTCGATTCGCTCGATGAGCTTGCCTTTGTAAGCCAGGATTTCGGGCGATTTCTTCATGAATTCGCGGCGGCGCTCCTCAATAGCGGCATTGGAAGCGCCGAGCTTGACGAGCTCGCCGGCTACGAAGAACGTGTCGGGCGTGACATTCGGCGTCGTGAGGCCGAGGCTATCGCTCATGATGGCGATAAGCATGTTTTCGGCAGCCTGGGGATTGATGGCCCAGCCGGCGTCGTGTGTCAGTTGGTAAATCATTTGACCGGTCGCAACAGCATCTCCACTGACCATGGTGTGCTCAAAGCTCAGGCTGCTGTCGGTGGCGTGGTGGTCGAGCACGAGTACTGGATGTGTCTCGAGGAAGTGTCGGACGCCGGGAGTACCGAGTACTTTGCTGAGGAGAATATCGGCGCTGGTGTCAACGATAATCGCCAGGTCGCTCTTGGTGTCGAACTCGTTCGTCACCCTGTCCCAGCCTTGGGCGTAGCGCAGGTATTTCGGCGTGTCGACTGGGCAATACAGCAATACTTCCTTGCCGAGGTCGCCTAAGATTTCCTCGAGTGCCAAGCTCGACCCCAAGCTATCGCCATCGGGGTTCTCGGCTTGGATAACAACGATGCGCTTCGCGCTGTTTATAAGTGAAATAGCTTCAGAATACATCTGTTTTATTGTACCACTACTTGCAATATTTAGTAAAGTATGGTATAATGGGGAGATATAAGCTGCTAGGAATTAAAAATCCACTTCACTACTTCGAGCTTCAGGCGCTCGTATTCTTCTTTGTCGTACTGCATGTTGGCGATGCAGTATTGTTTGCCGGCGATGTGCGAGCAGAACATGCAATCAGATACATCATAACAGTCCTGGATGAAGAAAGAGTTGTTCACTTTTGCTGACCACGTAATATTGAAGCTGGCAGATACCAGCTGGCTATCTTCGACTCGGATTGAGTAGCTAGAGGTTTGTGATTCAGAGCTGGCAACGATGAATTCGGAATCAATGCAGCCGCGTGAGAACAAAACATTTTTGCAGCGGCGTATCAAAGCCGAGCGATAGACATTTTCGCTGGCGCTGACACTATCGCTTTCGGCAACGCCAATTGATTCAATCTGGCGCGCCGTAGTCGTATAGTTCGTTTCACTCCAGGCAGTCAATATATCCTCGATTGAGCTCAAATTTCGCGATGAAAGAGTCCAGTCCTCACGCTTATGAGAATTCTCCATACTGATGAAGCGAGATGGATTGACTGAGTTTGCCCAGGTCGGCTCGCCGGTAGTGCTATCGTATACTTGTTGCGGCAAATTCAAATCGAACGCAAATTTTTGCATGGCCTGTTCGAGGCTAAGCGGATTTTGGTAGCCAAAGACGACACCGATGACGTTGTCCAGAATTTGCTTGGCTTGTTCGGCATTCATTTCTACTGTTTCCTTTCTTCTTTGTGGTCGATATTGAGACTTTGTGACGCCAAGAAGTCAGCGAGACTCGGCGGTCCAGACGGTTTAGGCGCGGCGGGTGCATGGATATCTGGTGTAAGCTCTGGCGATGGAAGTTTGCCGGCGAGGAAGTCGGCCATAGAGGTTTTTCCAGCTGTCGGCTGTGGTATCTCGGCGGGCTTGGCCGCAAACGAACTTTCGGCAACAATCGCTTCCTGGAATTTCGAGGGCAGCTCGTTCGTCTGGTACTTTTTTAGTTCGGTGTGCTGCGGCTTTGCGCCCCCAATGAAGTCCATCGTGCGAGCCTTGATTCCTGGCAAAATCTGCCCATCGACGGTCAAGCGCAGCAGGCATTCGCGCGCATGAAGCGAGGTAAGTAGCCTCACGCGCAGCTCACTTTCTTTGTTGCCGAGCTCTTTTTCTTGGAGGAGCGATTCCTTCGGGAGGTCAATGGTTAGGTTGCCCTCAAGCGCCCGCGCATCTTCCTCGGACACCCGGAAAACGTAGTAGTTGGCTATATTAGTAAATATAGCGTCTTGCAGGTTCTTTTCTATTTGGCCAAAGTACTGCTGGGTGAGGAAGACGAATAGATTGTACTTGCGGGCTTCGGCAAGTATTTGGGCAATGGCTGGGTTTTGCACGACCGATACTTCGTCGATGATGAGGATGATTTTTTGGTTGAATTGCCGCGCTTGAGCAAGCAGGAAGATTTGCTGTATAAGTAGTCCAGCGACTGTCTTCACGACTTTTTCGCCCATGCTGACTTTGTTGAGCGAGAAGACGGTCAGTGGGTTGGTGTTGATAAGCTTGGCCAGAGAGGCAGAGTCGTCGTTTTGCATGCCCAGGCTCGGCTGTAGCTGCATTTCGTCGACGAGTGCGGCGATGGGCGAAATTGCCTCGTTGTAGTACTTGGTGCGCATTTCATTGAAGTCCGCGCCAAAGAACTTGACGATGTTGGCCGGAATGAAGCTCTTGACGTGCTCGAGCAGTTGGTTACGATACTCGATGTCGGTGAGGAACCGCTTGAGGTTATCGAGGCTCATGACCTGGCCGGTCATCAGGACGTACAGACTAAAGCGCAGTGTACGCTCAAGCTTGGGGTTGTGCTGGTCGGCGAGCAGCGATTTGAATAGCGTGCCAGTCAGCTCAGTGGCTGCTGCGATATCTGTGCCGCTACCAGCAAACAATTCTGCGCCGTCATCTGGGGTTTTGAAGCTAATGATATTGCTGCCAGGAATGCTCCCTAAGTCATCCTCCAGCGAGGCGTGCGGGTCGATGACGACGACGCGGTAGTTCTGGCGGTTGATGGCCGTAGCCAGCAGCTTGTGTGTTAAGAGTCCGATGAGTTTGGATTTGCCGCTGCCGCTTGCGCCAATGATGAATGAATGTTTGTCAAAGTCGTAGCTCTCAAGCGGCAAATAGTAGTTTTTGGGCAGGTATGGAAAGGTATCGACTTCGAACAGCGCACCAAGTGAATCGCTGCGCATAATATGCAGGGATTTCTGGATGTCGAGGTATTGCGGTTGCTTGTGGCGCAGATATTTCGTGTTGACCACAAAGTCGATAGCCAGCAGACGCGCAGGAAGCATGAATAGCCGCTTGCTTGCAAGGCTGTAGCTGCCGCTTGCACTGCGAAAGCAAAGCTGCATTTCTGTCAGTGCACGCGTCGAGTCGAGGGTGCGAATTTTGAACGATGCCCATTCAAGTTTGCGGCCTCGCTTTACCTGGTATTTTTCGCTAGTGTCGAGGATGTTGCCGCCCGAGACGAGCTGGATGAGCCGTTCTTTTGTTACGTCCTGGGGCGGCGTGACGAGCTCGGGTGCGACCGGCCTCAATACCATGCCCTCAAGCTTATTTGATAGCGAACTAACGTCGCGATTAGTACCGGCAAACAATCGCACCGTACTGTTCTCGATATGCACGACGAGCAGCCAGCTGCGCAGGAAGCCGATATACGACGACACTGCGAGCAGCGTTTGTTGCCACTGCTCAGCAGTGTAGGTGTCGCGTGTCAGATAAATCTCGAACCAGTGTTCGTAGCCGAGGTGTTTGGTCATAGGCTTAGTGTAGCATAACTAACCCGAGCTCGACATAAGTCGAGCTCTCAAGGGGCGGGCCCACCCACCCCGCTCATATTATTGGAGTAAATCCAACAATATGAGCTCCCCACCCCTAAAGCCGCCGCAAAAGCGGCGGTATAGCAGTATCACGTGATGTTTCTGTCGAGTTGAGGTTAATCACTGACCTACCAGCATGTCGATGAGCGCCATACGCACATACAGACCGTTTCGCATCTGGCGGAAGTAAGCGGCGCGGGGGTCTGCGTCGACTTCGGGGGCGATTTCGCCGACACGGGGTAATGGATGCATGATGCGTGCCGTGGGCTTCATGCCGACCACGATTGACGTGTCGATGACATAGCTACCTTTGACTGCTTCGTAATCATCAGGGCTGGCGAAGCGTTCTTTCTGGACGCGGGTGACGTAGAGGATGTCAGTATCAGCCGCAATTTCTTTGACATCAGTATACGATGCAAAGGACAGTCCTTTGCATCGTTCTGGTGGAAAGGCCAGGGTCTCAGGGGCGACAAATTGCAACTTGACATCGTAGAGGCTGAGGAGCTTGGCGAGCGAGTGGACGGTGCGGCCATTCTTGAGGTCGCCGACCAGGCTGATGGTGAGGCCGTCGATACGACCATGCTCTTCATAGATGGTAAAGAGGTCGAGCAAGGCCTGGGTAGGATGCTCGCCTACCCCATCACCGGCGTTGATAATGGGTACGCTGCTGACAGCGGCTGCGCGCTGAGCTGCGCCGACTTCGGGATGGCGCAGGACGATGACGTCGGCGTACTGTTCGAGCGTGCGGATGGTATCTTCGAGTGTTTCGCCTTTGGCGACGGACGAATACTGCACGTCGTTGATACTGATGACACTGCCGCCGAGCCGATACATAGCAGCGGCAAATGAGCTGCTGGTGCGGGTCGATGGCTCGTAGAAGAGGTTGGCGCTGACACGGTGCTGTAGCTGATTGCTGCCGCCTTTGGTTTCGACGAGTTGTTTCATGTTGCGAGCGCTGGCGAAGAGTTCGTCGATGGCTGCACGGTCGAACTGCGAGATGCTGAGGATGTGCTCCATTAGTTGCTCCTGATGAAGTTGATGACGGTGTCGAACTGCTCATCGGTAATTTTGCCTTGGTCGTGCAGTGCGGTGATGATAGCTGTGATGGTCGTCGCAGCCTCGATGCTGTAGCCCGCGGCGCAGATAGTGTCGAGTCCGCCCTGCTCGCGGTCGATGAGCACCAGGAAACCGGCGACTTCCAGACCGGCAGATTTCACTTGGTCAATGGCTTCGAGCTTGGAGTCGCCCTTGGTGATGAGGTCGTCGATGAGGATGACCTTGTCGCCGGGCTGGTAAGCACCTTCGACTGATGATTTGGTGCCGTGGTTTTTCACGACCTTGCGCGGCTGTACCATTGCACGGTCGAGCTGGTAAGCGACCATGCTGGCCAGCGGCGTACCAGCTTCGGGCACGCCGGCGATGAAGGCGTTCGGGTCGGCACCTTCGAGTAGCTCGGCGTAGGCGTCTGTCACCGCATGGTAGGTGCTGGGATATGACTGGACTTCGCGCAGGTCGATGTAGAATGGCGAGACAATGCCACTCTTGAGCGTAAACTCGCCGAATTTGATGAGATGATGTGCGTGCAGTTCCTCGGCGACGCGGTCGATAGTTGCTTGGCTTACTTGGGTCATGCTCCTCCTATTTCTTCTAAGATTTTTTCGAGTGCGTTTCGCGGTGAGCCAATCTCCGGCGGCGGCTGAGTAATTGGCCTACCGATGACGAGATAATCAGCCCCTGCTTCGATAGCCTTTTGCGGGGTCATAATGCGCGATTGGTCGCCGCTGGCAGCCCAGAGCGGACGAATGCCCGGCGTAATGAGTGTCAAACCTTTTGTCTCATCGTAAGCGCGCAGCATGGCGGCTTCTTCGGCCGAGCAGACCACGCCGTCAAGGCCGTTTGCCGCAGCAGCGGTCGCAAATTGCAGGACTTTGTCGCGTGATGGTGCGCCGTAGACACTCATGGCGTCTTCGTCTGAGTACGATGTGAGGACTGTCACGCCGATGATGAGCGGCCGCTGCATGCCGTAATCGCGGACGGCTGATTCGACGCCTTCGACTGCTGCCTGTATACCCTCAGGTTGCGTGTCGGCCATGATATTGAAGACATCTGGCTGGTGGCGCGTGATAGCCCGGGCAGATTTGCCTACCGTGGCCGGGATGTCCTTGAACTTGGTATCGCAAAAAATCTGCGCACCAAACTCGCGCGCCAGGGCGACACAGGCTTCCCAGCCGGCATAGGTGCCCAGCTGATTGCCTATCTTGAATGTCACGCCTGTGCCAGCAAGTTGCTCGGCGATAGCTCGGGCTTCATCGAGTGTATCGACGTCGAGGGCGACCATGATGCGCTCGGGCTTGATAGTTGTCTCGGTCATTGTCCCTCACTTTGCGTTGTGCTACTTTATAACTATGATACAACAAGTCCAGCTCTACGACGACCAAAAAGATTTCGAAGCCAACAAGCAAGAGGGTCCATTTGGCGACTATGTCGCCATAGATGAGCCGTATGTTGATGAGGGTGAGCCTCAGTACGACTTCTTCGGCACGCCTGTATACAGCCCTTTTGGTATCGGAGCCGGGCCGCTCCCCACACCGAAGTTTATCAAGGCAGCGCTCGATAAGGGCTTCGACATCGTCACGCTGAAGTCTGTCCGCACTGATGTCTTCCCGCTCAATCCCTATCCGCAACTTCGCCCGGTGCAGGTCGTTGGCGAGCTCGACCCATCGCAGCCGGTGCATGTGGCCGACAGCTATAGTGAGCCGCTGGCAGTCGCTAATTCATTCGGTATCCCCTCGGTGACGCCAGCTGAATGGCGGCCAGCGATGCGTGAGTCGTTTGCGCTGACCGGCAAGGGGCAGGCACTACTGGTCGCCTTTCAGGGCACGGCGCATGGCCGCGGCCGTGATGATTTTGTAGAAGACCATGTGAGAGGCATCGAGCTTATCAAACAAACCGGCGCCAAGACGATAGAGATAAATCTCAGCTGCCCCAACGAGGGCGAGGCGGTGCTGGCATGCTTCGATACGGACATGACGACGCGTATCGTGCAGGCAGTCAAGGTGGCTCATCCTGATGTTAATTTGATTATCAAGCTTGCGTACTTCCCCGACAAGGCACAACTACGCGACTTAGTTGTAAAGGTCGGCGGACTGCTAGAGGGTATCTCGGCTATCAATACGATGGCCACAACAGTCATCGATGCCAATGGCGGCGAGGTTTTCCCTGGTCGGCCAAAAGCGGGCGTCAGCGGCGCACCGGTGAAATGGGCTGGACTGGAGATGACGCGCGAACTCGCGAAGCTACGCCAAGAACTCGGCTTTTCGTACAAGATTATCGGGCTGGGCGGCGTGATGTCAGCGACCGACTTCCACGAGTATCGCGACGCGGGCGCTGACTATGTCTTGTCGGTGTGCGGCGCGATGTGGAACCCTGAGCTTGCTGCAGAGATAAAGGCTAGCTTGTAATAACCTGTCCGCTGCCAGGCTGCACAAGTACTTTGCCGTTTTCGTAAAACGTTTCGCCGCGTACAACGGTTCGTACTACCTTACCGGTGACGGTTTGGCCGGCGAAGGGCGACCAGCCGCATTTGGTAAGTAGCTCCTCGTCTTTGATGACGCGCTCGCTCATATCGACTTCGATGTAGGTCGTATCGTCGGTTGGCAGACCAAAGATTTCGGCTGGGCGGGTGTGGCATTTGTCGATGATTTGCTCGAGTGTAATACGGCCTTGCTGCATGGCGGTGAGGAGTAGCGGCAGTGTCGTTTCGAGGCCGGGTATGCCGTGCGCACCGGCTTGTTTCTCGGCATGGGTATGCGGCGCGTGGTCGGACTCGAAGATGTCGATGTCGTCGAGGTGCTCCCATAGATACTCTTGGTCTTCGCGGGTTTTGAGCGACGGCTTCATGTCGCCATAGACACCCAAGCGTTCACGGTCGTCGTTGGTCAGGAACAGGTGGTGCGGACAGACACCGCAGGTGATGGGCAGGCCTTGCTGCTTGGCAGCGATGATTTTCTCAAGGATGAATTTGCTCGGCATGTGGCAGACGTGCACTGGACGTGCGAGGCCTTCCATCGACTCAATAGCGACGTCGATGAGGTCTTCTTCGACATGCAGCAGAACGACTTTATCCTGCGGCCAAGCTGCGTAGATTTCCTTGAGCTTACTGGCGTCGAGGACATAATTGCCGGTAGTTTGGTTGAGGTAGAGCTTCAGTCCGACTGAGTGTTTGGCAGCTTCGGCAAAGGTATCAAGGTTGTCGCCGAGCGAACCGTAGTGAAAACCGATGTTACTCACGGCCTTTTCCTGAGCAATAGCGATTTTTTCCTCCAGACGCTCAGGTGTCGTGATGGGTGTAGCGTTGTTTGGCATATCTACCACCATAGTAAAACCGCCAGCAAGCGCTGCTGACGTACCGGTGGTGAAATCTTCTTTGTCTGTCTGGCCTGGGTCGCGCAGATGCACGTGGATGTCAATCAGTCCAGGTAGCCGCAAGAATTCGCTCATGAGTATCCTCCTTATTTCCTCTAATTGTAGCAGAGTTTACAGTTTTCGGCGGCCTTCGAGCGCGTGGCTGAGGGTGATTTGGTCGGCATACTCGAGGTCGACACCGACGGGGATGCCGCGAGCGAGGCGCGAGATGTTGGTGTCGATGCCAGCATCTTGGACTTGCCGCTGGATGAACAAGGCGGTTGACTCGCCCTCTACTGAAGCATTGGTCGCAATGATGACTTCTTCGACTTCATCGGTGCGCAAGCGCTCAAGGAGCTCAGGGATATGCAGCGCTTCCGGTCCCACGCCGTCGATTGGCGAGATGACGCCGCCGAGCACATGATAGGTGCCATGGAACTTCCCTGTCCGCTCAAGCGCAACGATATCAAGCGGCTCCTCAACGATGGCGACCAGCTGTTTGTTGCGGTCGTCGCCTGCATACAGCGGTGAAACGTCATCGCTCGGGTCGATAAGCGCAAATGTCACCGGGCATAGCTTGACGCCCGTATGCAGCTGGTCGATAGATGCGGCCAGCTTGTGCGCCAGGTCCGAGCGGGCGCGCAAGAGAAAGTACGCATAGCGTTCGGCTGTACGTGCACCGACACCCGGCAGTTTGCCGAGCTCGTCAATTGTCTCCAGCAGCGCTTTTGGGAGCAGCTGTGCCATTGCTACAGACCGAGATTACCGAGGCCGCCCATGAGGGGCTTCATCTTCTCGGCAGCAATTTCCTGCGCCTTGGCCATACCGTCGCGGATAGCGATTTCAATCCAGTGTTCCAGCTCTTGGATGTCATCAAGGTCGACATATGCCGGGTCAATCTTGACCGACTTTACTTTCAGCTCGCCAGTGATTTGTACGACGACTGCTCCATCGCCAGCCTCAACTTCGACAATTTCTTTGGCAAGCGCCTTTTGGGCTTTGCGTAAATCATTGAGCATCTTCATTTGGTTAAGCGCCATGGTTCCTCCTTATGTAACTTTCTATATTGTAGCCTATTTTGCCGCTTGTGTATAGAGGTAGAAGCGGTCGGCATGGTCGCTTTGGCCGTCGACGGCAATATATGCCGGGGGCGCTTGCGGCGTAAGGGTCGACCGTAACGAGCCGTGCATAATATAGATAGTCTCTGTCGGGAGGGCACCATCTGCCGCGACGTCAAACCGCTTATCATAACGCGCGACAAGCGCGTAAAATGCTTGCTGCTCGGATGGCACAAGCACGGCTACCTTTTGTGCTTCGCTTGCCGTTGTGCGCGCAAGGACTTGGTTAAGCGCTTTAATATCCTGGCGGTAAACAGCGGCAACTTGGGGCGTATAGTGGTACCCAGCGATATAGTGGTAGGTGTTTGTGATAGCAATACCACCGACGATGATACCGAGCGGGATAAGCCCGACGATACGAGCATAGGGATTGCGCGGAAATAGCATATACCATTCGCGGATGAGGCTGGCGATACCCATGGCAATCATCAGTACTGTTAGCGGCAGCACGATCATAAAGGACTCTGGATTGAGTAGTAGGAGCGGCACCAAGAGCGCACCCCATAGCCATATAACATAACTACGCGCAGTGTACTTAATGAGGATAAACCGGTAAAAGCCAATCAGCACCAACAGTGTCGTAGCTATTGGAAAAAGCGGCTCTAAGTATGGTGTCAGCGCAGCAGTGCCATTGCCAAAAAAGTGCATGCCGAGCGTTTGCAGGTTGGCGAGTATGTCAGGACTGGCGGTTGGTATGCCAAGTAATACGAGTCCTAGCTCCGGCTTGATGGATAGGCTGTATACAAGCGGTGCTATGAGTACGAATGCCACCGCACCGGCGATTGCGACATGGTTGACATTGAAGCGCCGCGCACGAAGTCGGATATGCGGATGAAACGGAATCGTCGAAAGGATGGCGATGTCGAGCCAAATGCCGAGCGGTGTGTAAAGATTGAGCGCGAGCAAAATAAAGAACAGCACATTCCAAAACACCTGTTTGCCCACTGCTCGCGATACATTGGTAGCGACATACAGCAGCCAAAACGCTATAGCGATCATATATATTGTAGGTGTGCCATCCTGCGCGGCGTATAACGTGACGGGCATCGTGGCTGCGATAATGGTCGTGATGACCGCAACATTGCGCCGGAACCACGTCGCGATGAGCAGGTAGCAGCCGAGCACAGCAAGCAGTCCGAAGACAATCGATGGCAATTTGACCGTAAGCGCAGATACATCAAGCAGCGCAAACGCCGCACGCTGCAGCACGTGGTATGGCAGATTGATGACAGTATGCGGGTCGAAGTGCGCGAACGATAGTGCGCCGCTGGCGACGGCCGCAGTTTGCTCTGCTGTACGCAGCCCGCCAGGCACAAACAGCAGGTTAAATACAAGGATACCGATAATCAGCAATCCGCCAATACTATACCCTAGCGTATAGCGCCATCGATAGAGGAAATAGGAGGTGACTTTTTCTTTCATGAACTATGGGTATTATAGCATGAGGCGGCCAAGTGGCGCTGCTTCAAGGCTAGGCCTTGCGACTACATATGCTAGTATAGACTTACTATGTATCGGAAATACCTAGTAGCCAAAGCTGTCGCGATATTTTTCAGTATAGCAACCGTCGTGCTGTTTTTGCTCAGCAGGAACCAGATGGTGTATGAAGTGATACCTGTGGACGTAATGCTTATAATCCTTCTGGTGAATTTCGGTCTACTAGTGGCATCGCTCGTGGTGTTTATATGGATGAGATCACGTAAAGACTTGGATTTACATGAAGAGTCAAAGATACTCAATGCGTATGCCCTGCATGAAAAGCAGGATGCCGATGACAAAAACAAGAAGTAGCTCGGACTGGCTACTCGTGGCGCTTGTCGAGTGACATAAAGCGCAGACGCTCTGGATGGAAGTAGAGGCCTATCTTGCCGACCGGGCCGTTACGGTGCTTGGCGATGATGAGCTCGGTGATGTTCTTGACGTCGGGGTTGTCTGGCTCGTAGTAGCCGGGGCGATAGATGAACGACACGATATCGGCATCCTGCTCGATGGAGCCGGACTCGCGCAGGTCGGCCAGCTGCGGGATAGGCGGCGTGCGCGACTCGACGGAGCGCGATAGCTGGCTCAGGGCGATGAGCGGCACGTTGAGCTCGCGGGCGATGAGCTTGAGGCCGCGGCTGATTTCGCTCACCTCTTGCACGCGGTTGCCGTTGTGGTTGCCGTTGCTCTGCATCAGCTGCAGGTAGTCGACGATGATGAGGCCGAGCGGTGCTTCGTGGTGCTTGCGGCGGGCTTTGGTGCGCATTTCGAGCACGCTCAGGCCTGGCGTGTCGTCGATGTAGATGGGCGCTTCGGCCATTTCGCCCATAGCTTCAGAGAGTTTGCCGAAGTCGTCGTCCGACAGGTTGCCGGTGCGAATGTTCCAGCTGTCCACGCCCGATGCATCGGCGAGCATACGGTCGACCAGCTGCTCCTTACTCATCTCAAGGCTAAAGAACAGGACGGGCTGCTTGGCAATCGTCGCCACATTGTAGGCGAGGTTGGTGACGAGCGTGGTCTTACCCATGGCCGGGCGAGCCGCCAGGATGATGAGGTCGCTACGCTGCAAGCCGGCGGTCATATTGTCGAGGTCGCGGTACCCGGTGCGGATGCCGCGGAGCTGGCCTTTGTTGCGGTGCAGCTCTTCGATGCGGTCGAAACTTTCGGTCAGGATGCTTTCGAGGCTGACGAGGTCTTGCTTGAGCGACTGGTCGCTGACGCTGAAGAGCTCGGCTTCTGCCCTTTCCAGTAGTTCCTGTGTGGTAGTGTCTTCGTCAAAGCCCAGCTCGGAGATATCGGCGCTGGCCTTGATGAGTCGGCGGCGCACGGCCTTGGAGGCAACAAGTTCGGCGTAGCTGCGTGCATGTGCGGCTGAGGGTACGTAGTTGGTGAGTTCGGTCAGAAACGCCGAGCCACCGATAGCGTCCAGCTCGTCCTTTTTCTTGAGTTCCTCGGTGAGAGTTAGCAGGTCGACCGGCTTGTGGTGCTCGTACAGGCGCAGCATGCCGCCATAGACGATGCCGTGTTGTTTGTCGTAAAAATCGCTTGGATGAGCCAGCTCTGCTACGTCAGCAATGACTTCTTCGTCAATCAGAATAGCACCGAGCAAACTCTTCTCGGCGTCGAGATTTTGCGGCGGGATGCGCCCGGTATCGGCCTGCTTAGTTGCCATCGACTACTACCTCTTCTCCTCCGCCCATGATATCAGCTATGGCTGAGAGACGCGAATCGCTTGGTGGAGCCGGGTCGGGGCGGACGTCAATGGTCAGACCGCTCGCACCGATAGCCTCGAGCGCTGCGTGGAGTTTAGCGAGGCGTTCGCCGCTCAGTTTGCTGGCGCCGAATTTGTTGCCGGCGTAGATGATGAGCGTGTCGCCGTCTTGGGCGTGGCCGGCTTTTTTGAGTAGTGCGCTCACGGCCGCGTCATTGATAGCAACGAGGAATTTGTCCCAGTCGAAGTTGATGGGGCCGCCGGTTTGGACGGTTGGCTTGGAAGTGGGGGCTTCCGGTGCTTTGGGCGGTTCGATTTCGGCTGGCGGTTCAGGCTGGGGCTGCTTCTTGACCGGTGCTTCGGATGCTGGCTCGGATTGCTTGGGTGCTGGAGCTGCTGCCAGCGCAGGAGCTGCGACGGCAGGGCTACTGCTCGCGAGCACGGTCAGGAGCTTGATATACGGATAGGGTGAACGCGTCACTTCCATGAGGCGGTCGATGAGCACGATAGCTCGCGGCTCTTCATGCAGGCGAGCGCGCAGTGCACGAATAAGACTGTCGGCAGTCACGGCCGCTGATACGCCGCCAGCCTCGAGTGTGTCAAGCGCGGCGGCTAGCCCGGCTATATCGCCTGCCAGACTGCTCGTGAGGAGCGTCTCAAGTAGCTGGTCGCCCGGCGCGCCAAGTGCGGTATCGACGTCGGCGCCGGTGATGTCGCTCTCACTGACACTGCGTAACTGGTCGAGCAGCGTGATGCTATCGCGGAAGCTGCCATGGCCATGCTGGACGATGCGAGCCAGCGCTTCATCGGTGATGGCGATAGTTTCTTTGTCGGCAATCATGCGCAGATGCGTTTGGATTTTAGCGTCGGCAATAGCACGGAAGTTGAAGCGCTGCACGCGGCTGATGATGGTCGCAGGCAGCTTGTCGGCATCGGTCGTGGCGAGGATGAATACGACGTGCTCGGGCGGTTCCTCGAGTGTCTTGAGCAGGGCGTTGAATGCTGGCTTCGACAGCATGTGCACCTCGTCGATGATATAGACTTTGCGCTTGGCGCTGGTCGGTGCGACATGGACGCGCTCGCGCAGGTCGCGGACGTCTTCGACGCCGTTGTTGCTGGCGGCGTCTATCTCGATGATGTCCAGGTGAGTTGACTCGTCGGTGTACGGCAGGCCGTTGATTTCGTGCGCGAGGATGCGCGCGATAGATGTCTTGCCGACGCCGTGCGGGCCGGTCATCAGATAGGCGTGCGATATGTGTCCATTGGCAATAGCCCGCGCCAGCAGCGCTGTGATATGCTCCTGCCCGACCACTTCATCAAGCGACCGCGAGCGGTATTTTCGGTATAGACTTGCACTCCCCATTACGTATCTATTGTACGCTATATTGCCGCGAGCACGTGTTGTAGTTTCGTAAATGGGTGGTATACTGAAAACCTTTGGTTTCGTGTAACACTTCGTCGCCTCGGAAATGAGAGCAAGTTCTCATTTCGCTCGGACTCCTTGTGTTATACTGGGGGTATGAATAGTGATGATTTCGCCGACGTAATAGCAGATTTGAAGCAATTTATTACTGCAACAGTAAGCCAGCAAACGGCATCACTGAAAACGGACATTGTAGCTAGTGTTAGAGTTGATACCGAGCGGATTATCGACGAAAAGGTTGGCGCTATGATTGCTGATGCCAAGCGGGAAATCCTCGAAGCCGTAGGTGACAGTATGGCCACGCATAGCGAAGTCGTCGACGAGCAAATCGCTGACCTCGACACCCGTGTCACTCGCCTCGAACAGCGAGCCGCCTAGCCTAAATTGTCCCGCCATTCTCGGTATAGCATTTGCCGCAAAGCGAATCGTACGTCACATCATGACCGTCTTCGATGGCTACTTGGTCGCCGTCGAAGACATAGCGGCCGTCGATTTTGCGCGTGTTGAACTCGGCCTGCGAGCCGCAGAAGCACATGGTCGGCAGCTTCTCTATATTGTCGGCGATTTCGAAGAGTCGCTGGCTACCTGGAAACAGCTCAGTACGGAAGTCGGCACGCAAGCCGTAGCAAATGACCGAGATGTCGTGTTGCTTGGCAATGCGAAAGAGCTGGCTGATTTGCGCACCGGAAAGGAACTGCGCTTCATCCACCAGGACGCAGTCGACTGGTTGGTGGGCAAGGATAGCTTCTTCAAGGTCGGCCCCCTCGCCTGCCAGGATATCCACGTCCCGCTTATAGCCGCCGCGCGCCACTACTTGCGCGTCGCCTTTGGTGTCGATGCCAGGCTTGACTACGAGCACCTTGAGTCCGCGCTCAGTGTAGTTGTACGCTGTCTTGATAAGCGTATCACTCTTGCCGCTGTTCATCGCGCCATATTTGAAATGAAGTTTTGCCATATGGTATCCAGTATAGCAAAACCAGCCCGAGGGGGCTGGTGTGGACGATTCTAGGGTTGGGGCCGCGAGGCCCCGAGGGTGGCATGAGCCAACGACCTCGGGTCCTCGCGGTGTGCCGGCGTCAGCGGCGGATGTAGGCCACCCGATTGGCGTCCGCCTCGGCGCGCAGCCGCTCGAACGCCTGCTCCTCCGTCTCGAACTTGCTCACGGCCTTGTCGAGAAGGCCGTACAGAAGGCTCGAGAGAGAGCTGGTGGTGCACACGGCACCGACTGCTCCGACGACGATGCCGACGGTCGCGCCGGCGGTGAAGATGAGAGCACCCTTCATGGGAGTCTCCTTTCGGTTGCTCGGCTTTCGCCGAACTACTTCCAGATTTTGGAAGCTAATATATATATATATATAGCATACTGAGCTCAATAAGTCAATAGCTTTGACACATATTCCATGTATTGCAAGACGCTTATCCTCTATAAAATAATTCCGAATTTACTTCGGAATTATTTTATAGCTTAGGAAAAAGAGCAGCCCTACGAACGAATTTATTTCGTTCTCGGCGCGATGAGAAAAAACCTTAGGTTTTGTCTCATGAGGGGTAGTGCTACAGTGCTGCTTCGACCGCTGCCCACTTGGCATCTGGGTCGTCTTCGGGCACGATGATGGTCACTTGGTCGCCGACGTTGATGCGGAAGTACGTGACGCTTGCGAGCAGTATGCGGTATTCGCGGCCGCTGGCCTCGACGTAGTACGCGCCGTCGTGCTGCGTCAGCGTGCCGATGATTTGCTTGCGCGGCACGGGGCCGATTTGCTTGTAGATGAAGCCGCCGTCGTCGGCGATGGTGAGTTTGAGGATATCACCCTCGACCAGCTTAGACTTGCTAGCATAGTTGGCAGGCACCGGATAGGTTTTGCCGTCAGGTCCGGCCATGATTTGGCCGTCGAAGACGCCTTCGATGATTTTGCCGCTGACTTCTTCGCGCGGACTGTGGCCACCCGTCACTACTTGGCCATCGTCGCCGACGATGCTGATAAGGAGTTCTTTGGCTGCGGCCAGGTTGGTTTCGGCCTCATTGATGAGACTGGTCAGTCGTTTGACTTGTTTCTCTGGTAATTCAGACATATTTCTCGCATTCCTTGTCTGTTTTTCATAGTATTGTCTTTATATATACCGGTCGCGAGCACATAAGTCAATACGCACGCATTGTCAACGGCAATTTTCGGGCGGCTATCCACAGACTTTTTAGTGGCCATGACTGAAACGTTGTAAAAATAGTTGAGCTTATGCGGTTGCCGCTTCGTGCGGTAAAAGCAGCGTTGAATTGACGCGGAACGAACGTTCGTAGTCATCGAAGGCAGCTGCGCATTCTTTATAGAGCACGCCTGCGATTACTTCAGGCGCGTGGCCATAGTCGTCGGCCAGCTGCTGGAAGCGGATTTTGCGCACCCGGAATAGGTGCGGCAAGTCTTCGCGCCTGGCACCATATACTACTCTGTCCAGGCAAGCATAGAGTATCGCGCCAGTACACATCGTGCACGGCTCGACAGTACTGTAGATAGTGCAGCCCGCGAGGTCGCGGCCGAGCCGTTCGCTCGCCATGGCAATAGCATTGACTTCGGCGTGCTTGGTCACGTCGCCAGCGCGCATTTCGCTGTTTTCGGCGCTAGCAATCACTTTGCCGTTACGGACGATAATCGCGCCAAACGGCACGTCACCACCCTGCTTTGCAAGAATGGCTTGCTCTAGGGCAAGCCTCATGAACTGTTCGTCTGTCTTTTCCATATATTGATTATGAACGGTTGGGCTGAAAAACTCAAGGCCAAACAGCCTCTGTGTTATGATAAGCGTACAAGTAGAGGAGGATTACTATGTCAGACGAAGAACTCATTCAAAAGTCTCGCGATGCCGCGGCAAACGCGTATTGCAAATACTCTCAATTCCCTGTCGGGGCGGCTGTGGTAGCAGAAGACGGCCAGGTGTATCTGGGCTGTAATATCGAAAATGCCAGCTACGGCTTGACGGCGTGCGCCGAACGTACAGCAATATTTAATGCTATTTCGGCCGGCAATCGTAGAATCAAGAGAATTGGTGTAACGTGTCTTAATGGTGACCCATCCGACCCTGGCAGCCTCATGCCTTGCGGTGCATGCCGCCAAGTTATTAGTGAGTTCATGGAGAATGACGGTACTACACTGGTTGATGGTGTTGCTAGCTTCACGCTGGACGAGCTTTTGCCGCTTCGTTTCAAACTCCCGCAATAACCATAGTCGCTCAAAACAAAACAACCCTCCATACGGAGGGTTGTTTCTGTCGTTGCAACAACGGCCGTTTCAAATAATTAGTAAACTTACGCGAGCTCGACGCTAGCGCCAGCTTCTTCGAGAGACTTCTTAGCAGCCTCTGCTTCGTCCTTAGAGACCTTTTCGACAACTGGAGCTGGAGCGCCGTCAACGATAGCCTTTGCCTCACCAAGGCCGAGGCCGGTGATTTCCTTGACTGCCTTGATGACAGCGACTTTCTGAGCACCGGCGTCCTTTAGGGTAACGGTGAATTCAGTCTTTTCGTCAGCAGCGT
>CAZGGJ010000015.1:0-26177 GCA_964525315.1 uncultured Candidatus Saccharibacteria bacterium | reverse complement strand
TTCCTCGACAAAGGCCAAGTGCTGCCGATCGACAGCAAGTTTAGCCTCGAAAACTACAACCGCATGATTGAAGCGAGCGGCAAAGAGCGCGACGGCTACCTAGCCAAGGTCAAGGCCGACCTGAAGCTGCGCATCGACGAAACCAGCAAGTACATCCGCCCGAGCGAAAAGACGATGGACTTCGCCTTTATGTTCATCCCGAGCGAGTCGCTGTACTACGACTTGCTGATTAGCAATGTCGGCACCGGCGGCAGCTCGCGCGATCTGATAGAGTATGCCTTTCGCGAAAAGCATGTGATTATCACCAGTCCGACGAGCTTTATGGCATACCTCCAGACCGTGCTGCAGGGGTTGCGCAGCCTGCAGATAGAGGAGCAAGCCAAGGATATTCAGGTGCGCGTGGGTAAGCTAGGGCAACATATCGGCAAGTTCGAGGAATTCATGACCAAGCTGGGCAATTCGCTTGGCACGACCGTCAACCACTACAACGCCGCGCACAAGGAGCTGGCCAAGGTTGACAAAGATGTCGTCAAGATCGCCGGCACTGACCCGAGTGTCGAAGCGCTGCTGCTCGATAAGCCGTCGCAGGAGTAGGGGCTTGCATAATTTGTCATTGTGTGATATAATGAAGATATGACAGAATTTCCACGCATTAACCCTAGTAAGCCTTACCGCAAAATAGATTTAGGCCAATATATGATAGAGCAAGCCCTTCCTCCAGTGTTAGAGTTTCTGGAGGAGGTTGCATCGACACAATCCAGCCCAGAACGTCCGATCACTCCTGACGAGGTTAGGCGAGCAGCAGAGAGGGTAGTAGGCGAGTTACGCCCAGCCGTACCGCACGACTCCGAGCCATTTATAGCATCATCTGGCGAATAAGCTGCACGGCCGCACTCGTGAACGAAAATATCCTCCGCACGTCGCGGAGGATATTTGCTATAGAGTCAGCTGTTAGCTCTTGAACCGATACCCGACCAAGCGAGCCAAGCCGGCACCGACAGCGGCACCCACGAGCGTACCTGCGATGACTTCAAGGCTGAGGCGCGAGTAGGTCTTCTCATCGGCAGCAGGCTGCGAACCCTTCAGCTCTGACTCGGTAGTTTCAGTGGCTGCAAGCGCAACAGCTGGGTTGAGCGTAGCGCCAGAAACATAGAGCTGGTGCGGAATAGTAGGTGCTGATTCCTTCGAAGCAGCGTCCTTTTGGTAGCTGGCAATGGCCTGAGTGCGTGCAGGCGTGTACAGGCTGCCTGCAACGAGCAGACCAACGGCGAGCGACAGACCGACGCCAAAGGCCTTGCCGGTAGCCGACAGGTCTTTGTGGTTGACCACGGTAATGAGGCCAAACAGGAACACAGCTGTACCAACGAGCTCAATGCCCATGATAACCCAGCTAAACTCGCTGAAGTGACCAAAGTCAAGCGCACTTTGGTTGCCCGAGACGAGGTTGACGACTACCACGGCAGCCATAGCGCCGAGGAATTGGGCGCCCCAGTAGAATGGAATCTGGATAGCTTTGATTTTGCGAGCGACCCACAGACCGAAGGTAACGGCTGGGTTGACGTGTGCGCCCGAAACAGCACCGATGCTCATAACGAGCAGCACGAGTGTGAGGCCAACGTAGAGCGGCAATGTATCGGTGAAGGTCAGTAGTGCGACCATCGCCAGGACAAAGGTACCGACTAGTTCGGCAATGACGACGTTGATCAAGCTGACGTCGAAGCGGCTGGTCTTGGTGCTTGAAGTAGCACTCGTGGCAACCGTCTTGGGCGAGCTGGTTGCGGTCGTCTTTGACTTGGTAGTTACTTTGGTAGTAGCTGCAGGCTTCGAGGGTGCCTTTTTGGCGGTCGAAGTCTTCTTTGCAGCGGCTTTTTTAGTAGCCATACTGATATTCCCTCCTTTAAACTAGAATATACCGCTAGTATAGCATATACTGCTTGGTATGGGTCTATATATGAATCAAAAAGACAACCGCAGTGAACTCCAGCAACGCCTTGACGCGCAGCTGCGAGCCAAGGCGGCCGAGCGCCAAAAGCAAGACACCGAGCGTCCAGACGGCGTGTCGGATAGCGCGTTTATCGAGAACACCAAGCAGACAACGAGCCTGTCGTGGGCGTGGATTTTGATTGCGCTGCTGGCTATCGGCGTGTTTGTGCTGTTTGTCTACCAGGTGACGACGACAGCGGAGTAGTCGACCGGCCTGCAAGTCAGGTTCTCGTGGTATAATATGACGGATATGACGGATTTTTCATCACTTCAGGCTGAACTGCTTGCCCGTGTGGCGGCATCGGACGAGCCGCGCGGCGTGTTGCGCGCGCCGGAGCTGCGTGCGGCAATGGCCGGTATCGGCAAGGCCGACGACAAGGCTGCCTATGGCCAGGCGGTCAATGAGCTCAAGGCGGCAGTCGAGCGGGCCATTACAGAGCGCGAAAATGCGCTGGCAGTTGTCGACAAAGCGCCTATCGATGTCACCGCGCCCATGGATGTGAATGTGCCTCTGCCGGAGCTGCTGCCGAGCAGCCAGGGCACGCAGCATCCGCTGACGCAGGAGATGGCGCGGCTGGGCGATATTTTCGAGCGAATGGGCTTCGTGGTCGAGGCATCGCGCGAGATTGACGACCAGTTCCATATGTTCGAGAGCCTCAACTTCCCCAAGGGGCATCCGGCGCGCGACGACTATGATACCTTCATGACTGTCGAGACCGACAGCGCAGGCGACCCGTTCATCGCGCCGGCACATACCAGCACTATGCAAAACCGCGTCCTGCGTAAGTACCGCGACGAGCTGCTCGCCGGCGACGCTATCGCGGCAGTCGTACCAGACCGCGTGTTCCGCAACGAAGACCTAGATGCGCGCCACGAGCACACCTTCTATCAGGTCGAGGGCATTTATGTCGCCAAGGGCGTCCACGCCGGCATGCTGATTGCAACGCTGCAGAGCTTCCTCGAAGAATACTACGGCAAGAAGCTCAATGTCCGCGTGAATCCGTTTTACTTCCCATTTACCGAGCCGTCGTTTGAATTCGCGCTGTCGTGTCCGTTCTGCGAGGGCCAGGATTCGTCGTGCAAAGTCTGCTCGGGTGAAGGCTGGATAGAGCTGCTCGGCTGCGGCATGATTCACCCAAATGTCCTGCGCGCCGCCGACATCGACCCCGAAGAGTACACTGGCTTCGCCTTTGGCTGCGGCGTCGACCGCCTGGTCATGATGAAGTACCAGATAGAAGACATCCGCCATCTCGAATCAGCCAAGCTGGACTTTTTGAGGCAGTTCTAATGTACAGCAAGGACTTTGACGTCTGGAATGTCGAGAAAAAGCGCATCAATGAGCGTCGTCCTGAAGTATTCTTTCATGAACGTGAGGTTTGGTGGGCGCAGCTGGGGGTAAATGTAGGCTATGAGCAAGATGGTAAAAACGCGGCCTTTGTCCGGCCGGTCCTCATAATCAAGAAGTTTAATAACAGTATTTTCTTAGCTATTCCTCTCAGTACGAAAGTCAAGTCAAATAACCGATATTACTTTGCGTTTCGCCAGCATGATAATGAAGAAGTTGCGGCTGTTATCTCTCAGTTACGGCTACTTGATTCGCGGCGATTAAAGCGTAAAATGTATCGTATTGATATGGGAGTTTTTGATAGTATCCGGTCAGCGGTAAAGGATATGCTATGAAAATGATCGAACCTCGCAAAAGCGAGGTTCTCGGAGCCCTAAGGCATTGTACTTTCAGTGTAGCAAAAAGCGTCGGAAAAGTCAATAAAGGAGGAACAGATGAGTGACCTTACTGATTTACAAGCAAGAGCACAAGCAATTCGTAAGAAATATGATGAAGTCAATGCGCGTGACGGTCATCAGAAGTGGGATGGCGTCGACTATGCTGCAGGGTTTGTAGGAGATGTGGGCGACCTTGTGAAGCTCGTCATGGCAAAGTCGGGCAAGCGCCACGGCGATGACGTTGATGCGAAGCTGCAGCACGAGCTGGGCGACTGCCTGTGGTCGCTACTCGTGATTGCGAACCATTATGATATCGACCTTGAGAAAGCGTTTTATACGACGATGGACGAGCTTGATGAGAGGTTGGCTGCATAAGGAGTATGGGAAGATATATATGAATGTAAAAATCGTCACTTTTGTTCCTCTCGACTTTGCCGATACCGTGCGTCAGGCAATGGGCAATGCTGGCGCGGGCGTGCAGGGAAGCTACACGCATTGTAGTTTTTCGTCGATAGGGACGGGACGATTCGTGCCGGGCAGGGGCTCTACGCCTTTTATTGGTGAAACCGACAAGTTGGAGGCGGTTCAGGAGGAACGGATAGAAGTCATATGCGAGCGGAGCAAAGCGAAAGCCGTCATCGCTGCCATGAAGGCAGCGCATCCATATGAGGAAGCGGCTTTTGATATTATGCCGCTACTTAGCGAGGAGGAGTTGGAATGAAAAGTGCAATTCTTGTGTATTGTGATGCGTCAAACGAGAAAAGAGGCCGTAGCGATAATGAAAATAATTAAACGCTCATCCAGCGAAATAGCCAAAGAGGAAGCACATGGCGGTAGTGGCGCACGCAAAGTGCTTGCTGCGACCGAGCATATGAGCGGAAGCAACCTTGAGGCCATGACACATGGGTTTTTGCCAGCAGGCAACGCGTTTGACTGGCATGACCATGAGAATACTGATGAGATTATGGTCGTACTCAAAGGCACTGGTGTAGTGTGCGACAGTGATGGCGAGTATAGCTATGCTCATGGTGATACATTTATTTTCCCTGCTGGCATAGCGCACCGCATCGAGAACACAGGCAGCGATGAGAGTGAGATGATTTTCGTGAGAGTGAGGCAGTGATGACGACAGAGCGATATCAGGTAAAAGTCGCGGTCTATCTCGTGCTCCGTGACGGCGAGAAGGTGCTTCTATCGCTTCGCGAAAACACTGGCTGGAAGGATGGCTGGTTTTCTATGGTGGCCGGGCATGTGGAGGCTGGCGAATCTGCGGAAGCGGCGATGGTACGCGAGGCGCGGGAGGAGGTGGGCATCACCGTCAACGTGAATGATTTGCGGCATGTCTACACACTGCACCGCATGGGTGATGGCGACTATATCGACTTGTTTTTCGAGTGCCATAGGTGGAGCGGTGAAGTCCATAATGCCGAGCCGGAAAAATGCGGGGAATTACGCTGGGTGAGTATCGACGAACTACCTGAAAACACGCTGGAGTATATCCGTCAGGTCCTCGCGGCATATCCTGGCGGCGAGACGTACGCAAGTACGAGGAAGGCATAGTATGCCGGCTCGCAGCGCTACACGTATCGCCGCTCTTGCCTTGCTGAAGGACGACAAGGTATTGCTCCTTCGCCGCGGCGCATCTGCGGCGTGGATGCCGGGCGTATGGCATGTGGCTGGCGGTAAGGTAGAGCCTGGCGAATCGGTCGAAGAGGCTGCGATACGCGAGATTGCCGAAGAACACGGCGTTCAAGTGGACATAAACGACCTGGAGTTTCGTGGTATTGTGGCGTATGACCGGACTGATGATGAGGATGTCGATATTTTTCACTTCTCAACTCGGCGCTGGCATGGCGAGCCATGCATCATGGAGCCGCACAAGCATGATGCTATGAAGTGGGTGTCGATGAGCAAGTTGCCCGACGATATTACCGCGCATAGTAAAGTGCTATTTGGGGCTCCTGAAAGCCGCGCGTATGTACATATCGTCGATGGCGAAATAAAGACAGTCATTGCATAGAGACACTCCTAGCAAAGACGATTTTCAGGAACCCCATGCACTCAGCACGTTGTAGTATGAAGCGATAGCGTGCCCGTACGGACGCATGTATAATGAATGCTGATGAAACCAAAGCTCCAAGTGTATAGGATATTTTTCTGGGCAGTGGGTGCTGCGCTGGCAGTACTGCCTATCAAGTACCTCATGCATCACTTCAATCTCGAGTTTATCGAGCAGACGTCGCTGCACAATAGCGTGGTGTCGAGCGCGATATTTGTCCTTGGTTTTGTGCTGTCGGCCACGATTGCCGACTACAAGGAGAGCGAGCGCATACCAGCTGAATTTGCGTCGAATATCGAAGACATGTGGAATGATGCCAAGGAAACGCATGTTGCATATCCCAAGTTTGACCTTGACCACTTCCGGCTGAGCCTTATCGACGTACTGGGAAAGTTTCGCGAGGGTACGCGCATCAATCGCCGCGGGGCACGCCGCGAGATAGCCGACCTCCAAGCTTGCTTCGCTGACATGGAACGCGCAGGCGTGCCGCCAAACTTCGTGACCAAGCTCAAGACGCAGCAAACCCAGCTGATGCGCAACCTCTTCCGCGTCAATTACATCCAGAAAATCCAGTTCATACCCTCGGCATTCTTCCTGATAAAAGCTATCGTGGTAATGATTATCGGGCTGCTGCTTGCGACCAATATCGACCCATTTTATGGCGGCCTGTTCATCGTCGGTGCCATTACCTTCATCCTCGTATATATGCTCATCCTGATTCATCATATCGCCGTGCCGTTCCAGGCAAAGGGACAGACCAAGGACGACGTGAGCCTATTCCTATTGCGTGAAGCACGCAGTTTCCTTGAGGCCGAGGGCAAGACGAAGCGCTAGTCCTGCTGCCAGGCCTTCTTGCTGCGGAGTATAATACGAAGTAGGAGGTGAGTATGGCATATAGACAACAAGATGTACTAACAAACTTTACGACGAAGGCATCGGAGGTGTTGGGACGGGCCTGGATGTTCGTAGTGGCGCTGGTGCTGCTCGCCGGCTGGGCTGTCAGCGGGCCGTTCCTGGGGTTTTCGGACACATGGCAGCTGGTAGTAAATACGAGCACGACCATCGTGACATTTCTGATGGTATTTATCATTCAGAATACGCAGAACCGCGAGACGATGGCGATGCAGCTCAAGCTCGATAAACTGCTCGAAGCGCAGCACATCGACTCAGAGAAGCTGCTTGAAGCTGAGGATGAGAACGACAAGACGCTCTCTAAGGAGAAGTCTCAGGAGCAGCGGAAGGCTAGCCGCAAAGGCAAGCAGAAGTAAGGAGGCGGTCATGACAACATTTCGTATCAAGCGAGTTTATGACGAACCGGCGGCGGCCGATGGCTACCGTGTGCTGGTAGACCGGCTGTGGCCGCGCGGCGTCAGTAAGGAGCGGGCCGCACTTGATGAGTGGGATAAGGATATCGCGCCGAGTCCTGAGCTGCGCACGTGGTTTGGGCATGACCCGGCCAAGTTCGATGAGTTTCGCGCACGGTACGAGGACGAGTTGGCGCAGAATTCGGCGGTTGAAGTATTCGCCAGAGAAGTGAAGGACAAATCTGTCGTGACGCTCCTCTACGGCGCCAAAGACTCGCAGGTCAATCATGCGCGGGTATTGGCAGAGTATCTGAGGCATTATAAGGCCTAGCATGGCAGATGCATTTGATTTCCTGCGCGGCCCGGTGGCAGACGTTGCGCCGCAATTGCTTGGCTGTGTGCTGGAGCGCGAGCTTGACGGCCAGCTGCTGCGCGGGCGCATCGTCGAAGTCGAAGCCTACGACCAAACAGACGCAGCCAGCCATAGCTACCGTGGCAAGACCGAGCGCACGGCTGTGATGTTTGGCCCGGCCGGGCATCTGTACGTCTACTTCACCTACGGCATGCACTACTGCTGCAATATCGTGGTGGGCGAGGACGGCTACGGTGCGGCGGTATTGCTGCGCGCACTCGAGCCGCTCGATGGCCTCGATGTCATGCGCGAGCGCCGCGGCGGCCGGCCAGATGCGGAGCTGACGAATGGTCCGGCCAAGCTATGCCAGGCGTTTGGCATCGACCGCGGGCTCAGCGGGCATGATTTGCACCAGCCGCCACTGCGGTTGCTGCCGGGTGAACCGGTGGCTATGGGTGACGTGCTCGCTACGCCGCGTATCGGAATTAGTCAGGCCAAGGACGTGCCATGGCGATTTGTGCAATCATATACACTATAGACATTCAAATGTCTTTTCTGTTTTTTGTTGGCTGAACCCTAAAACTGTAGAGCATATCGCTATTGGACAAAAAGTGTGTGCGGACATGTTTGTAGTACAATTAGGTAACATCGTTAATTACTCAAGGAGTGGATAGTAATGGACAATCAGGCCGTCAAGCGTTTCAAAGGATACACAGTGTGGATTTGTATTAGTATTGCAGTACTGACAATCACTGCTGGTGCGACAGGAATATTTTACATAACACTTCCTGCGAACTGCTCTGCATGCGGTTTGGCGTCTGTTGGGTTGGTGCCGTTCGTTCTTGCGACGATTGGTGTATCACTAGTAAATCTTATAGCTGTTCCTTATCACCTCATTCGATATTCGCGTATATTGAGCACGACAATCCGCGCACTGTCGTACGTAGTGCTCTTTGTAAGTCTCGTCGTTTTAGTATGGATGGTTAGTATGTCGGTCGAGTCTTAGATAACTAGGCTTCATCAATGAGCTTGAGACCAGTGACTTCGTCGTCGCTGCGCGTGAGGCGAGCGAGCATGGGTACAAGTAGTAGTTCTCCGGTGAGTGCGATGTCGAGGCGTTTTATGTGACCGCCAATCGACTGATACTCCTTGGTGCCGAATGTACCGTGGATGTGCCAAAACGGCTCGCCGTCGACCCATGCGAGATTGCCCTGGAGGCTGAGGATTTCGAGCGGTTCGTCAAATGTTCGGTCGATGTAGCTGCGGGTCTCGAGGTCGTAGTACGCCAGTGTTGCGCTGCCTGCTCCGCCAATGCCGGATTGAAGCCATGCGCCAGCGAGGTCTTCCGTACGAGCGTAGTCATTCAGTGCAGCGATGAGCTCTTCGCCGCGCTGGAGGATGAGTGTGGTGCTGTGAGGAGTGGCATGGATGTGCATACTACTTGTTGCCGCCGAAGAGGCCGCCGAGTTTATCCTTGACGTTGTCGACGACCTTGCCGAAGTCGAAGTTTTTGACATCTTCGAAGTCCAGCTTGCCATCGCCATTCTGGTCGGCGAACTGCTTCAGCTGGTCGAGCTGGTCGTTGTTGACGCCGTCCTTGAGGCTCTCGAGGTCCTCTACGCTTAGCTTGCCATCACCGTTCAAATCTGCCTTGGCCTTCAAATCGTCTAGTAAATTCATCGCGCACCTCCTTTGTTATACCTCTACTATACCACCGCCCATAGCAAAAGAGCTAGCGTAGGCCACTAGCTCTCGGGGTGTACTAATTCTGCTTCTTCGGCTTCTTGATTTCGCGCTTCGGGCGGTCCTTGCCCTTGGCAGTCGTGAGCGTCATCATAAACAACCATCCTTTCGTTTAAGGTAAACGATACGTGTGTGGATGAATTGCTAGATTTTCATGATGGTTTGGTGTGCTCCTTCTGCCTACTATCGCTAATAATTATACCTCATAACTATGATTGTCCACTAGTCGCTAAAAGCACAGGAAATGCTTCGTGGGAACGTCCTGAGAGGGCCGACCACAGAGCGCACTGTTAGGTCGTTTTCCCATAAGCCCGCATGACCGCAAAAAGTCTCTGCTATAGGCTGGTAACTAATCATTAGTTAGTAGTTTCGCGAAAAATGCTTCAACTTCATTGCGCATGCCGATTGCTCTTGGAGCACGTAGCACTCGCTAGCTCGTGCCATTTCAAGACACTCAAGCAATACCGAACCTTATATTCTGGCCGCAGTCGACGGGCGATAATGCGAAATCTCGCAGCCAAGCGTAGGAACTTGATATGGTATAATATAGGTAGGCCTAGTAAGGCTAGAGTTCTTTGACCTCACTATTTTTAGCGCCGGCAACGGTAACTATGCCGCCAAATAGTCTCCCTTTTAATGTATTCGTTGGAAGTGGTGATTATTATCATAATGTTGCCATGGCACGCACTTGGCTACTGCCAGAGGCGAGCCTTCGGCTTCACTCAGCACGGAAGTTTTCTGTGCTTGCGCACTTTTGTGGTAACACGAAAGCTATGCAACCGGATACCAGCTCTTGTACTTCATGCACGGGGCGCTAAAAGAGGCGGGCGCAACAAATGCGTCTTTAAGTAAAGGAGGTTCCTACATGGAATTTTCAAGTAATACTAAAAGAACTGTGAAGTACAGACACGGGTCAAAAGAGAAATCCAAGACCACAAGTCGAAACATCACGCTCAAGGTGAAGAGTCTCCCGAAGACTTCCTTTCTCCGGACGGTAGGATGCGTAATCTTGCTAGTGTTTAAAATGGTGCGAGAAGTCGTAACAAAGCTGGTAGGTTCCGGCTGGATTCTTTCCCAAGAAAGAGTTCGACCGGAACCTTTTTTGTATAAATAATCTATTCTTATGAAGAAAATAGACTCCCTAGAAGAACTCGACAAGGCACTCGGTGTTAAAGTAGCCGAGTTGACCTACTTGGCTCATAATATTGAGTTAAATGTCCGTTTCAGACAAAAGACAAAGCCAGGTCAGCCCGGCAAGTTTCGCACAATAGCAGCTCCATCCGAGAAGCTCAAGGCAATCCAGCGCCGTATCAAAGGACACTTGCTCGATGATTACAAATATCCGTCATATTGCTACGGTCTTGGTGGTAATACACTGAAACAGCACGGACATAGACATTCCGGCAAAGATACCACCGTACAAGTTGACTTACGCGATTTCTATCCATCGATAAAACACACAGCAGTCTATACTATGTGGTCGCAGCGTTTTGGCTATCAGCACAACGTAGCTCGGTTGCTCACAAAACTTACAACTCACAACGGCTGCCTTCAACAAGGCTTCCCGACGAGCTCGCACATTGCGGCAATCGTAGCCGAAGAGTATACACAGACTATCGATGTATATTGCGCAGAAAAAGGCTTCAAGTTCACACAGTACATCGACGACTTAAATATCAGTGGACGCAATATCGACCAGCGCTTACTTTTTAAGACCATTATCCCGATGGGTAGAAAATACGGATTACTTATCAAGAAATCGAAAACGAAAATTAATGCTCGCAATAAGGGCAAGGAAGTCACGGGCGTCGCTGTATTCGAGGGTAGAACTCGTGCGGCTAGACGCATACGACAGCGTGCCATTCGCGCACTCAAGGCTTATTCGACGTCACCAAAAGGCAAACTATACAAGCGGAGAGTTGCTGGTTATCGCGGCTTCTTGAATCATCTGAGTAAACGAGACGGTAAGAGGTATACTAAACTAAAAGAGTCGATAGTTCAGGCTAGTAAATGATAGGGCAAGTACTATACTCCACGTTGTCACCAAACCTGTAGCCCTATCGAAAAAAGACTGAGACTAACCCAAAAAAGTCAATCGACTTTAGCTGTGATGTATAATGATTAGAAGAACCTATGAGTAAGCAGCAACAGATTGACCTACTAAACCGCGCGCTCGACTTTGCCCGACAAGGCAAAGAGATTCCAGTTGATTGGGCAAAAGTGCTATTCCCCAGTGAGAAACGCGAATACGAGCTAAGCTACCATAACAAGCAAACCGCCGAGGTCATACTTGCTGATGTAGACCCAGTGCCTTTGCAAGAGGTGAGCAACTTTAACACGCCGACAGATTATAGCGGCTGGCAAAACAAACTTGTTTTTGGCGATAACTTGCAAGTACTAAAACGACTCATTGAGGACAAGAAAAACGGCAAACTAAAAAACGCTGACGGCACAGACGGCGTGCGCCTCGTGTACATCGACCCGCCATTCTCGACACGCAAAGATTTCAAGGTATCGGGTGAGGACCAGAAAGCCTATCAAGACAAAGTTGCTGGGGCGGAGTTCCTAGAGTGGCTACGTCGCCGACTGATTTTGCTGAAAGAACTATTGGCCGACAACGGCTCAATCTATGTGCATTTAGATTACCGAAAAGGACATTACATCAAAGTTCTGCTCGATGAGGTGTTTGGTGAGAAAAATTTTAGAAATGAGATAGCTTGGTGCTATTCTGGCCCAAGTGCTGCAAGAACATCATTTGCAAAAAAGCATGATACTATTTTCTACTACTCCAAGAGTGAGAATCGTATATTTAATCCACAATATATAGCTCACAAAAGTGGCCTTCATAATACAGGACAGGTATTCGGTGGAGAGGGGCAGAAAGACTTATCAGACAGACTTGAACAAGGAAAACTTCTTGAAGATTGGTGGACTGATATTTATGCAGGAGAACGCTACAGGTCGGAGCTTGTCGGTTATCCAACTCAAAAACCAGAAAGGTTGCTCGAGCGGATTATTAATACTAGCTCAAATAGAGGCGACATAGTACTAGATTGCTTTGCTGGGTCAGGAACAACCGCAATTGTTGCTGAGAGATTGGGTCGCCGTTGGATTTCATGCGATGTTGGTAAGCTGTCTATATATACGCAGCAAAAACGTATTCTGAATTTAAAAGACAGAAAAACAAAACAATCCGTCATAGTAAGTCCTTTTGCGCTTTATAGTTCCGGTCTTTACGATTTTGCGAAAATACGCGAATTACCGCGCGATGACTGGCGACTGTTTGCCTTGCAACTATTTAACTGTGTTAATGACCCTCACAAAATCAAAGGCTTTTCGTTTGATGGCAAGCGTGAGGGGCAGAGTGTATGGATTTATAATTTCCATGATAACGACGCAAAGATTACAACCGAAACAATTGATGACATGCACGCAAGAATCGGTAGCAGTGTGGACGGTGATGTGTTTATTGTTGCGCCAAAAGGGTGCTTTGTTTTCATGGAGGATTATATAGAGAAAGACAACGTGCGCTACTACAGCTTGCGTATTCCATACTCATTTATTGCCGAGTTGCACAAGCGCAAATTTACGGCTATTAATCAGCCGCGCAACAGCGAGGACGTGAATGACGGTATCGAGGCGGTAGGGTTTGATTTTATACAGTTGCCAGATTTAGAGTTTGAAATAACGACTGACAAACTACATATCAAGCAGTTTGAGGGTAAGACGCGCAACCGCGGCAAGGACGAAACGCACGGCTGGGATAGTTTCTCTATGTTGATGATTGACTATAGGTATGACGGCAAGGTGTTTGACCTTGACGAAGTAAAATATGCAAAAGATTTTGATGAACAAGCAGTGGATTTCGCCAGTGATAAAATCACCGACAAGGCCATGCTGATATTTCTTGATAAGTTCGGCAACGAAGTCCGCGCGATTATTAGCAAAGAGGACATAAAATGAACGATAAAATTGCTATCAAAAATCAAGATTTAGTGTTGCGTGTTTCGCATGATGTGAATCCGTCAGTATGGAATGAGGACAAGTATTCTCAGTTTGTGAATAGGCTTTGCGGTGGGCGCGAGTATCAGAAAGAAGCAATTTGGACGACTTTACGATATTTACTCGGTGAACAGTATGAAAATCTCGCTGGTCTTGCGCATGAGAACTGGCAGAATGGCAATAATGATGCGCTAGCTGCTAAGTTTAAGACATTTGAGACATTTCGAGGCAAGTTATCATTCCCTGAAAAGCTAGCTGGCTCGCTTGACCTTGCGACTGGTACGGGTAAAAGCTATGTACTGTACGGACTGGCAGCGATAATGTTGGCCGAGGGAAAAGTAGATAGAGTCTTGGTACTTTGTCCGTCTACGACAATCGAGGAAGGTTTGCTGGAAAAATTTAGAGAGCTTGCGAGTGATACAGAGTTGGTGTCGCTGCTCGGTGTGGCTGCTCCTAAAATTATCAATGGCTCGGAGTCGATAGTTGCCGGTTCGATTTGCGTCGAGAATTATCATCAGATTTTGGATAACGCCACGTCATCAATCCGTGATTCATTGACTGGCAAAGGCGGGCGTACGCTGGTACTAAACGACGAAGCACACCATGTGTACAGTAACGAAAATGGCGACCCTGAAAAACCAGAAACAATTCGTAAATGGAAAGCATTTTTGGATTCGCCAGAGTTTGGTTTTCGATATGTTATCGGCGTTTCTGGTACATGCTATATAAAAGACAGTTACTTTCCTGATGTTCTCTATCGATATTCGCTACGCCAAGCGATTGAGGATAGGTATGTAAAAAGAGTGCACTATGTAGCAAGGGCTGATGCTTTGCGCGATAAGAGTCAAAAATGGCAGCTCATTGTAAATAAGCATGCCGAGCTTGTCGATGAGTACAGAGGCCTAGGTATTTTACCAATAACGATAGTCGTTACACAAAAGACACAGTCGTGCAATACAATTGCAGCAGAGTTCAAAGAGTTTTTGAAAGAATCGCAGGGCTTGAATGACGAGCAAGTGGATGAAAAAGTATTGGTTGCGCATAGTAGGTCAAAAGAAAACTATCGCTTACAAGGCATTGATGGTAGCACGAGTAAAATTGAGTGGGTATTCTCGGTGTCAATGTTGACTGAAGGCTGGGATGTTAAGCGTGTATTTCAGATTGTACCGCATGAGGAGCGAGCATTTAATTCTAAATTGCTGATTTCGCAAGTTATGGGGCGCGGCTTACGCATTCCTGCTGGATGGCATATGTCGGCCGGTCAGCCCAATGTGATTGTATTTAACCATGAAGCTTGGTCTAGCGCAGTACAAAAAATAGTAGACGATGTACTGGAGTTTGAAAAGAGAATCGTATCCCGTAATACACCAGAGTCGGAGTACAATTTTGAGTTGTTAAATGTTGAGTATGACCCAAAAGCGAAGACGAAGACTGTTACGAAAAAGCCAGTTGATAATCTGTTCAGAAGAGGATATGTAGCACTCGCGACTGCGCAAGAGCGAGAGGAAAAGTATGTCGAATTTGACGAGCTACTGTCTGGCGGAGTGAGCACGAGGTGGAAGGCCACTCTACACAACAAGACATACACGATAGATGAAATGGCGCAAACGATGTTTGATAGGTTAAGTGAGGCCGATGAGGCCGAAACCTACCAGAAAGAATACCCTGTCGAAAAGCTGAAAAGCATTATCGTGCGTTCGCTTGAGGAAAGTGGCAGCACGGTAATTACAGACGAGTCACGACAAAAGTTTCTCAACGCGCTCAATACTATTCGCCAAAAGACCGTCGAGATACCTGAGGCACGATTTGATATTGTACCGACCAACTTTGTGGATGTGAAAACGAACGATTACGCAAAATATGACTCTGCGAGCGCCTCTAGTCTGCACAAAGATAAATATTTGTTTGTAACTAATGAAACCGTTAGACACATAGAGGCCGATGAAAAGGACTTTTATAGTGAGTTGATTGATAAGTATAATAACTTTCACGTAACCTCTGTCACTAATAAATACGAGTTCAAGACACCACTCAACTTAGTTATTGCAGATTCTCAGCCAGAGGCTCGATTGATTGATATGTTAACAGACAAAAGCATCGCATCGCATATCGATAAATGGATTAAATCGGCACATGTCGGGTTCTATAGTATAAGTTATTCGTGGCGGTCAGAATCGCACCACTCAAAAATTGGCAACTTTAATCCTGATTTCTTCATTCTCGCTAGTAATCGTGTTATAGTTGCAGAAGTCAAGGGTGACGAAAAGTTGCGTGGGGACGACGAGCATGATTATTTAGAGAATAAAGGTAAAAGTGTGTGGGCAAAAAAGCATTTCGAGATAATTAATGAAGAGCTTGAGGCGCGCAACTCGGACCTACGATACAAATTTACATTCATCACACCAAAAAGTTTCGGCGCACTCGTAGAAGCTATAAAGAGTCAAAACGCAGACAAGATAGACAAGTTCATGAGTGAGCTTGATGTCATATTACTAGATAGGTCATAGATGGAAAGCTTCAAGGTATTCGTTCAAGACCAACACGCCTTGGTACTACAATTGAAGCTGAGAGAGGAAACATAAGTGGCTCGTCCGATGCCCCGCCGTAACATAGCGGAATTTACCAGCGAAGAGCGGACGCAGTTCGCCGAGATTTTGCGGGAGCGGATTTATGCGACTATTACGCTGCTGGCGGTGATGGTGACGCTGTGGCGGCATGGCGATGAGCACCAGACGCTGGGGACGATTGGTATCATCCTTGGGACGGTTGTCGCCTTGTGGTTGGCGACGATTATCGCGGCGCGCATGTCGTACCGCATCGTGCATGACGATGCCGAAATGGCTTCCAAGCAGTGGGAAGTGGCTGAGTCGGCACGCGGGCTGCTGATGCCGGCTGGCGCGCCGGTGTTCTTCGTGCTGCTTTCGTTGACGCCACTGATAAGCCTACAGACGGCGTTGCTGCTCGGCGTGATATCGCTGGTGCTGTCGCTCTTCGCCTTCTCGCTCTACTCGGGGCGCAGGTCGTCCGATAGTTGGACGAAGGTGCTGCTCTATAGTTTACTGCAGATGGCGCTGGGTATTGGCATTGTGGCGCTGAAGATACTCGTAGAATAGGCTCGCTACTTGCGGCTGGTCCTGCGCGCGAGCCGCGTGATGATACGTGCGATGCGCCGGCCTTCACGCGGGGTGAGCTCGTGCGGACCAAGGAGTGTTTTGGCGCGCAAATAGCGGCGATTGGCGCGGACGGCACGGTTGTTGACGCGGCGGATGATGAAAAAGTCCAGCAAACCATTCAAGAAAAGCGCCGGCATCTCTAGCTGTGTGAGTTTGCCATAGGTTTCGAACTGCATAATGGTATGCTCAAGGCTAGCGCGAAAGGCTGGCCAGGTCTCGTCGGTGATTTCCATGCCCTTGACGAACGGTGCTATGTCGTCGGCGACTTTGCCGGCGAATTTGGTGGCTTCGGGATTGTTCTTGATGACATTGAATATCGAGAAGTAGAAGCCCTCTGTGTGAAAGAGCCTGTCCATCCAGCCGCTTCGCGGTTCGCGCTGGTAGACGGGCACACCCGCCAGCACGAGTTGGCTTGCGAGGTCCGGGCGACGTGCTGCGATTTCGACGGCGACGATACAGCCCATGGAATGTCCGGCGATGAGCGCGTCGTTGACGCCGAGCTTGTCGAGCGTGGCGATGACGGCCTCGGCGTGGTCGACTGGTGTGTACTTGACCTTTGGCTTGGGCGCATCGCCGAAGCCCAGTAGGTCTGGCACGATGACCCGCACTGAGCTGCCGAGATGCTTCAGTACATACGACCAGCTCTTGTGATTGTTGCCCAGGCCGTGGAGCAGCACGACGACAGGTCCTTTGCCGCGGTCGACTTTGACGGGGAGGAGGTGGTTTGCCATAGTGTTCTCATTATACCTAAGGACGAGGCATTGGGTAGAGGGCTACTGCATAGAGAGTGGCAAGGGTAGGTTGACACCTGATGATTTGATACGGCTGGCGATGTCTGCA
Organism: uncultured Candidatus Saccharibacteria bacterium; assembly: GCA_964525315.1. Lineage (GTDB taxonomy): Bacteria > Patescibacteriota > Saccharimonadia > Saccharimonadales > Saccharimonadaceae > SZUA-359. Next base: position 8,999 of record CAZGGJ010000015.1, on the reverse strand, counting down.
GGGCCATCATAGCCAAGTAGCATGAGCCGATGCAAGTCATTGTCTGTGAGCTGGTGAGGATAAGCTAGTGTAGCTGCTAGTCCCAGCTTGCTGAGTGGCCCACCAACTTGCAATGTAGTAGGTTCTATATTCACGGCTGCCCCGTCGAGGTTTATAAAGCGCAGCGCATAGACTGCATGAAGGCCAATCGCGGCAGTTGCCGTAGCTCGCTCTTGCTCGTGGGCTATTGTGTCGATGATGGTGCTTGGCGGGAGAGAGGAAGGATGCAGCTTTGACACAAGTTCGAGCGCAGCACGAAGCTCTGCATCACTGGTTAGCTTCAGCAAGCCACTCCCTTCAGCCGGTTCGATGAGCCCTCCTGGTAGGCTATCAAAGTCGGCTAGCTCAGCCAGCTCCTCATCAGGTAGCTCAACTTCTGCGGCTCCACGCGGCCAGACGGCATCTAGGTGAGCCTGACGTATGCGGTCGGGCAGAGCAGCTTCTCGGTAGGCATAGTCTGTCATATCTTCTCATTATATCACATATTTATAATAAAGTAAATAGTCCTCTGATAGCAAACAGTAGTGTATAATCTATAAGTACTATGCGAGTCAGTCTAAATATCGTCAAACAGTTTACTAGCGTCGATTTGCCAGTCGATGAGCTGGTGCAGCGTATTAATCAGCAGCTTGGTGGCGTAGAGGAAGTAATCGACCTCGGCGCTAAGTACAAGGATGCGCGTATCGTGCGCGTTGTCGAGGCGGAGCAGCACCCCAATGCTGACCGGCTGCGCGTGTGCAAAATCGACGATGGCGGAGTGACGCAGGATGTCCCGCGCGATGAGAATGGCCTGGTTCAGGTGGTCTGCGGTGCACCGAACGCCCATGCCGGGATGTATGCCGTGTGGCTGCCGCCGAACTCGACTGTGCCGGCGAGCTATGACGACGCGGAGCCGTTCGTGCTGAGCGCCCGCGAGCTGCGCGGCGTGCTGAGCCAAGGTATGCTGGCAGCAGCGGATGAGCTGGCTATCGGCACTGACCATGACGGGATTATTGAAGTGAATCCCGACGAGTGGAAGCCGACCAGCGCTGATATTGCGCCTGGCGCAAGCTTTGCCGAGCTCTACGGCTTAGATGACTACGCCATCGATATCGAAAACAAGATGTTTACCCACCGGCCCGACCTGTTCGGGCAGCTGGGCGTCGCGCGAGAGATTGCGGGCATACTGGGACAGCAGTTTACGAGTCCGAAGTGGTATTTGGATGCGCCGGTATTTGAAAGTGGCGAAGGATTGGAACTGGAAGTATTTAACGACGTGCCTGAGAGCGCGCCGCGCTTCATGGCTGTCGTGCTGAAGGATGTTGAAGTGAAGCCGAGTCCGCTCTGGCTGCAGTGCGCGCTGGTGGCGATGGGCGGCAAGCCTATCAACAACATCGTGGACGTGACGAACTACATCATGCTTCTCACCGCCCAGCCGACGCATGCCTATGACTACGACAAGCTACGTGGACATAAACTTGGCGTGCGCATGGCGCGTGACGGCGAAAAGGCTGAACTGCTCAATGGCAAGACGTATGAGCTGACGAGCGACGACATTGTCATCGCGGACGGCGAGGGCATCGTCGGCCTGGCCGGCATTATGGGTGGTGGTAATAGTGAGGTGTCGGATAGTACGAAGAATATAGTGCTGGAAGTCGCCAACTTCGATATGTATGCGGTGCGCAAGAGCAGTATGCGCCACGGTGTGTTTACCGATGCGCTGACGCGGTTCAACAAGGGCCAGTCGCCGCTGCAGAATGACCATATTATGAGCCTGCTGATGATGAGCATTAAGGATGTTGCTGGTGGCAAGCAAGCAAGTAATGTATTCGACCTTCATGCTGAACTCGATAGCGACAGGAGGGATGGGGTTGATTTTATCTCGGCACAATTTATTAATGAACGGCTAGGCCTAGCGCTGACAGATAAAGAGATAGCCCAGCTGCTCAAGAACGTCGAAATAGGTATGTGCGATGGTTGTCTTGAGGATGAACATCAAAACGATTTACATATGCACACCATGCCATTCTGGCGCACCGACATCGAACTGCCCGAAGACGTCGTCGAAGAAGTCGGCCGACTCTACGGCTTCGATAAGTTGCCGCGTGAACTACCGATGCGCAGCATCAGGCCAACTGCCAAAAACGAGATTCGTGCGCTCAAGCAGTCTATCCGCGAGAGCCTCGCGAAATCCGGTGCCAATGAAGTCCTCACCTATAGCTTCGTCCACGAGAAGATACTGAAGAACGCCGAGCAGGACCCGCAAGCAGCCTTCCGTTTGAGTAACGCATTGAGTCCTGACCTGCAATATTATCGCCTGAGCGTCCTCCCGAGTTTGCTCGACAAGGTCCATATGAACATCAAGGCTGGCCACGATGAATTCACACTGTTCGAACTCGGCAAAGGCCAAAGCAAGGTTGGGCTGGATAGCGAAAAGGGCGAATTGCCAAATGAGCTCGAAGAAGTCGCTGCGGTGTATGCCAGCAAGCAAGCCAAGCCTGGCGCGGCATTTTACCAGATGCGCCGGCTGGTCGAGCAGCTTGCTCATGACCATGGTGTGCGTGTGAAGTTTACCCCAACCGACGGTTCGCTCGAAGGTCAACCACTTAGGCCCTTTGACCATGCGCGCAGCGCTGGTGTCGTGACCGAAGATGGCGATTATCTCGGTATGATAGGCGAGCTCAAGCAAAGCGTTGTCCGTAACTTCAAACTACCAGACTATACTGCGGCAATGGCGCTTCTGCCATGGAGCTGGCTGTCAGCAGTGAAAGCTGCGGATGGTGTGTATAAGCCGCTGAGCCGCTTCCCGTCAGTGACGCAAGATTTGTCACTCAAGGTAGACGCGAGCACTTCGTATGAGGCGCTGTATGACGTCGTGCAGCATGCACTCGCTGAAAGTGCCGATGGTAACCACGTGCAGCTTACGCCCCTTGCAATCTACCAGTCCGAAGACGATGATAGCGCCAAGACGATTACGCTGCGTGTCAAGGTAACCAACTACGACCGTACGCTCCGCGACGAAGACGTCAAGCCGCTGCTCGAACATGCAGCTGGCAAGGCGCTCGAAACCGTCGGTGCGACGCTGGTATAGGTAGCAGATGGCGCGAGATTTCGGCTACACTATCATGCATGCGCCGGGCGACCCACGCCTGATGCGTACCGGCGTCATCCATACGTCGCACGGCGATATCGAGACGCCATCGTTCATCCCGGTTGGCACGGCTGCGGCCATGAAGGCACTGACCATGGATATGATGCATGAGGCTGGCGCGCAGGCGATACTGTCGAATGCGTTTCATCTGTACCTGCAGCCCGGCCACAAGTTGGTCGAACGTGCTGGCGGCGTGGGCAAATTCGAGAACTGGCCTGGGCCGACATTTACCGACAGCGGCGGATTCCAGGTGCTGAGCCTGGGGAGCGGTTTCAAGAAAGTCGTGTCGATGCAGAGCGACGAAGCAACGGTGGCTGCCAAAAGTACACGCCACGCCTTCGTCGATGACGACGGCGTGAACTTCAAATCGCACCGTGATGGCAGCATGCACCGCTTCACGCCGGAAGTATCGATGCAAATCCAGCATGCGCTGGGTGCGGACATTTGCTTCGCATTCGACGAGCTGACCAGTCTGGCTGACCCACGCGAATATCAGGAAGAAGCATTGGCGCGGACGCATGCCTGGGCCGACCGGTCAGTAGCGGAGTTTCGTCGGTTGCAAACCGAATATTCGGAGCGACCATATCAGGCATTATTCGGCGTATTGCAAGGTGCGAATTATGAGGACCTGCGGCGCGAGACCGCGAAATTCCTCGCCAGCCGCGACTTCGACGGCTACGGCATTGGCGGGGCAATTGAGAAGTCGCAACTCGGCGATATCGTTCGCTGGGTCAATGAGGAGCTACCCGCTGACAAGCCAAAGCACCTCCTCGGCATCAGCGAGCCGGACGATATATTTGCGGGCATTGCCATGGGTGTCGATACATTTGACTGCGTATCGCCGACCCGCGTCGGCCGCAATGGTGCCGTGTATACACGTGATGGCCGGTACAACATCACCAACTCCAAGCACCGCGAGAGCTTCATGCCGCTCGACCCCGACTGCGACTGCAAAGTCTGTGGGCAGTACACCCGCGCCTACATTCATCACCTCAAACGCGCCAAAGAAATCATCGCTGCCACGCTCATCTCGTACCACAATGAGTACTTCATCATTAAACTCGTCGACGCCATCCGTGAAAGCATCCGCAATGGTACATTCGATGAGTTGCGGCGCGAGTGGCTGGGACGGTATTACAGTAAGTAAGACTTCCTATTTCTCTTGACAACTCCACATGGGGGGGGGGGTACCATAGAGGTAGCATAACCACAATGGTATAACGTAGTAAGTACTTACTGAGAGGGAGGTGGCTAAATGGGAAGTCCAGGAGTAGGCGGTTCGTTGAGTGCTGCATCAGACGTATATTTCAACAGTCCAACACAGAGCGACGTACTAAAGTATGACGGCACATTACATGCATGGACCAACGATGCATCTGGTACCGCCGGGCCTGCCGGGGCGACTGGCCCTATGGGACCAACAGGGCCTGCTGGCTCTACGGGACCGGCCGGAGCTACCACGATTGCTGGCGTGTCAGGACTACAAACAGCACTCGATAGTAAAGCGGCGGCTGCGACAACGGCAATTGTCGTTGCCTGGAATGGTACAGCATGGCCGGGTTATTCTACCGACCCAGCGCGTATTCGCCACTTTTACTCGCAGGACGACAAAGACGCTCCTGCGCCCACCGGTTATAGCACTCACGACGTGTGGTTTGCTCATCCGGAGGGCAACTGATGAGCATATCAGTGCGGCGCTGGATGGGGGCGAGCTGGCAGCCAAGTGGGACGCAGCCCGGCAGTACTATGCATGATTGGTCGGATAGTAATTTACCATGGGCATATCCGAGTGATGAGGCGGCCGCAGAGGCGCTATTTACCGCAGAGTGGCCAAGTGATGTGACGTATGTCGATTTACCAACAGCGAGCAATGATTTTTACGCCAATCTCTATAACGTTTGTAACAATGCGAGTGGTCGGGTTGTCGTACGGCTGCCGGCTGGCACTTATCATCTGAATCAATTTCGTATGATTGGTAGCAGCGGCGACCCGACCTATGCATTTGGCTTTTGGCACCCGCGGCTGCGAGGCTTTCTTGGTAAGGGGCCTGACAAAACAATCATTCAGATGGATGCGAATTCGATGACGAATGACCAACTGGACAGGATGAAGACAATGACTGCATCGAGTTTTGCGCCGCTTCAAATGGGACTGATGCGAATTGATGGGCAGTCTGGCACTTCGACGATTCTTATTGCTGGGGTTACGTTCCAATCGGCCGACCAGCAAAACCTCACCCAAGTTGCAGCGGACCTAGTAGCTAAAAATATCTACGTACCGCAGCCTGCTCCGCACAATGGAGTGGTACTGTATCAAAACGCCAATGCCATCGTAAGCTATACGCGCTTTCGAGCAGCAGGCCGAGCGATGTACTCGGCACCACCATTTGAATGTGCAAATGTAGGGAGCCAGTATGGCGATATCTTGTTTAACAACTGCGAAATGGATGGCCGTCGGGCACCAGAACTCGATGGAGCACGGCCGCGCCGCTGTGCGCCCATCATGGGTAACAACGAGGATGCACATGAACTGCGTGACTGTTGGGTGCATCACAGCAACTTGTCGCGCTATGCGGTTAATGACGAAAACCAAAATACCAGCGGACCATATACAGTAATTCGGTGTAAGTTTAATAACATTACTGACACGCGTAACATTGACCCAGCGCTAAATAATGGCACTAGCTTGGGTGGCTGGAGCGACCCGTGCTCGCTCGGCTGGGAGTCCGTCAGTGGTACGATTACCATCGAGGACTGTATTATCAGCCAGGACAATCCGCAGTTTCAGTGGCAGAACTCGCCAGCGATGCATTATGGCTTAACATCGGTTGGTTCGCGCAATCCGCAAGGTGGGCGAATGTATGTTCGCGGCGGCGAACATCGCAATACGGCGTGGCCGTGGCTCGATGGGTATGCGACGTTTCGCATCCAGCCTTCTGCATATTGGGCGACCGACGGCTGGAACACTACGCTATTTGTGTACAACAAGCAGGGTGCGCGGCTGACGCCATACCATTATACGGGCACCTGGCCGGTGAGCGCTGCAACGCTTACTGCCGGCGGCATCAGCCCAAACACGCATTTCATCATAAGGAGTCAATAGGAGATAGGATATGGCGATTTATACCAATACATTTGAGGGCGGCACAAATGGTGCGACTATCACGACTGGTAATTCTGGCGGAGCATCCGGGACTGCCTTTAGCCAAGTGACTGCTGGTATTACATATACAACTGACGCAATGCATGGTTCGCGAGCAGCAACAAGTGCGTCATCGGCGACTGAATATACGCGCTGGAGTTATACCGATAGTGCAATTCTATTGCGTTCGTACCATAAGTTTGCGAGTTTGAGCGGCCAAACACCGCTGCGTATAGCTTTTGGTACTGGTAGCATAGTGATAGGAATGATGACGGGCGGCAACCTCGGCCGTTTTCAGCTCTATTCAGGTGGTGGGCTCGCAACCTCGCCAGGTGCAATATCGCCAGGTACGTGGTATCGATTTGAACTGTATGTTAAGACGGGCAGCGGTAATGGTGAAGTGCGCGCGGCAATATATACTGGCGATTCTACGAGTGCCTGGTGGGATTCGGGGCTTATCGCTGGTCTTACGATTGATAGCATTGCGAATCAATGTATCGGTAAATATGATACTAATAGCTCGAACGCGACGTGGGATTCGGTCGGTATAAAGACTGGCGCCGATGCTGTTTGGGGTGCTTGGCCCTATACAGTGCCGGTCGTTGGACCAACGATTGTCGTCTCTCGACCAGCCGATAATCTGGCCGATTTGCGCAGCTCTACTAGTGGTGATGCTAGTACATTGACCTACGCCACGCCGGTACGCGTGTCCGGACCGACACTTACTACGACCAGTCTTACGAGTGGATTGTGGCTCTTTAGCCAAGATAGCGCAGTAAGCGCTGTATATACGCTACGAGTCACTCAAGTCGACAATCAAACTGCCTCGCAAGATGTTACAATACCGGCTCTTACGCCCGCGCCCGCCGAAACTATTTCGGCACCGCTCCGACTACTGAGCGCACCGCCATCGACCAATTGGGGATAGGATGCTCATGGTCAGGGTAGCGAGAGGCTACTCCTTTACTACGCAAAAGTGTACAATCATCATATGAATAGTCCAGAGTCCACCGAATTAGATAAGAGCCATGAATTTGAAATATCGCCAGAGCTGAGAATTGTTATGCGGCTTGCCGAGCAAGCAGGCGAAGTGCTCAAAAAGTATCACAGCACAGCGCTCGACGTTGACTACAAGAAGGACGAGTTCGACCCGGTGTCCGTTGCCGACCGCGAGTCGGATGAACTGCTACGAGCGGGTATCGCGGAGGCATTTCCCGACGATGAACTCCTGAGTGAGGAAAGTCCGCTGCTGCCTAGTTCATATGAGCGGCGCGTCTGGATGATTGACCCACTCGATGACACGAAGGGATTCCTGGCGGGTCGCGATACATTCAGCATCATGATAGGCTTACTTGACCAGGGGCGGCCAGCGCTTGGTGTCGTCTATTTGCCACTGCGCAATGAGTGGTATATTGCAGAGACAGGCAAAGGCGCATACCGAATGAAAGACGGCATAATGACTCGGCTGCAAGTTCCTGCCACGACAACTATCGAGGAAGCAGTGCTGGTAGGGCGCAATCCGAGCGGCGCTGGAGATATCCGTCCTATCGAAGAAGCCGTAGCGCAGCTGGGCTTCAAGTCGACTATTGCTGAGGGCAGTGTGGGTGCAAAGATTGGTCTAATCGTAGCTGGCAAGGCGGACGCGCACGTGCACACAAACCTAAAAGCAGGCAAATGGGACACGCTCGCAGTCGAAGTGATACTGAATGAAGCTGGCGGCGTAATGTGCGATGTCGACGGCAAGCCGCTCGACTACACGAAACCAGACAGCGGTTGGGATAGGTATTTTATGGCAGCGTGCACGCCAGAGCTACTACACCAAATGATTACAAAGGTAGGAGAGATAAATGAACAAACTCATTCTTTTTGACATCGACGGGACGTTAACTGCGAGCGCTGTCGGACATATTGAAGCACATGCCGTTGCCTATCAGAAGGTTTTTGGTGTCTATGGCTCAATATTTCTGATTGACTATGACGGCAAAACCGACCGTCGAATTACCAAGGAAGTGCTAGCCAAGCTCGGCATTGAAGCCTCGGAAATCGAAAGTAAGTTACCCGAGCACTTGCGAGTCATGGCTGAGTACTATGAGAGTCTGAAGCCGTACCTAAAACCAAAGCTTCTGCCTGGCGTTGCGGACGTGCTCGAAAAACTCAGCAATGATGGTAGCGTCCTGCTTGGAAACGTGACGGGTAATCTCGAGCGCATCGCCAAAGCTAAACTAGAGGTTGCGGGCATCGCTCAGTACTTCGAGTTTGGCGGCTTTGGGAGCGAATCCGATGAGCGCCCAGAGCTGGTAAAGCTCGCCATTGAGCGCGCTAGAGTGCGTGGCTTTGTAGGTGATGACGTGTATGTTATCGGTGATACGCCTGTCGATATTACTGCTGGCAACGCCGCCGGAGCTAAAACAATAGGAGTGGCAACTGGTTCGTATAGCCAAGATACCCTGCGCGAGGCTGGCGCGACGACTATATTGGCGGATTTGGCTAACTGGCAGGCGCTAGAAGAGGCATTAAGTCTGTAATCCCCAAGACTACACAACTAAGAAGTTCGTATGTATGCTATACTTTAGCTAGCACATATACAAATATCCAGAGTGCGGCGAGAGATTTGGCTCGATGACCCGCCAGCAACCAGCTGAGAGTTTATAAAGACTCGAGAGTGCACAGCAATGGTGCTCCTTCCAAC
>CAZGGJ010000014.1:0-29483 GCA_964525315.1 uncultured Candidatus Saccharibacteria bacterium | reverse complement strand
GGCGGCCTCTTGCACAAGGTCCTTCACTTCACCGTCGATCAGCTCGGCAGTCGCATCGCTGTAGGGGCGCTCGTGCGTGATTTTGTCAAATACCATGCCACCGTTGTCTTCGTGGAAGACTTGGTCGCGCAGCCTGGTGCCCATTCCCTGCTCAATCACCATGTCGCGGGCAATTTCGGTGGCCTTGCGCAGGTCGCTGCCCGCACCGGTCGTAATGCCGTCATTGCCGTAGAGGATCTTTTCGGCGACTCGGCCGCCCATGCAGCGAGCCAGGATGTCCTTGAACTCATAGACATTGGTGTAGCTCTTGTCCTCAGGCGGAAGGAACCATGTCACGCCGCCGGTACCGCCGCGCGGGATGATAGTAACTTTGTGGACCGGGTCGCTGTCCGGGAGGACGTGGCCGACGATGGCGTGGCCGCCTTCGTGGTAGGCAGTCATGCGCTTTTCGTCTTCGCTCATGACCTTGGCTTTACGCTCCGGACCGATGGCTACCTTTTCGAAGGCCTCGGTGACGTCGGCGTTGGTGATTTTCTTGGCGTTACGGCGGGCTGCGATGATGGCTGCTTCGTTGGCGATGTTTGCCAGGTCGGCACCGCTCGAGCCGGCGGTCTTGGCAGCGAGCTTGTCGAGGTTAACCGTCTCGTCGACTGGCTTTTTCTTGAAGTGGACCTTCAGGATGGCTTCGCGGTCTTTGCGCTCTGGCAGCATAATGTTGGTACGGCGGTCGAAGCGGCCCGGACGCAGTAGGGCAGGGTCGAGCACATCGGCGCGGTTGGTTGCTGCGAGCACGATGACGTTGGTATCGGTCTCGAAGCCGTCCATCTCGACCAGGATTTGGTTGAGCGTCTGCTCGCGCTCGTCGTGACCGCCGCCCATGCCGCTGCCGCGTTTGCGGCCGACAGCGTCGATTTCGTCGATGAAGATGATGCACGGGGCGTTCTTCTTCGCCTTGGTAAACAGGTCGCGGACGCGGCTAGCACCGACACCAACAAACATTTCGACGAACTCTGAACCAGAGATAGAGAAGAACGGTACATTGGCTTCGCCGGCAACTGCACGCGCCAGCATGGTTTTACCGGTACCAGGGTGGCCGACGAGTAGTACGCCCTTCGGGATTTTGGCACCGAGCTGCTGATACTTCTTGGGGTGCTTGAGGAAATCGACGACTTCTTCGAGGTCTTGCTTGGCGCTGTCGTTGCCGGCAATGTCTTCGAATAGTACACGCTCTTTGTCCAGGCCATAAAGCTTGGCCTTAGACTTACCAAATCCCATAGCCTGACTATTTTGCCCCTGCGCTTGGCGCATCATGTACATAAAGAATGCCACGATAAGGATAACCGGCACAAAAATCATAGCGATCTGCCACAACGTCTCGCCTGTCTCAGATGGTGCTTTGTCAACGATGACGGCCTTGGCCTCCTTGGAAAGCGTCTCGTCGCGCAGGAGTGCCGAAACCCCGTCGCGAATGTACGACTGCTCAGTCGGCGTGTCTTTGCCCTTAACCGTAATCTTGAGGCTACCGCCTTGGCCTTCGATGCGTGTCACCTCACCCTTGTTAGCGCGGGCAATCACATCGCTAATCGGAACGTCCTTGAGCGCCTCGCGGGGCACCATGAGCGACCAAAACAGCACAATGCCAGTGATAATCACAATCCAAAACAGCGCGAGACGAATCGCGTTGCCTGCTTTTTTAGGGGTATTGGGTTTGCCTTGCGGCGTATTGTTTTTTGCCATAACTACGTGTCAGCCCTTCCTGATGCTTGCCGTGAATCGATATACTCGTATTATTTTACCATCTGAGGTGACAAGCGACAATAAAAAGTCGTGCTTGTCAGCTGAATCGCGATAGTTTTGTCTATTTGGTAGTGCCGCCCTGCCCGCCCTGTCTTGATTGCGAGCAGCGCGCGCTCGGCTTGCAGCGCAGTCGGCCGCTTGCCGCTGGCCTGCTGGATTTCGTAGCGTAGCAGCTCGGTCGCCGCCGCGGCATTGATTGCCGTATAAAAATACCGCGAGCCGCCGCGGCGAGCCGCGATGCGCGCTGCGGTCTGGTCGATATCGCGTGCCAGTAATTGCTGTGATGCGCGCAGCTGCACGATAGCCTGCTTGGTAGCGGGAGGTAGCGCCAGTACACCGCCGCGCAGGCGGTTGCGTAAGTAGCGCGGCGACTGGTTGGTCGCGTCTTCGACCCACTCCAGCCGATGCTCGCAGGCATACGCATACACCTGCGTCTTCGTCCACCCCAGCAGCGGTCGCGCCAGCCCTTCGCGGCCCAGCACCGCCAGTCCGCGCCAGCCAGTTCCGCGCTGCAGGTTAATCGCCACCGACCCAATCATATCGTCCATATGATGCGCCGTGGCTACGACCGCCCGCAGCCGCTTGGCTTCGCCAAAGAGAAACGCGTAGCGTGCCTGGCGAGCCGTGTCTTCGCTCGCATCCGGCCCCAGCTCCAAGCGCGTCGATACGTATGGTACACCGTACTGCCGCGCCAAGCCTTCCACGAACCGCGCATCAGCTGCCGATGCCTCGCCGCGAATGCCATGATCAACGTGCGCTATTACTATAGGAGGGGCACACCCCTCCGCTTGCTCTTTGGAAGCTAGTTCCAAAGAGCGCTCCTTCCCCTGAAGCTCGCTTGGAGCGCTCGTGCCTACGGCATGCCTTGCAGAGTGCACGAGCATGTCGAGCAGCACCACGCTATCCACCCCGCCACTCACCGCTACGACTACTGTTTGCTTAGTCACCAAAATACCTGCCGAGGACTACCGCGAGCCAGATGCCAGCGATGCCGCCGACAAATCCGCCCAGCACGCTCCAGATATCGAAGCTGTCATAATCACCGAAAAGTATCGGCACCATCGCCCCGACCGTCATCCCGCCGACGGCCCCAACCATAACTATCCGTTTACTTGCCATACTCCTATGATACCAGTCCGCTACATATACCGCGTACTGCCAAACGGAATTTTGGTCTTGACCACGCCTTTCATGCCGGTCGTACTGCCCGAGTGAATGGTGCGCTCACCCCAGCGGCCGTTGATTTCGTCGATTGCCCACGTGACATGCCGTTCGCGCGCCAGTTCGTCGCCAAAGAGGCTGAGCTGGCTGGTGGTGTCGTCGTGCAAGTGGTAGCACGTCACGGCTATCATGCTAATGTCGTCGGGCACGCCGATGAACAGCCTCTTGGCTATGGCCCATATCGCCGCGTCGCTATAAAAGGGCAGGGGAGCGAGCTCATGCGCCTGCCACCTGCCCCCGCTATAGCGCCGGGCATACAGGCGTACTCCCCTGGCTGCCTTATGGCTATGGCGCAGCTTGGCCCCGACACCCTCTACGAGCGAATGCAGCCGAGCCGCCTTCTCTGCCGGCGTCAGCCGAGGACTGTCCAGTACATACTGCCGTCCGCAGCTCTTGAGGTCGTGGTCGATGTCATCTACCTCCCAGCCGCGCAGCCGCTGATGCCACTGCTCGCCGCAAATGCTCTTGAAGGCGATATGCAGTTTCTCAGCGCTGGCGTCCAGCATGTCGAGCGGGGTATAGATACCGACGGCATTGAGCCGCGCTTCATTGGCCCAGGCAATACCGGTCAAATCCTTCAGCTCCAGTTCGGCAAATACCTCGCGGATATTGTGCGACGTTAACACATCCAGTCCGTCTGGTTTGTGCAGGCTCGCCGCCGTCTTGGCCAGGAACCGGTTGGTACTGATACCGACATTGCAGCGCATCCAGCAACCAATCTCCTCCTTGAGCCGCTGCTTGATTTCGTACCCTATCTCCACCAAATCGCGGCAGCGCACGCTCTCGGGAGCATCGGTAAAATCAATAATTCCTTCGTCGATACTCTTCATCCGCACATGCGGACTGTATTCGCTCATAATCCGCATCATCTGGTGATACACGTACTTATACTTCGGCGGGTCGCTCTCGATGCCTACCAGGTCCGGGCATAGCTGCTTGGCATCGCGTAGGCGCATCCCTAACTCCACACCCCGCGCCTTGGCCTCGTAGCTGGCCGTTACAATCATCGTATGCTCGGTGCGCCGGTTCACGATGGCCACCGGCCGGCCGCGCAGCATCGGCCGGGCTTGCTGCTCGACCGTAGCAAAGCAGCTGTTGAGGTCGATATGCATAATGAGCGGACGAGCAGTGTTGAATTTCTGCCTCATAGCCTATCACCCTCTATGGTGAGTCGCCACGTCAGCCGCTCGCTATCAAACTCCAGCCGGTAGTCGGCCTCGCCGTCAGTCACGTCAAAGAGGTGCACGGTCTTGCGGCCCTGGGCGAGGGGAGTGCGCAGACCGATTTCCGTGACCACGACTTCCCTGCCATTTGCCCGCCGGAACTTCACTGGCACGCATGGATTCAGCCCCGTGCCAAACCGCGCTACGACGTCGACACGCTCATTCAAAAAGATTTCATCATTCATAGCATTCTCCAGGAGGGGCTCGCCCCTCCGTTTCATTTTCGAAGTGAATTCGAAAACTCACTCCTCCCCCTAAAGCTCGCATGGTATGCTCGTGCTTCGCGGGATTAGTATACGAAACGAGATGATAGAAATGTGTTGCCCGTGTGTTTGCCCGTTTCTAGCAGACTCCCGAAGACAACGTGATGAGGCTGAGGTGAGGGACGCTTGTTCGCTCAGAGCGAATAGTGAGTATCACCTGCCGTACTCAGTATTATACACCAATAATACGGTACAATGGATAGCATGAGCCCTATCGGACGACGCTTGCAACGCGCTGCCGCACCACCTAGCACAGTGCCCACCGGCCCCAACTTGCTGGCAGGCAAGGTTTTCAGCTCGTCCGTGGCCGACTCGACCTACCAGCCGGGCAATGGCATCGCGTTTATCACCGACCAGGACGAATCTACCCGCTGGATTTCCCAGCCCGAAAGCCCGGTGACGCTCACCGCCGACCTGGAAGGCAAGTATACGCTCGACCAGCTTCGCGTCGTCTGGGCCGGCGATACTATTCGCGACTACATCATCGCCATGTCGAGCGACGGGAGTACCTGGACCACCATCGCGAGCGGTGCTACTAACAATACGTCCAAGCAAGTTAGTGTCTTCACGAGCTTCACCAATACCCCCAAGGGCCGCTACTTGCGCATCACCGGCACCAATCGCTGGAATACCGAATGGGGCAATTCCATCTGGGAAGTCGCGGCCTACGGCACGCTCGATACGTCGGTACCTGCCTATGCCGTACCGGTCGGCGGGCCAGTTGGCGTTACGTGGGGTGCGCCAGCCTTTGAGGACAACTTCAATGGCACGGCGCTCGATACCTCGCGCTGGGCACCGACGTGGTTCAGGGGCGGTACACAGAACAATGTCGTCACCAGTGCCAGTAATGTATCGGTGTCGGGCGGCTACCTGCGGCTGACGCTCGCTTCGTCCACCTCCGGCGCGTCTATCAACACCGCGCCCAATGATGTGTCACCCAATCCCTTCACCTACACCTACGGCTACGCTGAAGCGCGCATTTATTTCCCAGGGAGTGGCACCTCTATCTACAACTGGCCCGCTTGGTGGACGGTTGGCCTGGCATGGCCGGGCAACGGCGAAAACGACATTGCCGAAGGTCTCGGTAGCATGACGGTCAACTACCATGGCAGCGGTGTCAACACCGGCGATACTATCCCTGGTGTCTGGTCTAATGCCTTCCACACCTACGGCCTGTACCGCCAACCGGGCTGGTGCGACGTCTACTACGACGGTGTGTGGGTCAAAGGCTACGCCACCAATGATAATGGCGCGCCACATAGCCTTATCCTCAACATCGGCTCCGGCTACGGCCCGGCCCGCTACGGTAGCGACTACCAGATGCTCGTGGACTACGTTCGAGTGTGGACATCATAGAGCTCTGGCAATCGCGCCGTACCTCTGCTATAATTACCTCCAGTCCATTCCGACGAGGCAGCGTAGTTCAGTTGGAGAGCCTTCGGCGTCAATAAATTCTCGCGTAGACGCTCTGACCAACTAGCAACTCTACTTCATAAGCCAGCAGGCTCGTACATTGCGCATCACAATACACACGGCAGCGTAGCTCAGTTGGTTAGAGCGTAGGACTCATAAGCCTAAGGTCACAAGTTCAATCCTTGTCGCTGCTACCATAGAAATAACCCCACCACCGCGTGGGGTTATTTCTATGGTAATCATTTGCAGATTGAACTTGGGACTTTTTCGCTTTAGCGAAAAAGAGTCGCAAGTTCGTGTAGCGCAGTGAAATTCTGGCGAGTCTTGCTTTTGCCAGAATGAGCAAGCGGAAGATGGCACAGATATCCTTGCCGCTGCCACCAAAGCAAATCGGTCACTCCTTGGGTGGCCGGTTTACTTTGGTAACTCGCCCGCGCCTCACGCAAAAGCCGCCCTTACCAAGGACGGCTTTCGTGTATAGCGCACGAGGCCTTATGCTTCGCGCTTGGCGTCGAAGTACGCAGTAACGCGCATCGCGACAATCAAGATAAGCGCATAGCTCATCAGGCCGACCAAGCTGGCCACGTCGATGTTCCACTGCCCATGACGGACAGGCTCGAACAGCAATGAAAACGGCCAGGCAAAGGCGCTGCTGGCCGCGTATACTGTATCGACGAAGGTATTGCCCGTACCGGCCGATAGCAGCATCAGTAAGCTGCGCATTGCCAGTACTGTCATAATCGTGCCAGCCGTATAGCCAAGCACATGGCGAATAATAGATAGTTGTTTGTGTGAAAGCGCCATCCGCTCAGACTGTGAAGCCGCTGCTGATGAGTGCAAAAGTTGTCCGTGTACCCCCACTTGTAACCTCCTAGTAAATAGACTCGCACTTACAACTATAGCACACAGCACGAGCGTTTTAGTCAAAAAGTGCAATATCGTCGAGCAAACGATGACGCGTATCGATGAAGGTGCGAAGTTCCTCCGCAGTGCGCTGACGGTTCCAGCTCGCAGCTGATTCGTCGATAAAGTTGCTAAGGTCGGTTGTGGCGGTTGTTTGGGTTTGCATTGTTTGTTGCTACCTTGTTTGTTTTATGTGGTGATGTATTCAATATAGCATAAGCGTTATTAAATGTCAATACTTTTTGCCATTATATATCCATTTTGTCTATAGTGGTATACTATTTTCAGTATAAACAGTAGCGAGCCATACATCTATATGCCGAAAGTAAAAGTATGGGGCGGAACTCACCCCGACGAAAAAGCAGCCCTCAGAGTCGCCGATTCATTACTAGAGCGGCCGCTTCCAAATGTAGACGTCGGCATCGCCAACCCGCGCGCCCGTGAGCTCGACCAACGCTTCGTCGATACTAATCTTGTCGGAGCATTTCCGGGCAACCCAGGCGCGTCCGAATACGAGAAACGCCGAGCTGTTGAGGTGCGAGAACAAAGTGCCGGCTATGATATCGTCATCGACCTGCATAACATTAATGGGTTTGGAGAGAACGCCGCATGCGTCGATAGAAATCGCGGGGTATCTCCCCGCGTGCTGGGATTCCTTGCCGCGCTCAACATCAAACATATACTGGTCACAGATTACGATGGAATACAAAAGTACGTACCCAATGCTTTTGTCCTCGAGACAGTGGCCAGCGGCCTGGGCCGCGAAACCAACCGATTGCGCCACGCCATTGACAGACTTGCCAACGACCCCCATCTCCCAGATGCTGAAATTCATGACTTCACGTGGTACAACCACTTAGACAGTCCGCATACCAGTACCGCCCATCCGAATGACATATTATCGCCTGCCTTACGCGAAACGCTCAGGGGCTTCGACATATTGCCGAAAGAAACAGCTGCAGCCTTAGGCTATGCAGGGAGAGAAATATGCTTCATGAGCTGGCGATACGAGCCGAACCCCTACGGCTACTGGGGCGAGCTCTGCGAGCCGACCGCCCCTCCTGCAGGGTGGGATACCGCTCACTAAAGTCGAGCCGCCAACTTCGTGAAGCCTGCGTACGACGAAGGCGATGTTTTCCTTTGCATGTCCCATACCGTCTATGCTAAACTAAGCGTGGAAAATACTACGAGAAACACACATGCAACAGCTTGACTCACTCGCCATCATCGCCCTCGCTGCGACTGTCCACGCTAGCTTTCAGCTGAGCGTCAGTATGTTTACGGTGATGAGCGGCCACGCGCTTAGCAGAAAAGCTTCACATGCTCGCCTGCTACGACTCAGCGGCAGCTTCATCCTTGGCGTCCTCCTCATGATCGTCTTGCTGCTCATTGGCGCGCTGTTTGCGATCGAGCGGATCGTCGGTACGGGCGGCGAGATCCCTCTTATTACGTGGGCTATCGCTTCGGGACTCTCCGTCGGCGTAGGTGTCGCCGTATGGGCATTTTACTATCGGCACCGCCATAGCGGAACAGTGCTGTGGCTGCCGCGGCCGTTTGCGCGCTTCCTCGAAAAGCGAGCGCGCCGCACCAAGCAAGCACCCGAAGCATTCAGCCTTGGGATGAGCAGCGTGGTAGCCGAGCTGCTCTTTATCAGCGCGCCAGGGCTCATCGCTGCTCTGCTGCTTGCTGGCTTGCCGGTTCATTTGCAGCTGAGCGGCCTAGGGCTCTATGTCCTTATCGCCGGCCTCCCGCTATGGATCATCTACTTCCTGGTGGGCGGCGGGCATAGCCTCGCTCGGATTCAGCACTGGCGCGAAACGAACAAACGGTTCTTGCAGTTCTTTGCCGGGAGCGTGCTGCTGGTACTTGGCGCGTATGTCTATGTCGACATCGTACTTGGTGCCGGCTCGGTAGGGAGGCTGTGGTAATGGCCGACGTCATCTGCAGCCACTCCAGTGCGGTGACACCGTTTGACATTCAGCGCCTCCACGACAGCGTCCTAGCCGCCTGCTACAGCGTCCGGCTTGCCGAAGGCGTCGCGCTCGATACTGCCGCACACATCTGCAAATCCGTTGAGGCATGGCTCGAAAGCAAATCCGAAGTAACATCAAGCGATATTCGCCGCAAAGCCGGCGAGGTCCTCGCGCTGCTCTGCCCTGAAGCTGGCTACTTTTATCAACATCAACACACCATACTATAGGAGGCTCATATGGCCCGCAAAACCAATCTAGACTATGACCTTATCGTTATCGGCAGCGGCGCGGCTGGCAGCACCGCGGCCCTTATTGCTGCCAAATCCGGCAAAAAGGTGGCCCTCGTCGAGGGTGCGACCTTTGGCGGCGAGTCGCCCAACTGGGGTGACATCCCAGTAAACGCCATGCTCCAGGCTGCACATCTTTACCAAGATGCCAGGCGCGGCGAGCGCTTCGGGCTTCGTACGCAGATGCTTGGCTACAATTTCCCAGCTATCCTCAATTGGCGCGACAAGGCCATCAAGCGCACCGGTGCCGCTGACAACCAGCAGTACTACGAAAAGGTCGGCATCAAGACCTACACTGGCGCAGCGCACTTCCTGACGCCGCACGAAATCAGCGTCAACCGCAGCCGCCTCACCGCACACCACTTCCTGATAGCTACCGGTTCGCACTTCGACCAGCCCGATGTCTACGGCATCGAGACAATCCGCTACCAAACACCGCAAACCATCCTCACAAACAAGCGCATCCCGCGCAGCCTATTCATCGTCGGCTCTACCGGCAACGCTGTCGAGTACGCCCAGCTATTCGCTACCTTCGGCACCAAAGTCTACCTCGCAGAACGGTCGGCCCGCATTTTGCCTGACGAAGACGTAGAAGTCGGCGAGCTTATGGAACAGCACTTGGATACGCGCTTTGGCATCACCAGCCTTACCCAAACGCAGCTTGTGCAGGTCGAGCCACGGGGCGCGAGTGTTCGCGTCACTTACTCGAGAGGGAATACGGTCAAGACGGTGCATGCCGACGAGATTCTCTTCCTGACCAATCGCACCCCAACCACCGACTTGGGGCTCGAAAACGCCTCGGTCGCCTACTCGCGCGCCGGTATCGAGGTCGACGCCGAGCTGCAAACCAGCGCCAAACACATCTACGCTGCCGGCAATGTCACCTCTGGTGATTGCCCAACGCAAATTGCCTTGCTGCATGGCCGCGTCGCTGCGCACAATTTGCTGCACAAAAATAAACTAACTGCCGACACCTTCGGCATTCCGCGCATCACTTTCACCTCCCCTGCTATTGCCTCGGTCGGCCTCACCGAAAACGATTGCATCAAGCGCGACCTCGCCACTGTGCAGGCCGTTGCACCGCTGTCTATGATTGCCAGAAGCAATACCAACGACTTTGCCCGCGGTTTTGTCAAACTCATTGCCGACAAGAAAGGTCTGCTGCTTGGCGGCACCATCGTTGCACCCGGCGCCGAAGACATGATCCAAGAGGTTGCGCTGGCACTCCAGGCTGGCATGACCGCCGAGGACCTAGCGCGTCTGCCGCACGCTTTCTTGAGCTGGAGCGAGGCAATCCGCATCGCCGCCGGCAAGCTCGCCGGCTGAGCCTACTTCATGTGGTGCGACTGCGCCGGCTGCAGCTCTGCGCTGTCAAAGCTATGCGCCGCAACTGCTACGAGCAGCCCGCCAATCATAAAACATGCAAGGCCTGTAACGATGTACTTCACTTCGCTGCCATGCGAATGGTGCGCATGATCCAGCTTTGCCATAGTAAGAGCATGCCCCTTGCCACGCTCAAGCAACATACGATTGACCGGCCACGCAGCCATAAATGCTACCGCCAGCGACACCGGCATACTTAACCAAAAGACCGGGTTGACCAAACTGGCATTCATAGCCCCGGGGATGACAGCCATAACGAGATTGTCGACCAACTCCATAGTCGCGATAGATAGCGTATCGGCCGCAGCCACAGTACGCAGCGCCACAGCAGGGCTGATGCCTGCGCGGACAAGCGGCAACATAGACAAGCCAAACCCAAAGACAAATGCGAGCGCGATAGCAAGCGCAATCGTTACACCGTTTGATAGATTCCACACCGCTCCCAGCACCATCCCGGCGATTTCGCCAATAGCGCACCCTACCAGGCAGTGCAGCGTCGCGCTTGCTGCCATCACCACGTGACTCTGATGATGCGCATGATGTATATGGCCGTGATCTGCGTGCTCGTGCATAGTTCTAGTATAGCCTATACCTCATCACGAGAGTAGTTGCCCCAACGCAAAAAGCATCCCATACTTGTCTGGGAACCTCGCCCTATAGAGACCGCCGGGGCGGATAATTCTCCCATTGAGGTGTATCATTGTCACTTTGCGCTCGGCGCGCATCTTCTTTTGCTCGAAGGCGCACTGCACGACGACGATCCATTTCGGTCTTCATAGCCGCTAGGCTACTAAAGGTAACTCGCCTGCTTCTCCTCGGTACTTGCACTTCCTCTTCGTTTCGCGGAAACCGATTCTGCTCCATATTCATCATGCGACTCCTTATCTAATAATATTTATATAATAGCATAGATTTTACAAAAAGTCACATAGCGTATGAAGACTCCGAGCTGAGAGCTGGGAGTATAGGGAATATAAGGTTCACTCTGAAAGGTGTTATTTTTACGAGTTACTCATCTTGGCAGGAAAAAAGCCAGTCCTAAAGGACTGACTCTTTTCTTGGTTGCGGGGGCAGGATTTGAACCTGCGACCTGTTGGTTATGAGCCAACCGAGCTGACCGGGCTGCTCCACCCCGCGATACTTGAGTTGTAATGCCGGTCGATACGACACTCCCCCATAACCAAAGTTATGAGCTCATGTAGTCTACGCGGAGCTGACCGGGCTACCCTGCACCCCGCGATACTTACATAAGTATACCAAATACAGCCGAGAGAGGCAAGGGCAAGAGGCTTACAGCCCTGTATGACTGCCTGCTGCTACGCTCAAGTCGATGCTATCCAGATCGATAAGCGCATCCAGTATCGTCTCTGCTTCGTCGTTCTCGTTCGCCACACCTCCAGTATGCTCATGCCCGACGATCTCGGCACGCTTACGATAAAGCGTGTCAAGCATATCATGGAGTTCGGCGATTTTGCTGTCTATGAGACTTATTTCACGTATTTGTGCAACTATCATTGTATGACTCTCCTTATGCTTGCCGGCTTTTTGCCAAGGTATGCCGAGTGATGCTTTGGTGTAGGGCGAGGGTGCACAATGTCGATTACCCGCACCTTCGCCGCCTGCGCATCGGACGACAACATATATCGGCGAATACGCGCTCCATCAGTTACGCCACCATTCGTACGACTACTGGTGGCGACCTGCACTTTGCGTCGATATTCGTCTGAGCCGATCATAATAGCATTTTAGCATATATACTACTATAAGTCAATACTTTATACACTATAGATACGGTCTGTCAATTACGACTCGCCGCATTACTGCCCAGCAGGAAGTCGAGCCACTGCTCGGTATTGCTCGGCGGGGCCGCCTTGGGAGTCGTAGCGCTTGCCTTTTCGCCGTACTGCTTGGCCTCCTGGCTGTTTGGCGGGAGCAGCAACACTTTCTCGCCCTTATTGGCGAGGCCCAGGTGCTCACGCGCCGACAACTCCTGGTATTCGGCACTGGCGTAGTACTGCTTCTCGTAGCCAAGCATTTCGACTTCGAGCTCCATAAGGGTCAGGTTGCGCTGCTTGGCATCGAGGCTGCGCTGCAAGGCATAGTTGCGCTGCATCACCGACACCGACCCCCACGCCCAGCCCAGCGCAATCACCGCCGCGATAGCAATCACGACGCTGTTGAGCGTAAGGTAGCGGTGTTTGACATGGTAGATCAGACGCCGCAGTTGCAGCATATGCTTATTCATCGTATATATTGTACCCCAAAACGACCAGTAGTCGAAACGGTCGGTATGGGGTATACTGGTACATGATTGACATAACTTTTTGGTTGGGGCTGTAGCTCAGGGGTTAGAGCAGCGGGCTCATAACCTGTTGGTCGTTGGTTCGATCCCAACCAGCCCCACCAAAATGTGCTGTCAATCCTCTACGACCCGCCAGCTCCTTAGCGTTACCGGGTGCACTCGCTGTGCGTCCGGAGCTTGGCGCTTTCGGTGTCATACACGACGAATAGCTGCCGTCCTTTGCTGCGGTCGTTAGCTCGGATGTGCAGGGCATGCTCGACGGTAGTCAGCTGCTGTAGTGCGCCATAAAACGGCCGCTTCCGGATAGCCTCGTAAAGAGCCTGGAGGCGCTCCCCATAGGCAAACGCTTCTCGCTCGCTTGCAAACCCGAACCTCGCATAGTCTACGCCAGCTGCCATCAATACTTGCGGATGGTAAGTGCCCTCGACCAGCCCAACGAGTCGATCTGCCAGCTCCTGGCGATCGTCCTTGAGCATAGCCCGCACCGAAACCTGTGTAAGCTCCGGAAGATTGAGGCGGTCAAATAGCTCGACAACTTGCGGACGCTCGGCGTCCCTGATATCCAGATCCCTGGCCCAATACGGTAGCTGCTCGCGGGCCAAGCTCTCGCCGGAGCCGCCCTGCAGGTCGGTCCATGCACCCACACGAGCCTCGCCCTCATCAAGCGCGGCGGCGGCAATACGGCCTGCATGCCTAAGCACATCAGCAGCCGCAGTAGGGTAGGCGAAGCGTTCCGCCGATTTCACAAGTACTTGAGTACTAGTCATACTCCTATTATATCACAAATATAAGCATTTTGTCAATATCTGCCGCTCCCCGGCCCCCTTCAGGCAAACAAAAAGCCCCTTCGGACGTCCCGTTGGGGCTATTTGGCACCTGTTTGTTTGTACCCTTATGGTACCATGGCGCTTATAGTTATCGCAAGTCTATTTCTTCTTTGAGACGGTCAGGAAGCCGTTGCGTGGGTTTTCCTTGACGATGCGGTCCTCTGGCAGGTCGCATGGTTCACCCTTTTCGTTCTTTTCTACCTTGGCGAAGAAGTAGATGGTCTGTGGCTTGCCGCCGCGCAGAGTAACTTCGGTCTTGTGCAGGTAGTATGTTGTACCTTTCGAGTTGGTGTGCTTGTAAGCCATGATAATCTTTACCTCCTATTAGCTTTACTCCTTTAGCCTACCGCCTCTGGTGGCCCCTGTCAACACTTTTGAGCGTCAAATTCGCTGATAACGCCGGCGGAGCAGTAGCTGCAAGACAGCAAGCGCAACCAGCCGCATCACGATGGTCAAGAGAAGCGCCAGACACGCCACAATAGACCAGCCGGCAAAGTCGGGCGTCCAGGCCGGCGCCAAGAAATTGTGGCGATAGAGCAGCGGGTCAGGCGTGGCTATTTCGGTCACAGGAGTATTTGTGGGAAATTGCTTCTGCTTCTCAACGATACAGCGCACCGACCCTGTCCAGTCGCCATAGTGCTGCTTGAAGCATTCATCGGCGGCCTTGTTCCAGATGGTGCTGTTGGACTTCTTATTTGCCTCTTCGGCTTGGTCGAGGATAGCCTTGACGTCGCGGTCATAGGTAGCTGTCAGGTCGAAATCACCGGTGCTGGTGTTCATATGCTGCGAAACGTAGCGTTGTAGTTCGTACAATCTTTCCTCGAGCGCGTCCTCATCGCCCACCTTGTCGGCGACTTCGACAGCCTTGCGGCGCTCAAGCATGCCGACGTTGTTGATGCGCAGGAACGTCGCCGTCACCGCAAACGCCAAGATAAGCAGCAGCACCAGCTGCCACGTCTTGATGCGCTTCAACCGCTTGATATTCCGCTTGACCTGGCGACGGTCAACTGTCGACGTTCCACCCCACATAATTGTTTATGATTATAACACAAGGAGGCGAGCGAAATGACAGCTTGCTGTGATTTCCGAGGCGACGTTGTGCTATATACCATATAGCACAACGTCAGGCCTCAGAATATCAGCTAGCGCCCGCTAGTGCCGCAGAGAAGCACTACGATGCGGTCTCTGTAGTGTATACTGGGAGACAGTATGAGAATCTACTTCTCTGGCATCGGTGGCGTGGGGATCGGACCGCTGGCGCAGATTGCGCTGGGAGCAGGCTATGCGGTGGTGGGGTCGGACCGCGAAGCGTCGCCGGGCACTGAAGCACTGATGCGCCGCGGTGTCAGCGTGCACGTCGGCGAGCAGACTGGCGAGTTCCTGCGCCAGCAGCACGCCCGCGAACCCATCGACTACTTCGTCTACACGGCTGCGTTGCCGAGCACGCACCCCGAACTCTCAGCTGCGCACGAGCTAGGCATTATGTGCCTCAAGCGCGACGGGCTGCTGGCGCGCATCATCGACGAGAAGAACCTGCAGATGATTGCCTGCGCCGGTACACATGGCAAGACAACGACGACCGCCCTACTCGTCTGGACATTCAAGCAGCTAGGTATCCCGGTGAGCTATTCTATAGGTACGACGACCAGCTTCGGACCGAGCGGCGAGTATACGCCAGGTAGCACGTATTTCGTGTATGAATGCGACGAGTACGACCGCAACTTCCTGCACTATACGCCCGAGCTGTCGCTCATTAGCAGCATCGATTACGACCATCCGGATACCTATCCGACACCCGAGGACTATCAGCAGGCTTTCACGAGCTTCATCGAGCAGTCGAGCGCGACCCTCATGTGGGAGCGCGATTACCAAGCGCTGGGCAGGCCGAGCATTAGTAGCGATGTGAAGACATTTGACGATTCGACGCATGTCGAGCATATTCATCTGCCGGGGCTGCACATCCGCCAGAATGCCTTCCTGGTCGAGCGCGCCGTCAGACAACTCTTCCCTGACGCTAGCTACCACGCTATCGTGTCGGCTATCAATGCCTTCCCAGGCGTGGGCCGGCGCATGGAAAAGCTGGCCGATGGCCTCTATAGCGACTACGGCCACCACCCGGCCGAAATTCAGGCGACCTTGCAGCTGGCGCGCGAGCTGTCCGACCATGTGGTGCTCGTCTATCAGCCGCACCAGAATGTTCGCCAGCATGAGATACAGCACGAGTATACGCCTGAGGTCTTCGCCGATGCCGAGGCAGTCTACTGGCTGCCGACATACCTCAGCCGCGAGAACCCGGAGCTGGAAGTACTCACGCCCGGGGAACTATCGAGCCAGATTGCTGACAAGGTCCGTACCGCTGAACCAGACGACGCGCTCTGGCACACTATCGAAGAAGCTCGGCACGCCGGCAAACTCGTCCTCGCCATGGGTGCAGGCGATATCGACGGCTGGCTGCGAAGCCGCCTCACTTGACGGTATGCGGTAAAACATCTAAAATAACCTCATGTCTGAGCGCCTTCATACGCCCATCAAACTCTGGACAACTACTGACCTCCTCGCACTTACTACTCCAACAGTCACTGGAGAGGCTGTGTCAGTGCAAGACGCTATCCAGCCATTCTACGATAAGTACGGAGCCGAAATGTCACGACAGCCAATACGTTTTGGTATCCACTTTGGACAGCGGGGTCGAGGCAACAAGCTCCTCATACGCGAACACGTCGAACAAGCCGCACGACGCCACCTCGGTGGCGACCTTGATGCTGTAGGCCACCAGCTTGAACTGGCTCACTTTCTGGCCGAAGTTCTCAACGCCGAGGCACAGAGCGACACGCCCAACCCAACCGTACTTGCTCTGACCAACGAGCAAATCAGCCTCCTCGCGCTCACCTTGGGCACGCATGACATCGGCGAGCATGTCCACCGCGACCTGCATAGAGCAGGCATTACACCAGTGGGAGATATTCCCTCGGGCACCAAAACCGACCTTGACCGCCACAACGAACGCGCAGTACGGTACTTCCACTACGAAGACTCTTTGCGCGGCCTTGCACCCGACACCATCCGGCGTATGAACGCCCTCATCGCGCATACACCCGAGCCAGGCGACGAACTGCTGCATGATATCTACGAGCTGGCGCATCACTTGCAGTTGCTCGATACAGCCGCCAAGGCCACGTACACCTACGAGACCCTGTTTGGTGACCGTATTCCGCTCAGCGAGGTTGGCAGCAAAGGCACCGATGCAGTGCGACCGCGGGTCAGACGGCGGCTGGGTCCGCTGGCGCATGGACTTGCCTATATCGCTCACACCGCCCGACAAAGCCACCTTAAAGACCTGCAAGGTATCGGTCAACGAGGTGGCGTATCGATAAACTATGCCGCCCACTTCGCTGCCGCTCGCGCCGCTATCGGAGACGAATATCCCGGGACCATGCCTCAGGCTGCGTAAAAGCGACTAGTGAAAACGAGCTATTTACACCCTCTCATCCCGGGAGTATGATAAAGGCATCAACCAACAAGGAGGTGCGATGAGCGAGCAGTCAACACCAAAGGACACGAAAGCAACAGCCAAAGCGCAGGTAGCCGGCATCGAGAAGTGGGCCTACGAGACCTTTGATACCAAGAACCCTGTACAACTTCCCGACAACACACGTAAATGGCTTGCCGAAAACTCGTGGTGGCTCGCAGGAGTCGGCGGCGTATTGACGCTCATTAGCGCCTACCAAATGTGGCAAATGGTACATGCTGTGTCTCAACTCGATAGTTTCTACCGAGCCATCGGCTACACGGGTGCTGCCAGTGTGAGTATGCAGTGGTATATCATGTTTGCAATCACCATCGTCGAAGGCGTGGCCCTGCTCGCAGCCATCCAAAAGCTCAAAGCCATGCAAAAGTCTGGCTGGAATCTACTATTCTACCTCTCGCTCCTGGGCATTGTGCTCGGCGTCGTTAGTATGCTCACGCCAGGCTATGGCTTCGGTTATCTGGTGGTTGCGGCTATCGGTGTCGCTATTGGCTGGACGATATTGATGCAGATTCGGGATAAGTTTACGAAGTAGCAATCTCAGCGTTTATTCCGTTCGGAGGCTCGCTTGATGCATCCTCTCAGGCGCGCTCGACCGCTAGTTGCAGATATATCTTGGTCTCGCTCTGCCGGGAAGGCAGAGCCGTCGAGGATGCATCAAGCGAGCCTCCTCGACAGTCGCAAGCGGCTATCGCACCTCAGTCTTTCCTGAACCACTGACAACCTCGCTGCCGTCTCTAGAGATTCCTGAGACATGTCTCAAGATTCTCTAGGGCGGCACGGTGGTGAAGGAAAGACTGAGGTACGATAGCCGGGTATGGGGTATGCTTTACCGATTATCCCCACTCCCCTTTATCACACCGCGCTGCTGGCGGCTGGCGAGCTTTTCGTTGTTGAGGCGAGCCACTTCTTCGAGGCTGGAGCCGATAAGGTGCGCGACCGAGTTGACATACCACAGGATATCGCCGAGCTCCTTGACCAGCTCGGCCTTGGTCTCAGCCGGCAGCTTACCGCCGCTATCGCGCAGCAGCTTCTTGAACTTTTCGGCAACCTCGCCGCTCTCGCCCACCAGACCCAATACCTGCGACATCAGGTCGGGCGTGATGTCGCCGTAGGCATGCTGGCCGCCGAGGGTCGTGAGGGCTTGTTTGCTGTAATCTGCTATTTGCATAGTTACTCCTTTGCTTTAGTTGCTGCCACGAAATACGTGGTGCGGCCTTCGGCGTGCCAGCGTGTTTCGTAGGTGGTCGGTAGTTTGTATTCATCAGATAATTCGCTGTCTGGCAGGTCGAAGCTTAGCTCTTCCAGCCGCCACTGCTGCGCGACCAGTTGCTCAAGCGTCCACTGGAAAAACTCGCGGTTGTCGTGCTTGATAAGCAGCCTGCCCTTGGAGCTCAGACTGGCGGCATATTTGGCAAGGTAGGTCGGGTGTGTCATACGCCGGCCGGCACTGCGGCTACGCGGGAATGGGTCGGCAAATGTTACCCATATGGTACGCGCCGAGCCCGCAGGAACGACCTGCTCTAGCTGGTCGGCACGCGCCCGGACAAAGAAGATGTTCGTGAGGCCGCGCTCCAGTGCGGCATAGGCACCCTTTTGCAAACGGTCGGCCTTGACATCGAGCGCTAGGTAGGTCTGCTCCGGATGGCGTGCTGCCAGCTCGACACTGAACAGCCCAGTACCCGCGCCTATCTCGATACAGTCGATGGGCCGAGGCGTCCATTCAGCGAGCTCGAAGCAATTTTCGGCATTGGCAAACTTGGCGAACTTATACTTCTTGCGCCGGCGCGTGATAACGAAGTCGTCGGGGTTGAGTGTCGTATCTGTCACATACCTATAGTACAATATATGTAACCACTAGCTTTATGGAATTATCGATATTTACCCAAATCAGCCTGGTCATCGCCATCGCGGCAGTTATCGCGATGATTATGCGGCTCTTCAAGCAGCCGCTCATCATGGGCTATATCCTGACTGGCATACTGGTCGGCCCGAGCGTGCTCAATATCGTGCACGCCAAGGAGGCGTTCGAAACATTTAGTGAAATCGGCATCGCCCTGTTGCTGTTTATCATTGGGCTCGGTCTCAACGCCGGCGTCATCAAGAGCCTTGGCAAAGTGTCGCTTGTTACTGCCGGAGCAATCTTGCTGCTCGTCGGCTCGCTGGGCTATGGCACCAGCTTGCTCCTCGGATTTGACCAAATGTCAGCCATCTTCCTGGGCATTGCGCTCTTCTTTAGCTCGACCATCATCATCCTTAAAGTCCTCAGCGACAAGCACGAGCTAGGGCGGCTCTACGGCCAAATCGCCATCGGCGTCATCCTCGTCGATGATGTCGTCGCAACGCTGGCGCTCGTGGCGGTCGCCATGCTCGCCAGCGGACAGACCGACCCAGGCGTCATCGGCATGCTGGCAGTCAAGGCTGTACTGCTCGGCGTCGGCCTTTATATCATGGGGAGCAAGGTGGTGCCACGCATCGGCAAGCTGCTCGCACATTCCAGCGAAATGCTCTTCCTCTTCTCTATCGGCTGGGGCCTCAGCGTCGCCAGCCTGTTCGACGTCGCCGGGTTCTCGCATGAAGTTGGCGCACTGTTTGCTGGCGTGTCCCTCGCTGGGCTGCCGTACGCCACCGAAATGGCTGCCAAGCTCAAGCCACTGCGCGACTTCTTCATCGTGCTGTTCTTTGTGACACTTGGCGAACTCTTCACCTTCGATGCCATTCGTGAGAGCCTCGTGCCAGCGCTCATTCTCTCGGCTATCGTCATGCTGGGCAAGCCGCTGTTTGTTATGGCGTCGCTCGGCTGGCTGCGCTATACGCGGCTGACGTCGTTTAAGGCAGCGATTCACCTTAGCCAAATTAGCGAGTTCTCTATCATCCTGGTTATTTTTGCGGCTGCTTCGGGCGTGGTCGAGGAGCGCGCCGTGGCTATCACTACACTGGTGGCGCTCATCACCATCGGCCTGTCGACTTATATGATGAAGTACGACGATAGGCTCTACCGCCTACTCGAAAACGTCCTCAAGCACTTTGAACGCAAGACCACGCGCAGCGAGAAGCAAAAACACGCCACCCACCCCATCATCCTCTTTGGCTATCACAAAGGCGGGCACGAATTTGTCCAAGCCTTCCGCGAAATGGACCAGCGTTACCTGGTTGTCGACTATAACCCGGAAATCATCGAGCACCTGGAAGAGCAAGGCATTCGCCACGCCTTCGGCGACATGACCGACGAAGAATTCCTCGAGGAAATCAGTGCCGCCCAGGCCGAGCTGGTCGTCAGTACGCTCGACGCGCTCGATACCAACCTCGTCACGCTGCGCTACCTACGCAAGCACAATCCCAAGGTCAGCTTCGTCTGCCATGCCACCAGCTACGAAGATGCCGCCACGCTTTATGAGCAAGGCGCCAGCTATGTCAGCCTACCGCACTACATCGGCTCGGAGCGCGTGAGCAACTTCATCAAGCGCCATGGCATCAGCCACGACGCGCTGCTCAGCTACCGCGACCGCCACCTCATCACCATCGGCCGCAAGGCAGTCAAGGCCAGCGACTAATTCCTAGACAACTACTGAATGAAAAATGGCTAAATGGGCCTTTCAAAGTCTGGTTGCTCGACATCTTGATTAAGCCGCACGAAGCCGCTCAGACCGTCCGAAGCAACATCAATAGCAAACCTCCCCATATGCCCTTGCCTGACCCCTTCTAGCAAAACATCCTTTTTCTCACGAGGGATAAGACGCTCATATCCAACTCTACCAATCGCCAATGAGCCGCTCGGTTTGAACCACCTGCTACGTAATTCGTGGCTTCCGTCTGCCATATTGCGAAACAGCCCTTTCGCAGTTTGCGTACTGAAGTATGCCGCACGCTTACGGGCCTGAAGCTCACTTAAGCCAGTATCATGATGCATATCAAATGATGCGTCTTCCGAATAATCCATCGTAGGGTCGTAACGGTCTGGATACCATAAGGCTGCTCGCAATGTAACAAATGTACCAATCGCGCCACGTACGGCCTCAGCCTTCAGCCAACCATCTTGCTCGGGGTAGTCTGCTGGGTTGAGGCGATGCATATTAGGTCGGAATGGACGTGATGCATGATACTGCAAGAACCAAACGCCACCGTTGTCGTCAATCTGTATCTCCATAATGGGACACTGGCGCTCCGAAAAAGCCGGTAAGCTCCTTATATTTTCGTACGTACCGACTAGTTCAGCAATTTTA
Organism: uncultured Candidatus Saccharibacteria bacterium; assembly: GCA_964525315.1. Classification (GTDB taxonomy): domain Bacteria; phylum Patescibacteriota; class Saccharimonadia; order Saccharimonadales; family Saccharimonadaceae; genus SZUA-359. The sequence goes on along the minus strand of CAZGGJ010000014.1, from coordinate 8,142 downwards.
CCTGGGGGCATGTGAACAGTAAGTGAATCAGCCTCAGCATCGATAGTGCTAAATGGCATGCCGTCCGCGTTGAATATACCCCCACACGCCCCACCTCTTCCGCCCGCCCCATGGGCAGTAATATGATATCTGCCATCAATCGCATCATCAGCGACAACTGCGATATTACGTCCTGAGGTATACTCCCAAAACGAAAACGACATTTCATCGCAGTATTCGTCGATACTTTTACCCACGAAGTTTAGATAGCGTTGGATTGGACGCTTTCCTAGTCCATCCCGTTTCGCTGCATACAGGATATCGTCTTCGCTTGCTCCTCTGTTGATAGCTTTAATAAAGTCATGGCGTTCACGGCCTAATGCTTTGCTGTCTATACGATAGCTCTCAAGCAGACCGCTAAATGTGTCGTATTCCCAAGGATGTTCGCTCCGTACCACTATAGTATTGCCTTGTTCAACTGTCCCTAGCGCTTCTTTTAGTGTCTCATAGCGTTTGGGCACCTTGAACCCACAGGCTTCGACATACTCACCAATCTTTTTCTTTGGCTGCGAGCATTCCCTCCATCCATGTAAATCAGGCTCGCTCCATTGTTGGCCAAACAAGCGGAGTCCAGATAAATCGTCACTAAAAGGTGCGGCTAATATCTGGTCTCGCAGACTATCGGGAGCGACACCACCATTCATGGCTTCAAGCGCTTCAAGGGCAGGCACATTAAGTGGTGCATTTGGATACTCAAAAACTCTTGCACTAGACATATGTATATTTAATAATACTATCGTATTTTTTGCAACTCTCCACTACTCAATAGCCCGTCCAGCTCATGCTACATAGTCGTATAATTTGACAAGATATTCATAAATGTGTTATAATAAGAAGATAGACTGTTTTCGAACGCTCTTTCGTCGCAAAAAATGCGAACACATAAAGCAAAAGACGCGTCCCCTAGTCATCCGACATGGGGTTGTGCGCCTTTCTACCTATTATGCTATCAAACAGGCTTTTTCATGTCAAGCAGCCGCTCGTCTTTAGTGATGACAAGAAGTCTCTTTAATTTGCTACGAAATTTTAGTTCACGCTCAATTTTTGCAAGCGCTTTTTGTTCCGGCATCTTTGAACGACGCAAATCAAGAATCACACTTTCTGACTGCTTACTTGCGGCCTCTATTGCGTGCTCAATGGTATATTTACCGGCACTCTTTGGCGATTTGATTTCCCAAACCCTGCCATCCATACGTATGTCGGCTGTCTTATAGTGAAACGTAGTCGGTACGAGTTTGACGGTCTTACCTGCAGATACGAGAAAATCTAAAGTTGCAACTTCATGCGGCTGTAGCGTAACACCATCGATTTTTAGTTTTCCAGGTTTCATGGATATTATTATACCTTCAAGCCCGTAAGACGGAGAGATTTTAATTGTACTGTAGCTCAGCATGACGGCAAGGGTGAAAGTGAGTCAAGCCTCGACATCTCCTCTATCTGACGCTATAATATACCGCAGTGAAACTCCTTGGTATCGAAAGCAGCTGCGATGAGACCGCTGCCGCTGTGGTCGAAGACGGCCGGCGGCTTCTTTCGAATGTCGTGGTGTCGCAAATCGATATCCACGCCCACCATGGCGGCGTCATCCCGGAAATCGCCGCGCGCAGCCATATTGAGGCCATCAACCCCGTTGTCACCCAAGCACTCGACGAAGCCAGTTGCACTTGGGATGACATCGACGCCATCGCTGCGACGTACGCGCCTGGGCTAATCGGCTCACTGCTGGTCGGTACACTCGCCGCACGCACCCTGGCTATCCTGAAGGGCAAGCCGCTCTCTGCCATTCACCACGTCGAAGGGCATGTCTATGCCAACTTCCTCACTGAGCAATCCGAGGGCGGCACACTCGTACTCCCCTCGCAGCAGCCAGCCTTTCCTACTCTCGCACTTATCGTCAGCGGCGGCCACTCGCAGTTGGTGCTGTTCCATGGCCATGGCGACTACGAACTGCTGGGCCAGACCCAGGACGATGCCGTGGGCGAGGCCTACGACAAAGTCGCAAAAATCATTGGCTTGCCGTACCCTGGTGGGCCGTCCATATCTAAGGCTGCGCTTGAGGGCGACCCAACTGCCTACAACTTCCCCAAGAGCCGCATGCAAAACCCCTACGACTTCAGCTTTTCCGGCCTGAAAACTGCTGTGCTGCGGACCGTCCAAGCAGCCGTCGGCAAGGATTTCACCTTCCCGTCGCACCAGCTGGCACCGCTCCTGAGCGAGCAACAACGCCGCGATTTCGCCGCCAGCTTCCAGCGCGTTGCCAACGAAACGCTCGTCGACAAGACCGTTGCCGCGTACCAAGAGTACCAACCCGCATCGGTGGTCATCGCCGGCGGCGTTGCGGCCAACCAAGATTTACGCCACATGTTGACGGAGCGCTTGCCCATCGCCATCGAGTACGCACCGATGTCGCTCTGCACCGACAATGCAGCGATGATTGCCACGCTTGGCTACTACTACGCCCAGACGAAGCCAGCCAGCGACCCCTATGACTTCGAGGTCACCCCCAGCATCTCCATGACACAGACGGCCTGGGCCAAGGCAGGCGCTTAGTCATGCCGCAGCACTTCACTTCACTATCCGACCCCGAGCTGCTAGCTAGACTTGAACAGGGCGCAGTGGGTGTCATCCCGACCGACACTGTCTACGGTCTGGTTGCCAAGGCGAGTTCGCAGACAGCAGTCGAGCGTCTCTATGCCACCAAACCGCGCGAGCTAGCCCCAGGTACGATGATTGGGCCGAGTGTAGAGAGCTTCATCGAGCTTGGCTTTGCAAGTCGGCAGCTAGAGACGGTCGCACATTACTGGCCAGCCGCGCTCAGCGTCGTACTGGATGCCGCGAATGTCGCGCCCTACCTCAAGCAACGCCGCGACGCCATCCCGGTACGCATCCCGGACAAGCCAGAGCTTCAGGCACTACTTCAACGCACTGGTCCGCTCATGACCACCAGCGCCAACGCCCCGGGCGAGCCGACATCGACAACCATCGGCATGGCCGAGGAGTATTTCGGCGACGCCGTTGACTTCTACGTCGATGGCGGTGACCTGTCTGGACATCCACCCTCGACTATCATTGGCATCAAGCCCGACCACTCCATCATCGTCTACCGCGAAGGTGCCGTCCAGCTATAGCCCGCGCTCAGAAGAACTGCTACACTAGTAACCATGAACGATATTCCTCAGACGACGCAAGAGATTGTCACGAGCAGTCTTATTATTCTCGTTATTTCGGCACTACTGTTTATCTTTGGTGCGCAGTTTATTGCCTGGCTGACGAGCTTTTTTGTCACCCGCGCCTATCGCCACAAGCTGCACAAGAAAGACCTCGAGAAGCGCCGCAATACCCTCAAAGGCCTCTTTGCCAACATCTGGCGCGTGCTGGTAGTACTTATGGGCGCGATTAGCTTCGCCCGGCTGTTCTTCACCATGGAGCAGCTGACGCCGATATTTGCCAGCGCCGGTATCGTGGGTGTGGCTGTCGGCTTCGGCGCGCAGTCGTTGGTGCGCGACTTCCTGTCCGGGCTGTTCATTGTGTCGGAAAACCAGTACCGCGTGGGCGACGTCATCGAAATCGACGGCTTCGGCGGCACGGTCGAGCGCATCGGCGGCCGCTCGACTGTACTGCGCGATGTCGAAGGCAATGTCCACTACTTCCCCAACGGCATGATTCAGCACGTCATTAACAAAACCATGGACTATAGCGTTGCCCGCGTCAAAATCGCCGTCGTACCCGACACCAACATCGACAAGGCCGCCCGCATCATCGACAAAATCGGCGAAGCAATGGCGAGCGAGGCCGAGTGGCAACCCAAAATCATCGAAGCGCCGCGCTACGTCATGCTTGGCGATATCAGCGCCGTATCGGTCGAACTTATCGTCAGCGGCAAAGTACAGCCCTCGGACCAGTGGTCTGTCAGTGCCGAGCTGCGACGACGTATTCTGGATGCCTTTGAAAACAGCCGCATCGAGCTCGGCCTCAACCCTGCCACCCCGCTCATGCAGACGCCTAAGGCCAAGCGCTAGCCGCTACTGCTCAATCGTTGGCAGCTCCAGCGCCTTATCGCTGAGGGCATCACTGGCAAAGCCGTTGACGCCCACGGCCTTATCATACTGCTCTTTGTACATAATGCGGAACTTGTCGAGCGAGGCTTTGTCGAGCGCGCCCATTGACGGATAGGTCGGCGAATCGCCGTCTTTGTCAGCCTGGCTGCGGACCGCCTGAAACGACGGCCGGCTAAGGTCGAGTTCGCTTGCCGTACTGTTGACATACATCGCCATCGCTACAACAATGAGTACCAGCGCCGTGCCGATCGTTGCCATAATCATCCAAAAAAACTGATGCGATGGCCCAGCGGCGATGTCTTGAGGAGGAGTAATCTGCGGCTCGTCGCTCATGACGATACTCCCGTGCCGGCAAATACCTCAAAGGCGGCTTTATAATCGTCGAGAAGCTTATTGGTTTGCTGAGTCGTCTGATAGACCTTGCGGCGCTCGGCGCGGGCTTGTTCGATTTTTTGGTAATAGGCTACCGGATCTTTGACGCAATCAGTCTTTTGTGCGGCGTCGATCGTCGCATCGTAGATGCTGTATGCGCCGGTAAACCCGTCGACGGCTTGGTTGTAAGCCACGGTGATTTTGTTTAGCTCCACGCCATCGAGGCCGTTCAGTGCAATCCGACTATTCAGAGGTGCCATGAGGCGGATAGAGATGTTCTTGTAGCGCTGCGCGAGGTTGATGCGCAGGAGCTTGTCGGCAGTATACAGCTTGGCGAGCGCCGCCTTGGATACGCGGCAATTTTCCTGAATGCCAAATATCTGCGCGTCGGTCAGTATCAGCGCGCCCTCAGCACGAACCGGCTGAGTAGGCAGAGCAACAAGGAGTGCGGCAAGCGCGATGTACAGGAGTTTACGCATAGCTCTATTATCGAGGCTGGCGGTTATTTAGTCAAATGAACATGCGTGTTTGTTAGGGTAATCAGTCCGTCGCGCACTAGACCGGCAAGTGCGGCGTCGAACCGTTCGTCAGCCCCGACCAAGCGGCGTAGCTCGACCTCATCCATGTCCCCGCTGCTGAGTTGCTTGATGATTTGGCCGCGCACCTCGCGCACGCTGCCCCGGAGCGGCGACTGCTTTTTGTAGTGGCGGCTTTGGGCGGTATTGCGCACGCCTTGAACTTTGAGCCAGCTGCCGTAGTCCATGAGGGCTTGGTAAAACGCCCGAGGGTTGTCGCGGTTGATGGTGACCTCTAGCAGCTCAATGATTTCTTTGTCGTCCACCGCAAAGTTGTCTGCAAAGAAGTGGTGGATGTAAACGGTGCGTACATTGGTTTCTACGTATATCGCCGGCTGGTTGAACGCGTAGGCCAGTATGGCACCGGCAGTGTTCTTGCCCACACCCGGCAGCCGCAGTATATCCACCTCGTTCTCCGGGAATCGGCCGCCATATTCATTCACAATCATCTGCGCCGCCTGATGCAAAAACTTCGCTCGGCGATTGTAGCCTAGACCCTGCCACAGCTTCAGTACATCGGCGAGGCTGGCCGCTGCGAGCGCCGTTTCATCGGGAAATGCGGCGATAAACGCCGCAAACTTCGGCACCACTCGCGGCACCTGCGTCTGCTGCAGCATCAGCTCGCTTACCAGCACATAGTACGGCCTGGTGTCTTCGCGCCATGGCATGTCGCGGTACAATTCCTCGCCTTTTTGCTGGAGGAAATCGGCAAATTGTAGCGTGTTCATGCATCCATTATACTAAAATTTGCATTTTAGTACCTTTTATGCTATAATGAGAAGATGAACCCTGAGCTCATCAGCCAGAATCTCATCCTTGTCACTCGCCAACCAACTGGCCAGAACGCTCCCGAGCTCCTAGTTGGCCGTAAGGCACGCAAGCTGTTCGAAGGCAAAATCGTACCTCCGGGCGGCAATGCTGAAGGCGCAGCCCTCCCGCAGGACGAGGCTGCTCGCGAGCTACATGAAGAGACTGGCATTAGTGTCCGCCCTGATACCCTCCGCGAAATAGGCCGACTTATTATACATGGACCGCGGCGGTTTGGGACGGTGTATCTTTATAGAGTAGAAGTCCCTCCAGACACGGTGACGCACGACACCAACGAGCTCCACTCGCTAGAGTGGCGTCCGCTCAACGACCCAGCGCTGACCAATAATATGCCGCCTGATACTGTCATATGGCTACCCCACGTCTTGCGCACAGAGGGGCTTGTCGTGCACATCGACGAAACCGAACAGCCGCCACGCCTCACCATAAAACATCCTCATCACGCACATGATGCAGGTGAAATCATTGAAGAACGTTCACTCTAGAAATATAGGTGTATACTAAAAGTATGAAACTTACCAAATACGCCCACGCCTGCTTCACTCTTGAAAAGGATGGCCAAGCGCTCGTCGTCGACCCGGGCGAGTGGTCGACCGACTTCGAGCTGCCACGCTCGGTTGTCGGTGTGGTGATTACTCATCAACACCCAGATCATTTCGACCAAGCGCTGCTGCAGCGCATTATGGCAGCCAACCCAGAAGCGGTGCTATTTGCTGACGCGTCAGTCACCGCACAGGTGGAGGACCTGCCTACGCGTGCCGTCGCTGCTGGCGAGCATATAACGGCCATGTCGTTTGAGTTAGAATTTTTCGGCGGCGAACACGCACTCATCCATACCACGCTCCCGCGAGTGGCCAATCTCGGTGTCATGATCGACGGCGCAGTCTACTATCCTGGCGACTCATTCACCCTCCCCGGCAAGCCAGTAAGCACCCTACTAGTGCCAGTGAGCGCCCCGTGGCTCAAGGTGGGCGAAGTGCTCGACTTCGTAGCAGCCGTGCACCCTGGCCGCTGCATCCCGACGCACGATGCTATCCTGTCGCCGGTCGGCAAGGCGCTGCTCGATCGCCTTGTTTCGACTGCTACCACAACTGCTGGCAGCGACTACCAGCGACTTGACGGTCAGTCGATTGTGTTAGAATAATGCTATGAAACCGAAAATCGCCGCCATGCAAGCGCTCATCGCCTACACTGCACTCCGTGCGCTGCGGCTGGCGACGCTTGTGGGCCTTATACTGCTTGTACTGCTCCTTACACTGCTTTGGACCCTGAGCTACTACGTTAGTCCGTGGTGGTGGCTGTTTGCATTGCCGCTCGCCGTAGTGGTGGTGATTGCACTGGTGCTGCGCTTTATCGTGATGCGGATCATTCACCTGATCCATCGCCATCCGTTTACCGAGCCGCAGCGCCAAGCGCTTGAAAGCTTTACTGGCAAGCTCCTGCGTGTCGCCGAGCAAACTGGCACGCCTGCCTGGCTCTACGCCTTCTCTATCCTGCGCGATATGGTACGGCACCAAGACCTCAAGACTGTGCGCGACATAATTCAGGACACTACTGATCTCAGGCGGGAGTTTACTGCGCTGGAGAAGTATTTCGGCGAGCGGTAGCAGGTAGTACGAAGCGGCTCGTCTGTACGCACGCTTTCCGAACCACTGACAATCCTCGCTGTCCCATCTAAAGATTCCTGAGGTGTACCTCAAGATTCTTTAGTGGGACACGGTGGTGAGAAAAGCGTGCGTACAGACGAGCCGCTCAGGCTATAGGGTAGCAAAAGACGTATGCGCAAACGAGCTGAGCTGGATCCTGATGGTATAATGTGTACATGAGCCAGAAATTCACCTTTCACGTCATCAACCTCCCCCACACCCAGACAACCGCCGAATACACCCACTGCGCCTACACCCAAAAGGTCCGCAAATTCTGCAACATGATGACCGACCTCGGGCACGACGTCTACCTCTATGCCAGCGAAGAGAACGAAGCCCGCGTCAAAGAGCACGTCACTGTCATCACCAAGGACAAGCAGCGTGAAATCTTCGGCGACAACGACCACACCAAGAATTACTTCAACATCACCTGGGGCGTGCACGACCCGGGCTGGGTCGAAATGAACAGCAACGCCATCCGCGCCATGGCCGAGCGCGTACAGCCGCGGGATTTCATCTGTATCATTGGTGGCATATGCCAGCAAGTCATTGCTGACGCCTTCCCGAACAACCAAGCAGTCGAATACGGCATTGGCTACACTGGCACGTTTAGCAAATTCCGCG
>CAZGGJ010000013.1:24001-31251 GCA_964525315.1 uncultured Candidatus Saccharibacteria bacterium | reverse complement strand
TTTCCTATTGGTACACGCCTCATGCTCTTCCAGGCCGGTACTGGCCAAGTAACCATTACCCCAGCCAGTGGTGTCACCTTACAAGCCGACCCTGGTCTCAAGATTGCCACTCAATACGGTGGTGCCGAACTAGTAAAACGAGCAACTGACACATGGGCAGTTGTGGGGCGATTGGCGGGATGAGTTTTGGGGTGAGTGCAGCTAGCTATATAGACCCTGTAGCCAGTGGTTTGGTACAGCAAAGTAGCGGCACGTGGTCGGGTACGACTATGTCCGTTTCGTTGCCAGCTCCAACGCACCCAGCCTCGACTCTTGCGCTTATTATTGCTGGGAACACGACGGTACCAACACCTAGTGGTTGGACGCTGCGAGAGGGGCAGGTGAATTGGATGGGGCATTATTTATTTACTCGTAGTGGCGGTAGCAACAACTGGAATATTCCAACGGCAAATGGCATGGGAACGTGGTATGTGGTTGAGGTAGGAAACGCCACCTATGGCAGTAGTGCTTCGGCGAATGAGAGTTGGGACTATAGCGAGTATGCAACTCCTTCGTTGGTGCCGTCGGTCGGCAATTGTTTGCTACTAGCATCGATTGCATCGGGTACGGACACTAATATTGTCCGCACACTCTCTGGATGGACGGGTGGGTTTGTGGAGGTGGCCGATATTTGCAATCCGACTGGCGACTATCCTATGCAAGGAGTGGCGATACTTTCGGGAACGGGAGACAGTATAGCGAGCTTTTCGACCAGTGCTACATTTTCGTCATTGAGCGTCGGCAGGTCAGCGATTATCACGGCACTTACATTATAATAAGGAAATAGGAGAAGGACACGATGGCAATAGCGGCGCGGCGCATGATGAGACGACAAGGAATATCAGGCACTGTGCCTGGTGGCGAGCTCATGGGCTGGCAAGTGACAGCCAGCAATATTGGATTGGCCGGACTTGGTATTGATGGCAATTCGCTACCACTGTATAGCGGTTCGAGCGTCGTGCCCGCTGGTACCGTCATTGAGGGTCGACGCATTACTGGTGGACTTGAACTTTACCAGGGTAATATTACGATTCGTCGCTGCTTGATTCGGCCTACGTCAGCGGGCCAGGGCATGCCTCTGATTACGACATCAAACTACAATGTCGAGCCAGTAGGGGTGACGCCTGCGACAGTGACTATCGAAGACTGCGAGATTGATGGCACAGGACTAAGCGACTTTAGTGCCGCATGGTGTACTGGGTTTATGGGGGTGGCGAACCTCTACCGTAATTATATTCATCATTTCGGTAGTGGTGTCGGCTTTATGCCTACGGGCACGCAGCTGGATGCTGTGGTAGAAAATAATTACATTACCGACTTGGTGTCGTGGGGCAATGGCGCCACCAATGGTAACCACTGCGATGGGTTTACGATTCGCGACTTTTCTAACTCTGCTCGTCCAACGCGCAGTATGACGGTGCGCAATAACCGCTTTGATTGTAATACTGAAAATGCCTCTGGTGCTTGTTTTTTGCAGGCATATTCTGGAACGATTAATAACGTGACGATTCAAGGTAATTTGCTAGAAGGCAATAGCTACAATCTCGTGCTCGAAAATCTCAACAGCTCCTACAGCAATATGCGCTGCATCAACAATCGTTTCAATGTCCAGGGCTATGGCCCGCATTATTACTATGGTCCCGGCTGGACGCAGTGGAGCGAGAACTATCGCAACAACCCTGCCAACCCCGACAATAAAGGGACGAGCGTGGGCATGTAGGGCTGTAAGGTCGATTCGTAGCGCTTTTATTGCTGGATACGGCACCGAAGAAAGCCGAAGTATCTGCGGCAGGACTCAGTGGAGAATCTCCCCTTGACAAACTCCTCTGGGGGGGGGGGTACCATAGTAGCAATACTAAACACAAGTACTTTTGTCGGAGGAAAGCTAATCATGGGAAGTCCAGGCGTAGGCGGCTCACTCAGTGCTGCATCGGATGTGTATTTTAATAATCCTACTCAGAGCGATACTATCACGTACAATAATACACTTCATAAGTGGACGAATGCCCAGGGCTCTGCCACAGGTAGTGGGAATGTTCGCTTTTATACCGGCAGTGCCTGGCAACCGCGCGGTGCATCGCCGTACCCGGTGACGTTTGATGCTGGCCTTACTGACCCTGTATCGCAGCCGACCGATTGGCTACCGGGCGACCACATCATCAGCCTTAATCCGCCAGTTGCGCCATGACGCAGCTCCGCACACTCACGGCCGGACAGCAGCTGGTAGGGGTTGGGTTACCGCCGGTTGATTTGTCGACGACCGATGCGGTGTTCCGGCCGCAGCGGTTTGCCTCACTGGCAGAGGCGCGGACTGCATTGGGTGCGCCAGCTGGTGCGAATTACGTGATGTGGACGTTCGGCAACGCCGACCTCGAAACAGTGTTCGCTACCCAGCTAAGTGATAATGACATCCTAGTACTACCAGAGCGCGACGACCCGTATTTGATTGATTCTTCCAATGGCTTTATGGCGGGCGGCGTGGCTGAAGTTGACGGCGTAGGGGCGAACGGCCTGAAAAACGGTTCGCGCTACCCGATAGTGTCGAACTCGCGCAACTGGTTTTCGATGGCGCGCGCTCGGCGCGGGATTATCGGTCTCGGTCCGAATGTCGTAATTCAGCCATCGGTATCGAGCTGGACACAGGGTCGTTGGCCAGTCCTTCAGAACGAGCCGGCCGGCCAGCAATTTCAAAAACGCTATATGGCTGACGGCTCGTCTGCCGATATGGTTGGCGCGCAGTGCAAGCTCATTGACTGCGAGAGCGCCAATCCATTTTTTGCCAATTTCACCCTGCGTGGCCGTGACTTTGGTGGCGTACCATACAACGGGCTGGTCATGACGGGCGCGACGCTGAAAACTACCAAGCGCGTCTACTTTGATGGCTGTTGGCGCGGCTATGAAGGCGTGCCAAATGCCGAAACCGGCGGGCTGTCGCTAGGGCAGGGCACGTACCTTATCGAGCACTGCGACTTTGCAAGTAACGGCGGTCCATCGCCTATCATGTGGAACCGTACGCAGGGTGGCACGACGCGTCATGTACGCTCGAGCCGGCCAAACTATGGCATGTTTACCTTTTGGCGAGCTGGTAAAACGAACGTGTTTGAGAATGTATGGCTGGACTGCAACCGGACGGCTATGAATCTGGAGGAAAACGATGGCGACTTCGCGCTCGCCTGGACGGGCGGCAAGATGCTGCTCGACTCACCATCTAACAAATTCCATTTTGCTATCAATCCGTCGGGCGGGTCAATCAAAATCAGTCTCACCGATGTCGAATGCTCGCCCAACGGCTGGACACCCGATACTGTTAGCGTGAACGTCTATACAACAGCTGGCGTACAGCGCCGTTCGGACGTGACGAGCAACGGACTGCCAGTGGCGTATTTACCAGCAGTAAATTGGATTAATTAACGGGAAGGACACATATTTATGACACTTGTGAAATATCTATTTGAAGGCGGGAGCGAGGGTGCTGCAGCCACCAATGCCAACTCTGGCTCATCCGCTTCATCCGTGGCGAGCGGTACGCATGTATTTGCGGCGGCCGCTAAGGCCCATGGCAATCTAGGCCTCCAGATGACCAACGCCTCGGGGTCTGGTACCTTCCGGCGCTATCCGTTTTCGGGTGGTGCGACGCCGACGACATTTCAGTTTTCGGGCGTGGTGACATTACCCGCACAGGCGCCACTGCAAAATACGAATATTTGTAGTTTTGCTAATTCAGCTGGCACAACGAGATTGGGGGTGGCGATGACGCCCGACGGCAAGCTGAGGATAAATGATGTCGGCGCGGCGCACGTTGCGTATCTGGCTGATATCACCTGGGGAGCAAAGTATCGTATTACGATTGAAGCGGTTGGCGGTTCGACCACGTCGTCACAGGTGAATGTGCATGTCTATTCTGGGACTAATTCATGGAGCGCACCAATTGGGACGCCGCTGAGTGTTGCGAACTGGAATATGTCCACCGACAGCATAGTCGGCGTTGATATTGGCATGGCTAGTAGCCCAGGCGCAATTGTACTCACGGTTGGTTGGGATGATGTACAGCTCAATGATGGGGCAGGCGGGGAAATTGGTGATATCGTCGACCAACTGGCGACGCCAGTTGTGACGCTTGGTGCAGCCACAAACCCTTCGACAGTGGGTGGTTCGAACGGCTCACAGGTGGTGACATGGCCAGCAATTCCGGGGGCGAGCTCGTACGAAGCTTGGATTGCCTCGGGTGCATCACCGGCTCAAGGTGACTTCACGCGTGTGGCGACTGGTGTGACAAGCCCTTATACATTTACCGGACTAACGGCGGGCGAATGGTCCTATGGTATAAAGGCAAAGGTGTAGCTGCCATATGCTTGATTCGCTGATAGGGTATGCTATTGGTGTACTCAATGATCCCGTTTCTCAGGATTCCTTCATCGGGTTCGCTACGGGGGCGCTCTATAATCCCGGTACGCGTAGCGATTCATCGATAGGCTATACTAGTGGCGTATTGTCGCCGCCGCATCAGCCTATCGGTACCTGGAATGGCACAGCTGTCGTGTGGAGCGCGATTGGTACTTGGGATGGGTCGGATATCATCTAGGGCAGCCTCAATATGTATGAGCTACAGGTAAACGCTTAGTCCTGCAACTGGAAAAACTCGTCCAAAAATGCTACACTATAGGGCGATGTCTGAATCGATACGAGTTACGGGAGCGCGCGAACACAACCTCAAGGATGTGTCGGTTGAGATACCTCGCGACAAGCTGGTGGTCGTGACCGGCCTATCCGGCTCAGGCAAGTCTAGCCTGGCGTTTGATACGATTTATGCCGAAGGCCAGCGCCGCTATGTCGAGAGCCTGAGTAGCTACGCGCGGCAGTTTCTCGGTATTATGGAAAAGCCTGATGTCGACCAAATCGAAGGCCTGAGTCCGGCGATTTCTATCGACCAAAAGTCAACCAGCCGCAACCCGCGCTCGACCGTTGCCACCGTTACCGAAATTTATGACTACTTACGCCTGCTGTTTGCACGCATCGGCGTGCCGCATTGTCCGGTCTGCGGCAAGGCAGTTCATCGCCGGACGCCGCAGGCCATCATCGACGAAATCATGAAGCACGAAGATGCCAAAGTGATGATTCTCGCGCCAATCGTCGTTGCCAAGAAGGGCGAGTTCTCACACATCCCAGAGCAGTACAGTCGCCAAGGCTATGCACGTGCTCGAGTAGACGGTATTGTCTACGCACTGGATGAATTCCCTGAGCTGCAAAAGACGTACAAGCACACTATCGAAATTGTCGTTGACCGCGTCGTCATCCGAGCCGATGCTCGCGGGCGCATCTCGCAGTCAGTCGAGCAGGCGCTTGGACTGGCTGATGGCGTGGTACAGCTGCTTAATGCCGATAATGATGAGATATTGACCTACAGTCAGCGCTTTGCCTGTGTGGACCATCCGGACGAGGATATCCCCGAGCTGGAGCCGCGCATCTTTAGCTTCAACTCGCCGCAGGGCGCTTGTCCGGTGTGTACCGGGCTGGGCCACCGGCTCGAAATCGACCCGGAGCTGGTGTTCAACCAGAATTTGACGATAGCCGAAGGCGCGATTCGTCCCTACAACCGCGTCAACTCTGATGCCTGGTACATCAAGCGGCTCGAGGAAGTTGCCAAAGCCCATGGCTTCAGTATGCAAGTACCGGTGCGTGAGCTATCCGAGGAAGCACGCGATATCATCCTCTATGGCACGGCCAAGCAGAAGTACCGCGTGCAGCTGGCAACGGGCCGTCACTACGACTCGACCTACGAGGGCGTTATCCCGAACCTCGAGCGCCGCCACAAAGAGACAGACAGCGAGTTTATGCGCAAAGATATCGAGCGTTTCATGCGCGAGCGTAAGTGCAACGAGTGCAAGGGCGCGCGCCTCAAGCCATCGGTGCTGGCGGTGACGGTGCAGGGGCTGAATATCATGGACATTTGCGACCTCAGCATTGAGGCGGCGCTGAAGACATTCCAGCACGATATCAAGCTGTCGGGCGATGAGGCGCTTATCGGACGGCAGATTTTCAAGGAAATCGTTGACCGCCTCGGCTTCATGAACAACGTCGGCCTGAATTACCTCGAGCTTGGCCGCGCGGCCAATACATTGAGTGGTGGTGAGGCACAGCGCATTCGCCTGGCCACGCAAATCGGCTCGGGTCTCCAAGGCGTGCTGTATGTGCTTGACGAGCCGTCGATTGGTCTACACCAGCGCGACAACGACCGGCTCATCGGCACGCTCAAACATTTGCGCGACCTGGGCAATACCGTACTGGTCGTCGAACACGACGAAGATACCATTCGCGAAGCCGACTACCTCGTCGACGTTGGCCCCGGCGCAGGTGTACACGGCGGGCAAATTGTCGCTGCTGGCACACCCGGCGAAGTAGCTGCCAACCCGGAGAGCATCACCGGCCGCTACCTCGCGGGCACAGAAAAGATTGATGTCCCCAAGAAGCGCCGCTCGCTCATGAAAGACCGCAAACTCATCGTCCGCGGCGCTACCGAAAACAACCTGAAGAACATCGATGTCAGCTTTCCGCTTGGCGTCATGACGGTCGTCAGCGGCGTGTCGGGCAGTGGCAAATCGACGCTGGTCAACGACATCCTGGCCAAGGAACTTTCTGCCAGGCTGCACCGCGCCCAAGAAGTGCCGGGCGCGCACGAAGCGATTGACGGTATCAAGCAGCTCGACAAGGCCATCATCATCGACCAGTCGGCCATTGGCCGTACGCCGCGGTCCAATCCAGCGACGTATACTGGCGTCTTCACGCCGATTCGCGAACTGTTTGCTGGCACGCCTGAGGCAAATATCCGCGGCTACAAGGCCGGCCGATTCAGCTTCAATGTCAAGGGCGGACGTTGCGAGAACTGCCAAGGCGACGGCGTCATCAAAATCGAAATGCACTTCCTGCCTGATGTGTATGTCACCTGCGACGAGTGCAAAGGCAAGCGCTACAACCGCGAGGCCCTCGAGATTACCTACAAAGACAAGACTATCAGCGACGTGCTCGAAATGACGGTCGAACAAGCCGCCAAATTCTTCGAAAACGTCCCAGCCATCGCGCGCAAACTCGACACTATCGTCGATGTCGGTTTGGGCTACATCAAGCTTGGCCAGCCAGCCAAGACTTTCTCGGGCGGTGAGGCGCAGCGCATCAAGCTGGCGAGCGAGCTATCGCGGCGCAGTACTGGCAAGACA
>CAZGGJ010000013.1:0-23991 GCA_964525315.1 uncultured Candidatus Saccharibacteria bacterium | reverse complement strand
TTGACGCCGCACTGCTGATGGCCGACACCGTCACCCAGGCCACGGCCCACCTGCTCGAGGACCTCAAGCGCCGCGTCAAAGCCGAGAAATGCACCGATCCGGCCGACGTCAAGCGCCTGCTGGGCATATTGCAAAAGCTGGTCGAGGGCGGCAACACGATGATTATCATCGAGCACAACCTCGACGTCATCAAGTCGGCCGACCACATCATCGACATGGGCCCCGAAGGTGGTCTCGGCGGTGGGCAAGTGATTGCCGAAGGTACGCCCGAGGAAATTGCAGCAAACCCAGCGAGCTTTACGGGTAAGTATCTGAAGCCGCTGCTTTAACATCAATTGAAAAGGCCCCGCAGCAGAGCACCGGTGAGCTATTACGCACTCTTTCAAGGACGGTCTCTTCTAGACCAACCTACCGGTCTGCTCTGCTGCGGGGTTGGCTAGATTATACAATAGTATGACCAGCAAGTCTAGCGCTTAGGAAATACTGCTCGCCACTGTGCTTTTAACATGCCGAGTATCGCATCGCGATTCTTCTTCTCCTTGAGGATGTGAATCAGCGGCGGCAATATCGATATAAGGATGATGCCGAGGATGACGTACTCAATATTGATGCCTGTGCGTGTAATGAGCGTACCGGCAAAGTAGCCGAGATAGGTCAGGCCAACTGCCCAGAGGAGGCCGCCGATGACATTGTAAGTGAGAAATGTCTTGTAGTGCATCTTGGTCATGCCGGCTACAATAGGCGCGAAGGTCCGGACGACCGGTACGAAGCGCGCGATGATGATGGTCTTGGCACCATGCTTTTCGTAAAATTCCTCTGCCTTGACGAGGTTTTCCTGGCGGAAGACGATGGATTCTTTGCGGTTGAACAGCCGCCGTCCCACGCGCCGACCGAAGGCATAGCCAGTGCTATCGCCGAGTACCGCGGCTGCGAACAGGACAGCCACGAGCAAATGAATGTCGAAATGCATGATATTCTGATGGACCAAGAACCCGGCAGTAAACAGCAGGCTGTCGCCAGGCAGGAAAAAGCCGATGAGCAGTCCGGACTCAGCGAAGATAATCGCCGCGACGCCTATCACGCCAACAGTTGAGATGAGCGACTCGATGCCATAATGGTCGATAGCTAGGTAGGCAAGGCCGCCGAGAAACAGTACGCCAAGGACGATGAGCAGCGGGGTGAGCGATTTGAGTTTTTTCATACTTCTTGATTGTAGCATATTTAATATTTCACCATGGCGATAGCAGAGGCGAAGCCACGAGGCGGTAGCCGAGCTTTAGGGGGAGGAAATCACTTTAGAATTTACTTCTAAAGTGATTGGAGGGGTGAGTCCCTCCTGAAAGTGTGTTATACTATAAACACAATCAATTAAGTTTCCGGACAAGTATCCTGGACTCGGTACGAGTTCAAGAAAGGAGAGATATGGGAGACAAGATTACACTCAAAGTAGACGAGCGCGAAGTGCATGGCAAAAAGGTCGCCAAGCTGCGCAAGGAAGGCCTAACGCCAGGTGTCGTGTATGGTCCAGGCATGGAGCCAGTGGCTATCCAGGTTGCCGAGGGCGAGCTGAAAAAAGTCGTCGCTGCCGCAGGCAAGCACACGCCAGTGCACCTGACCGGCAAGACGCGCCGCATCGCCATGATTAAGGACGCCGACATCGACCCCACTAAGAACGCCGTCCGTCACATTTCATTCCACGCTGTCCGTGCTGACCAGCCGGTCACTGCCGAAGTACCAATTCGCCTAGTGGGCGAAGGCGAGTCGGAGGCTGAGAAGGCCGGGCTCATCATCCTGCAGAACCTCGACCATATCGAGGTCAAGGCACTGCCAATGGACCTGCCTGAGGCGCTCGAAGTATCGGTTCTGAGCCTCAAAGAAGACGGCGAGAAGCTGACCGTCGCCGATATCACGCTGCCGGCAGGTGTCGAGCTCGTCGAACACGACAGCGGCCACCACGAAGATGACGAAGAGCAGCACAGCATCACCGAACTGCAAGTCGCCAGCGTCTGGGAGCCAAGCGCCCTCGCCGCTCAAAATGACAAAGCAGCCGGTGACGCCGAAGATGAATCGGAAGTCGAAGCCGAGAATGGCAGCGAAGAAGCACCGGCAGAGGCTGGTGGCGCAGAGTAATTCTTACTTGCTTGCCAAAATACTACCCTGTCTGTGTAACAGGGTAGTATTTTTTAGGCAAGGCTCGCAAGCTCACCGGCATCAAGCCAGCGATAGCCGCATCTATCGCAGATATCAATGACTACTGAGCTTGCTTGATAGGTTGCTGGCTTCATAGTATGTGTACAGTAGGGACAGGCGATGTGTTCTGGACGAGGAGTAGCTTTACTTGGGGGATAGGTAAGCTCTGTTTCAATGGCATGTGCTGGGAGTGTGCGGAGCTGCATCATTTGCTTACCAGTAAGCAAGCACCCATGCCCCGCAGGGCATTCGAGCAAATGTTTGCCCTCGACAAGCTTTTCACTGCAAAAGGGACAGGTTAGTGTGCGGTACGAACGTTCAGTATAGGAGAGCTTGGCGGCATTGGTGAGATTGGGGTTTGGCGATTCGATCGCCGGACGAATTTGGCGCACGAACTCGTCGATCTGCTCAAATGTCGGCATACTTTGCTGTCCGGCGAAATAAAGTGTGCTGTCCTGGATCTCCCAGTAGAAATCCTGGCAAAAATCTACTGTAAATACCATTGCGGCCGGGTCGAGTACGTAGCGGCTTTCGGCCTGTTGACGAGTCTCGGCATAGAGCAGAAAATAATTCGGATAATCACCTTCTAGTATGACAGGCTCCATGTGATTATTTTTCATAATCACTACATTGTTACTCAGTGAATGTGGTATGCCAACCAAATGAACTCGCGAGACAAACGGCAAGTCAACCATTGCTAGGCTATAGCTCCCAATGAGCGGCAGGGGTGAGGAGCTCACGACAGTTAAAACCGGTAGGCCGCCGGGTGTTTGAGTGCCTACGCTATTAAATAGTTCGCCACTCGCAATAACTGAGAGCAGTGCAGATGAGTTGCGACGAAGCTTCAGCTGACGCCGCCCAAGCATCATTAGACTGAGTGCAATCGATAATATAGCTATCTGAAGAAAAAGCATGTGCTTACAATACCACAAAACGAGTGTATGCAAGTAGACGCAGCTATCATATAATGAAATTATGCTTATTCTTCATATTCTTATTGCGGTCCTTAGCCTCATCGTTGCCGGTGTGTTGTTTGCGCGGCCATCGCACAGGCTCGTCAGGGTGCAGTTGGGGTTTATCGGCGGGACGTTACTGAGTGGAACAGTGCTTGTAGCTGAGGGCGCGAACTTACTGCACCTCTGTATCAGTGGACTAGTATTTACCTCGCTGTCGGTCGCGGCAGTTGTCATAGCGGTGCGCCGCCTCCGCTTGGCACCCTCGCGCATCACTCGCTAATCTGTTAAAATAGCACTATGCAAAAGATACTGCTCTATTATAAATTTACTCCGCTTTCTGATCCCGAGGCGGTAAAATTGTGGCAAAAGTCGCTCTGCGCGCGGCTGAATCTCAAGGGCCGTATACTCGTGTCGCGCCATGGTCTGAACGGGACGGTGGGCGGTGATATCGACGATTTGAAGGCGTACATCAAGGAAACCAAGACGTACCCGGTATTCAAAGACATCGTATTCAAATGGTCGGACGGTTCGCGCGATGACTTTCCGCGCCTGAGCGTGAAGCACCGGCGCGAACTAGTGGGCTTCAAGAACAGCGATGATGAATTCGATGTCGATATGGACGGTGTCATCGGCGGTGGCAAGCACATCAAGCCGCACGAGGTGAATGAGCTGGTCGAACAGTACGGTGACGATGTGGTGTTCTTTGACGGCCGCAACGCGCACGAAGCTCAGATTGGCAAGTTCAAGGGCGCGGTGGTGCCCAATACCAATACTTCGCGCGATTTCATCGCCGAACTCGAGTCCGACAAGTACGATGACATCAAGGACAAAAAGGTTGTGACCTACTGTACCGGCGGCATCCGCTGCGAAGTGATAAGCGCCATGATGAAAAAGCGCGGCTTCAAAGACGTCTACCAAATCGACGGCGGCATCGTGAAGTACGGTGAAGCCTATGGCGATGACGGCCTGTGGGAAGGCTCGCTCCGCGTGTTCGACAACCGCATGACCGTCGAGTTCAGCGACCACGCGGCGACCATTGGCGAATGTACGCACTGCGGCGGCAAGACGTCGAATTTCGAAAACTGCGCCCATGCCGAATGCAATGACTTGGTGCTGATTTGCGAAGTCTGCAAGCAAAACCCAGACTTGCTATTTCACACCAAGGAGTGCAGGCAGAAGCACGAGGCAAAACTCGGGGCGACAGCTAATGCCTAGTGCTGATGCGCTCGACGAGCACAGTATAGTTATCATTGCCGGACCGACGACAACGGGCAAAAGTGAAATATCCGAACTACTTGCGCGGACGGTGAATGGCGCAATCATTAATAGCGATAATTACTACCTTTATGCTAATGATATCTTTCGCATAGGGCTCGGACTTAGCCGGGATGAGCCGCCTAAAGATATCCAGACATATTTATTTGGTGGTCGCCATTTGTCGCAGCCTAAGCCTAATCCTGATGAGTTTTTTGTGCGAGTGGTCGAGGCGGCAAACGATGCTTGTCAGAAGGGGCTCATTCCTATTGTACAAGGCTGTTCATTTACATTAAATCAGAGGCTTATCACTAGCGGTATCTCGAGTCGTATTTTTATTCCAATATGGACAGATACTTCAAGTCTCTTGTTGAGATGTCATGCCCGCGTGAAGCAAATGATTGACGAGAGGTTGCTCAATGAAGTGCGAGAAATTATCGCCTGCGGACTTGATACGTCATGGATAGCGACAGAAGGCATTATCTATCAGCCCACAATCAGATATGTGATGAGTGGGGGAAGCAATATTGACGACTTAATTGAAGCAATAACACGAGGTATAGTCGCTAAAGCCAAGGAGCAAGAAAGAAAATACCGCACACTCGACGGAGTATGGTGGGTGCCGCATGACAATAGTCCGCAAGCGGCGTTCAGAGAAATATATGGAAAACTTTATACAATATGATCCAAAGCTACTGTGCTAACTCGCTCTGCAAGATCTTACGCAGGTCATGCAAACTATTGAACTCATAAAACGCCAAGTAGGCGAGCGCTAGGTCGCGTGCCTCAACTTTGCGCAGGCTGAAGCCGTGGCCGACGGTACTCATAAGGATGGCATTGGCGAGCATGCGGCCGGTACGTTTGTTGCCGTCTTCGAAGGTCTGCAGGTAGGGCATGAGGCTGAGTGCGAGCAGGCTTTTGGTGAATGGATTTTGCTGCGTGTTGATGATACGCAGGATTGTGTCGGCAGCTTCGCGGATTTTGTGCGGTGTTTCGGGCGGTGTGTAGTTGCTGGCGCTGATTTTGACGATACGCTTGCGCACGCCAGTATCGATGCCGAGATTGTACGCAATAGTCTTGTGCAACTCTTCGACGGCAGCAAATGTAATCGTGCCGCCAAAAATATCGCGGTTACGAACAATGAACTCAATCGCGTTTTTGTGATTGAGAATCATTTGCGTCTCAAACTCGGTACGGTCTTTGGCGCGGATTCCTTCAGTGAGGAGTAGTTGCGTGTCGAGTAGAGAGTAGGTGTTGCCTTCGAGTGCCGATGACTTCCACGAGAGCTCAATTGTGAGGTGTTCCAGGTCGCGCGGAGACATTGCTTGGGTGGATTGGAGTTTTTCTGCGCCAATATACTTTTCTACTTCGTCGGTCGATAGGCTTTTTAGCCAGTTAAGCAGCTCGTAATTAAAAATACTTGCTGGCCGATTTTCGTCAGTGAGAATTTTTTCATCAAGTTTTAAGGCGAGGAGGGCAGGATAGTTGATGGTATACGAGGGGTCGTTGCTCGGGCCACTCTGCGTGACAAGCGACAGTTCAAGCAGTCGGGCAAGGGCGCGTTGAATAGTGCGGACTTCCATGGTTTGCAAGAAATCAGCTATTGCTGCACTCGTGGTACATTCGCGTAGGAGGGCGATAAGTACGTATGAACTGCTTTTGTTTAGTTTCATACGACAATTTTAGCATATTTTCTGAAAAAATACTTGTTTTTGTCGCATGGATGGTATACTACGCTTTATGGCGGAAGCTCATACTAAAATTTGCCAACTAGCGCGTGTAGGCAATCCGATTCTCCGCGCCAAGGCTCGAGAACTATCGCTCGCGGAAATCATCAGCAAAGAGACACAGCAACTTATCGCCGATATTCGCTATACCAACCAGCAGAAAAAATATGGCGTCGGCCTGGCTGCGCCGCAGGTCGGCGAGTCGGTCGCGCTGAGCGTCATCGGCATCAAACCCACACCGACGCGGCCGAACTTAGAGCCATTTGACCAAGTCATTATCAATCCGACTTACGAGGGAATTGGCCGGCGGACTGGTATGTGGGAGGGTTGCCAGAGCTGCGGGTCGGGTGATGATACGCTGTATGGCAAAGCCTTGCGCTATGCCAACATTCAGGCGATGTGGTATGACGAGCGCGGCGTGTTCCACGACGAGGTACTGACAGGCTTCATCGCGCAAGTATTCCAGCACGAAACCGACCATCTGCACGGCGTGCTATTCGTCGATAGAGTTCGCGATACCAAAACGTATATGATGGCGGACGAGTATCGCAAGCGCATCGTAGGAGTACGGTAGCAGAAGTAACTTGCATATTAATACCGTTTATGCTATAATGAAGAGATATAGGCACGTCATATGAACACACCCCAAGCAATCATCTCAGACGCCGACGGCACACTCGTCGATACCGTACGCCTCATCCGGCACGGCCAGTACGAGGCTGTGCGGACGTATCTCCAGCAGTTTGAGGGAATCGCTATTCCTAGCTACGATGACTACGAACCGCTCCTTACGCAGGCTATCGGCGGCAGTGCCCATGATACGCTGCGGCGCACGGTCCAGCTCATATGCGCGAATGCGCCTGACGTGCTGTCGCGTATGGACTTCGACGAGCTTCACGACCTGCTCAATCCTATACAAGACAAGCTGGCCGCAGAATATGTGACGGCTTACAAAGGACTAGACGAACTCCTGCAGCGAGTGGGCAAACTCAAAATGAAATTCGCTATCGTTACTTCCGGTACGCCGCACCATGTCGTGCGGAATTTTGGCGTGAGTTTGCCGCAGCTTGGACTGACAGAACTCTATATGGTGAAGGACAAGAGCGATAGTGCCAAACTGGCGGAGTTTGAGGCGGCTGTCAGCAGCCACTTCGGCATCGCTGGATTTACGGTCGTGACATGCGACGACGTGAGGACGCACAAGCCCGACCCGGCAGGCATCACACTGGCGATGCAGCGGCTAGGCGTAGAGCCTGAGCAGTCCATAGTGCTCGGCGACCATATCGTCGATATGCAGGCGGGACGAGCGGCAGGCGCGCAGGAATGTATAGGCGTATCGCATGGGTTTGACGATGAGCATACGCTCATCCGGGGTGGTGCGACGCGCGTGATTCATTCGCTTGAGGAGCTTACGAGTTCGCTCGTCGCCCTATAGGGCAGCACATAAATGCGAGTAGTATATAATGACTCTATGCAAAATAACCTGACAGACCAACAGCTCGCACAGATAGTTTGGGATTATATGAACTGCCAGCAGCCGCTGCAGAAAGCCGATGTGATTATAGGCTTTGGTAGTTTCTATCAAGGTACGGCAGATTGGTGCGCGAAGCTATGGCAGGATGGGTGGGCTCCGCGAATTATATTTTGCGGTAATACTGGTACATTTTCTGATGCGGACGCCGAGCCCGAAGCGGAGCGCTATGCCGCGAGGGCGCGCGACCTCGGCGTGGACGACAAGGCTATCATCGTCGAACCGGCGTCGCGAAATTCAGGTGAGAATATAGTGCTTGGCTATGCTGAGCTTCAGAGGCAAGGGGTTGCTCCGGAGCGAGTGATTTTGGTCACCGCACCGTTTTTCTTGCGGCGAATGTATGCAACAGCTGCGAAGCAGTGGCCAGGCGAGCGTATGCCGCAGTTTATTTGCTCAAGCGATGACAGAAAGCTTGCTGAATACATGGAGGATGCGGACTGCCCGTCCGACATCATCGATATCATCGTCGGCAACCTGGGCCGTATGACAACGTACGCCGAACAGGGCTTTCAAATCGAACAGGATATACCACATGATGTTTGGACTGTATATGAAGAACTCGTCCGGCGCGGGTATACGAAGCACTTGCTCGCTAATTAAGTATCGCCACGCCGATATTCAGGTAGCTCGCGAAAGCCACCCAAGCGAGATAGGGGACAAGCAGCCACATGGCGAGCGGGCGGAGCTTGTGGAACTCGCGCATGGTCATGATGATTGAGGCGATGAGCGCGATGATGATGCCGAATGCCAGCCACGGCTGGTGCAGCCCAAAGAAGACGACCGACCATAGCGTGTTGAGTACGAGCTGCACGGCGTACCACGTGTAGGCCGGTTTTTTGGATGTGCTGGTTTCCTGCAGGATGACGAGCGCGAGGGCGATGCCCATTACCACATAGAGGACCGACCATGTCGGACCAAATACGCCATTGGGCGGGATGAGCGCAGGCTTGTCGAGGTGCTCGTACCAAGTAGGGATATTGGGTACGGTTGCGAGCGAACCGATACCGCCTGCAGCGAGGCTGGCGATGATGGAACCGGCAAAGACCAGAACTTTCTTCAACATGCTTCTACTATACACCCGCTAGGCCCTACAGTGCTACAATAAGTGCAAGATGAAGAAGCTATGGTTCATCATCGCGAGTACGGTAGCACTGGTCGTCGCCAGCGCGTTGCCTGCTGGGGCGGCGAATGTCAATGACTTCACTATTACCGACTATACGATTCACTACACCTTGTCGCGTGATGCCGACCAGCGTTCGACGCTGACGACCAAAGAGACTATTGTCGCTGAGTTTCCTCAGACAGACCAGAACCATGGTATCGAGCGCTATATCCCGCGCGACTACAATGACCATTCGACAAGCCTGAAAATCCAGTCAGTCACCGACGACACCGGCAAAGCCTGGAACTACACTACCTATGCGAGCGGCAAGTACGAGGTGCTGCGCGTCGGCGACGCCAATGCCTATGTCCATGGAGCGCAGACCTATGTCATCACGTATACGCAGCGCGATGTGACGCGGCACTATGAAGATACGGGCCGGGACGAATTCTATTGGGACACAAATGGGACGCAGTGGCGCGTGCCGATAGAGCGCCTCGGCATAACGCTGACGATAGACGATAGTTTCGCGGGCGCGCGCACGGGCGAGCCGCAGTGCTACCAAGGGCAGCAGGAGGGTACAGACCGCTGCGTTCTGCAACAGTCAGGTAGCCAATATACTGTCGAAGCGACCAACCTCACGACGGGCGAAAACGTCACGCTCGCACTAGGGTTCGCCCCGCAGACGTTCGCAGTCTATGCGCCGTCGCTACTAGAGACACTGATTGTAATATGGGCGGTCTTGCAGTTCGCTTTGGGCCTGGTAGCGGTAGGGCTGATTATATGGCTCGCCGCACGGTACTATTCGTGGGCACGCCGCAAGAAAGAGCTCGGTACCATCGTGCCGGAATACCTACCGCCGCGAAATGCGAGCGTCAGTTTGGCTGCTACTATACTCCCTATGGCGCAAGCGACATTTGCCGCACAGCTCATTGACCTTGCTGTGCGCCACTACCTGAAGCTCTACGAAACCAAGCCAAAGTCGTCTTGGTCGACAGCGAAGTATGAGCTCGAAATCGTCAAGTCTATCGACGACCTGCGCGCCGAGGAGCAAGAGTTCCTGCGCGATGTGTTCAAGAGCAATGTGAGTGTGGGTGCAAAGGTCAGTACCGACCAGCTGAAGACAGACTATAGCTTGGCGTCGCGTATGAGCGATAATCCCAAAAAGCTGCGCGACCTCATGCGCAGCGACTATGGGCTGCAGCAGAAGGACCCGGCCAAATCGGCGTGGTTCAAACGAGCCGGCACGATTATCCTGGTCTGCGGGCTACTGCTCCTGAGTCCGCCGCTGATTATCACGGCTATCATCACCTATATCCTGGGCGCTGTGCTATGGGTGTTCACGGACGAGGGCCTGGCACTGTATCGCTACCTGGAAGGGCTCAAGATGTATATATCGGTGGCCGAGACAGAGCGCCTCAAGCTGCTGCAAAGTCCGGAAGGTGCCGAGAAGGTGCAGGTGGGCAGTACCGACCCGAAGCAGCTGGTCAAACTCTACGAGAAAGTGCTACCCTATGCCATGCTCTTCGGCCAGGAAAAGCAGTGGAACAAGCAACTCGGCGACTACTACGAGGCGGCCGGGACTCAGCCTGATTGGTATAGCGGCACGCACATGGCAGTCTTTAGTGCGGCGGCATTTTCTAGCTCGATGAATGACCTCACGACATCTATCAGCTCCAGCGGCGCGGATTCTTCATCATCGGGCGGCTCCAGCGGCGGCGGCTCTTCCGGCGGAGGCGGAGGAGGTGGCGGCGGGGGCGGCTGGTAGCTCCTGTAAGCCGGCGAGGAGCTTACAGTAAATCTACAGAAGCTCCATGGTAGTCTCTGAATATGCAAATAATCGTAATTCAGGAGACACGCCGATGCCTATAGAAATCTTTAACCGCCAAGAACTGAAGTTCATTATATCGCGCCGGCAATATGCGGCGATGATGCCGGCCATCTCCCAGTATATGGGGCTCGACAAACACAACGCCGCTGGTGCGCCGTATCGCCTCTATAACCTCTATATCGATACAGCCGACCGTGCACTCATACGGCACAGCATGACCAAGCCGGCAGTATATAAGGAGAAGTTGCGCATTCGCTCGTACGCGCCGCTTCATCCTGACGGCAAGGTATTTCTGGAAATAAAAAAGCGCTACAAGAAAATCACCAACAAGCGCCGCACGCAGATGCTGCTGCGCGACGCAGTGGAATTTGTGCGTACAGGCACGCCGCCCATACTGCAGCACTATATGAACGCGCAGGTGGTCAGTGAACTCGGCAGTATGCTGAGCGGTCGCCGCTATCAACCGACAGTGTATATCGATTATGACCGTATGGCATTTCACGCGCTAGATGCGGCGAGCGACCTGCGCCTGACATTTGATACTCGTCTCGTATCGCGGCAGTATCGCCGCGACGAAGTGCATTGTCTGCTTGAGCCAGACAAGCTGATTATGGAAGTGAAGTCGACTACCAACATGCCGCTGTGGCTGGTGGAGCTACTCGACCGCCAGGGCATTTACAAGCAGAGTTTTTCAAAGTACGGTGCCGAGCACACGCGGCTACTACAACTGAAGAGCGAGGTGGCGTATGCTTGATTCGCTACTGGCTGCAAGTTCGTTTGGCGGAGCTGCACTGAGTGCCGGAGCATTGGCAGTGGCAGCTGGGCTAGCCACCGGACTGCTCATTAGCCGGCTCTATATTTATACAAACCGCTCCAGCTATTCGCAGAGTTTGGCGTGGACGCTGGTCTTTATGCCGGCAGTTATCGGTCCGATTATCGCGCTGGTGGGGTCGAATATCGCGGCGGCGTTTAGCCTGGCAGGGATATTCACAATTATTCGGTTTCGCAGTGCACCGGGCAGTGCGCGGGACATCTTGCTGATTCTATTTTGCGTGGGCGCAGGGCTGGCGTACGGACTCGGGCTATATGTGTACGGCGCAGTCTTTACCGTCATGATGGCCGTCGCCCAGCTGGTCCTGCATGCCGTAAATTATGGGCAGGGCAGTGGCCGCCAATTGCAGCTCAAAATCGTTGCGCCGGACTCCAGCAACAACGAAGAAATATTCGCTGGCGTGCTTGCGCGCCATGCCGCGTCGTTTGCGCTCAACCGCATTGGTACGCGCGACCTAGGTAGTGTTTACGAGCTGGTATACGACATCGAGCTACCGAAGGATGGCGAGCGCAAGGGTCTCATCGACGAGCTGCGCCGTCACAATAGCAATATGAATATCACGATATCGAGCCGCGCGGCGGCCAGTATGTTTTAAGGACAAGGAGGAAACAATATGAAGACGCATAGTAAATGGAGAAATATACTCATTATCGCAATCGTAGCGGTACTCATCGCCGCAGGCGGAACCGCGGTATGGTGGTATCAGCAAAGTACGACCAAGCAATCGACGAACACGACGTCGACGACAGCCGCAACCAGCATCGCGGCTGATGATAGCGACGATATTGACTGGGATAGCCTACCGACGACAAATGTGGCGCTGACCAACGACGGCCTAGCCATCACCGCAGCGGGCACCTACGTGCTCTCTGGCAGCTCAACTGGGCAAGTGACAGTCAAGACCGACGGCAACGTGCGGCTCGTGCTGAACGGCGCGACCATCAAGAGTAGCGAGGGTGCTGCCATCTATGTCGAAAATGCCGAGACAACCGTTATCCAACTCGCCGACGGCACGCAAAACACCATCGAAGACGCCACAACTCGCAGCGACGAAGCTATCGACGGCGCTATCTACTCGGCGGACGATTTGGTGATAAATGGTGGCGGCAGTCTCACAGTCACAGCGCATTTCGCGGACGGTATCGTGGGCAAGGATGACGTATGGATACGCTCCGGGGCGATAACGGTCAATAGCGTAGACGACGGCATCCGCGGCAAAGATTCGCTGAATGTTTCGGGCGGCACAATTACCATTACAGCGAAAGGCGATGGCATGAAGGCGAGCAACGACACCGACGCAGGCAAGGGGCAACTGGTGGTTGCGGGCGGCGATATCACTATCGACAGCGGCGACGATGCCATCAAGGCCGAGCAGAAGATTTCGATTAGTGGCGGCAAAATTACTATCAAAACAAGCGTCGAAGGCATCGAAGCGCCGGTGATTGTCATCGATGACGGCGATATCACGCTCTATGCCAGTGACGACGGCATCAATGCATCGGCGTCGAATATCATTACGACAGGACTCAGTATCACTATCAATGGCGGCACGCTGAATGTCACGGTTGGCTCCGGCGATACTGACGCGCTCGACTCGAACGGCGACCTATATGTCAATGGCGGTACTATCACTATCACGGCACCGACCTCATCGTTCGACTTTGATGGGAGCGGCGCTATCAACGGCGGCACGGTCACGGTCAACGGCCAGCGCATTACTGAAATGCCAGCGCAAATGATGGGCGGTCCTGGCGGCATGGGTGGGCCGCAGCGCTAGGCGCTACACGAAAGGAAGCACTATGCATACGACAGCACCCAAACCATCCATCGTTGTCATACCAGCGTACCAACCGCAGCAGGTACTGGTCGAGTCTACTCGCCAGTTGCTCGCCGCCGGCTATATCGTCGTCGTGGTTGATGACGGCAGCGAGGCAGAGTACCAGCCTATCTTTGCGGCACTGGATGAGCGGATTCACCTCGTGCGGTGCCAGGCGAATGGCGGCAAAGGCGCGGCACTGAAAGCAGGGTTTGCCTACATCCGCCAGACATTTGACGAGTGCGTCGTAATTACGGCTGATGCCGACGGCCAGCACCGCGTCGCCGATATCGAAAAGGTAGCTCGTGAGTACGTGCGGCATCCTGGTACGCTGCTGCTCGGTGCCCGGACGTTCGAGACGCGTGGCGTACCGCTCCGCAGCAGGTTTGGCAATGTGCTGACGCGTAACATCTTCTGGCTCATTACGCGTCAGCGGCTGCATGATACGCAGACTGGCTTGCGCGCTTTTGACGAAAGCTTGATTGATACGCTGCTGCGCGTGCCGGGCGAACGATTTGAATACGAAATGAATGTGCTGCTGGTTTGCAGCCGGGAAGGAGTCACCATAACCGAAGTACCGATTCAAACCATCTACGAAAACGGCAACGAAACGTCGCACTTCAACCCAGTCAAAGATTCGCTGTCTATCTACGGGCAAATTATCAAGTTTGCATCATCGTCGCTGGCGGCGTTTGGGATTGATTATGTACTATTCCTGGTGCTGCTACACGCCACGAGTTCGTGGACGGTGGCGGCCAGCGTGACATTCGCCAATCTCACTGCGCGGCTGGTGAGCGCAAGCTTCAACTTCGCGGTCAACAAGCAGCTGGTGTTTCGGCATAAGGGCAGCACTATGAAAGGCGCTCTTGCCTACGCGCTGCTAGCGGCTGGCATCCTGGGAGTGAATACTATGTTGCTGACGATACTTATCGATGGGCTTGGTGCCGTGCCGGCAGTTGCCAAAATCGTCACCGAAGCGGCACTGTTTATAGCCAGCTATTTCATCCAGAAGAATGTTATTTTTGCGCAGTCGAGGAAGGGCGCGTCGTGAGTATGACAAGGTTAGTAGCAGTCATGTTCGCTCTCAGCCTCGCTGGGTCGGCCGTATATGTACTGCTGGATACGTTTGTCCTAGAACAACGCTATAGCTCCAGCGTGTCGGCGTCGACGGCAAGTGCCGCAGGTAGCGCCGCTATCACCGTAAAGAGCTATACGCAGGACGGCACTACCATGTATGTTGCCGACATTTACCTCGACGATGGCCAAACGATTCAGGCGGCACTCGCCGATAATACCTATGGCAAAAACATCACCGCCACCACGTCGAGCATAGCCGCATCGGCCGGGGCTACCATCGCCATCAACGGTGATTACTACGGCGCGCGAACCAGCGGCTATGTGATACGAAACGGCGAGTTGCTGCGTTCGACCAAGGCGAGCGACAGCCAGGAAGATATGGTGCTGTGGCAGGACGGCACGATGTCGATTGTCAGCGAGGGCGAGTACACGGCTGAGGAGCTGCTAAATAAGGGTGCTGTGCAGGTGCTATCATTTGGCCCCGGCCTTGTTATCGATGGCGACGTCAGTGTGTCATCCGGCGATGAAGTTGACAAGGCGATGGCGAGCAATCCGCGCACTGCGCTGGGCTACATTGCTGACAATCATTATGTGCTGGTAGTCGCCGATGGGCGCACTAGCGAGAGCCAAGGACTATCACTGCTGCAGCTCGCAACGTTTATGCAAGGCCTCGGCGTGCAGCAAGCCTACAATCTCGATGGCGGCGGGTCCTCGACCATGTACTACGAAGGCAAGGTGATAAACAACCCCACAACTGGCGGCTCGCAGATAGCCGAGCGGAAAGTGAGCGATATACTTTATGTCAAATAAACGGCTGCGTACCTATAGTATCGTGACGATAGCCTGCGCAGCGGGTAGCGCAGTGTATGAGTATTTCTCGCACGGCGTGTACTCAAACTTTATGGTGTATGTATGCGTGATTCCGCTGGTGTTGGGTGTACTGCCCGAGTTTCTCGGAAATGTATTTCCAAAACAGCGCACTAGCAGTGTCTGGGCGAGGCTTTTGCAGAACTTCGCAATCGCGACATTGACAGTCGGCTCCGCGTTGCAGGGTGTGGTCGAGATTTACGGCACGACGAACCAATACATCGTGTACTTCTTTGTAGCCGGCGCAGGCTTGCTCGTAGCGAGCATACTCTTGTGGCTGTTTGAGCACGGCAAGCAGCTTCATGCATGAGGCAATTCATAGTACAATGATACGTAATGAAACACTCTGACAAAATCGGCGTCATCCTGGCGCAGGTTGGGACGCCTGAGGCACCGACCAAAGAAGCACTCTATCCCTATTTACGTAATTTCCTGTCTGACGAGCGGATTATCGACAGTCCGCGCTGGTGGTGGTTGCCGCTGCTGCACGGTGTCATCCTGCGCAGCCGTCCTACCAAGATGGCCAAACACTACCAGGATATCTGGACCAAGAAAGGCTCGCCGCTGCTGACACTCTCGCAGGCGCAGGTAGCTGGTGTGCAGAAACGTCTTGGCAGCAAATATAGGGTCGTGCTTGGCTTTGCCTATGTCGAGCCAAGTATGAATAGCGCCATGAAGCAGCTGGAAGACGAGGGCATATCGCGTATCGTGGTACTGCCGATGTTCCCGCAATATTCGACCACTACCACCGCGTCGGTGTACGACGAAATCATGTTCTATGCGCTCGGCCGCCAGAAGCGCCGCGCTAAGCCCGTCAAGAAATACTCGCCGGCACTGCGGTTCATCCCACCCTTCTACGACGACCCCGACTACATGAAGGTGCTGGCTCGCAACCTCAAGGCGCAGATGAAGCAGCTGAAGCATAAGCCTACCAAAATCATGATTAGCTACCACGGCATCCCCAAAAGCTACGTCGACGAAGGCGACCCCTATCCGCAGCAGTGCGACGAGACGACACGGCGGCTTGTCAAGGCCATGGGCTGGAAACCGGACGACTATATGCAGACCTACCAGTCGCGCTTTGGCCGCGCTGAATGGCTGCAGCCGTACACGCAGGTCGAGCTGCCACGCTGGATTGAGCAGGGCGTCGAGCGGCCGTATATCGTTTCGCCTGGGTTTACAACTGACTGCCTCGAGACGATTCACGAGCTAGGCATCGAAGCTGAGGAACTCATCGAAGAAGCCGGCGGCGATCCCAAGCGCCTAGCGCGCGCTGAATGCCTCAATACCGACCCGGCGTGGCTTGACTACATGGCAGGACTTATCAAGAAGAATGCCAGTGGCTGGTAAGCGAGTATTGTTTGGTGCGATCGGTCTCATTGCCACTGCTGTGGCGATAGCAGGAGTGTGGCTACCTGGCGTGCCAACGGTATTTCCGCTCATTGTTGCCTTGTGGGCGTTCGGCAAATCGAGCGAACGTTTGGCGCAGTGGGTAGAGCGCCTGCCGCTGTTCAAACATGCCGTCTTGGAGGCGCGGCGGTTCGAACAGGACCGCAGCGTCGACCGGAGAATCAAGGGCATTGCAGTAGGGAGCGCATGGCTCTCGACTATTCTGGTCGCTGTTACGACGCACAGTATTGTCGTAACGGGTATCGTGGCCAGCGTCGCGCTTGCCTGCACGGTATTTATGAGTAGCGTACCCACTCGGCAGCCCGAAGAGCTCGTCGAGGAGAAGTAGCGCGGGTGCGGATTTGCCGGGCTTCGTAGTATACTAAGTGCATGGCTTTATATAACATTACGACCGAACAGGAATTTGACGAAAAGGTACTAAAAAGCAGCAAAGTCGTGCTCGTCGACTTTTGGGCTGAATGGTGCCCGCCATGCCGCGCAATGGCACCGCTGCTGCATGACATCGCTGATGAGCTTGATGCATCTGTCGATATCGTCAAACTAAATATCGAGACGTCTGTCGAGAACAGCCAGCTCGCTGCCAAATACGGCGTACAGAGCATTCCTAATATGCCGATTTTCAAGGGTGGCAAGGAAGTCGAGCGCATTATCGGCATGGTCCCCAAGGCGCATTTGGCGGATATGCTTGAGCAGATCGCCGGCAGGAAAGCCTAAGTGTGACGCGGGTCACACAGCTGGCCTAACATAAGTGCTATACTGACGAAGAGCGTACTATTATAACTACTAATCAAAAGGAGTGGGCACATGGCCAAAAATACAGAACGTAAAGCAGTCGATAAGGTGTTTATCCTGCTCGGATCGGCAGCAACAGTAGTCCTGCTCGTCGCGGGCGGCCTGTTGTGGTATGGCTACAGCTTTGCATCGGGCATGGTAAAAGAGCAACTGGCAGCGCAGAATATTTACTTCCCAGCCAAAGACAGCGCTGCGCTCAAGGCGCTGCCTGACGCAGACCGCCAAGAAGTCGAGCAGTACGCTGGCGAGCAGCTCGTCACGGGCGAGCAGGCCAAAGTCTACGCCAACAACTACATTGGTGCGCACCTCAAGGAAATCGCTGGCGGCAAGACATACTCAGAGGTCAGTGACGAGGCACGCCTCCATCCAACTGACGCCAAACTCCAAGGCCAGAAAACCGCACTGTTCCAGGGCGAGACCTTGCGCGGCATCCTTCTCGGCAGCGGCTATGCCTTTTGGACATTTGGGCTCATCGCGCAGTACGCAGCCATTGCCGCTTTTGTCGGCGCGATAGCTATGGCTATACTTGTCGTGCTCGGCTACGCACACCTCAGGAAGCTCAATTAGCCCTTGGCAATGCCAACTTCTCAGTGCCACCCTCTCTGCGGTGGCACTTTGAGTGCAGAGATGCGCTACAATAGGGAGGCATGAACACGCAACTCGAAGCCAAACTCAAGACTCTGCCGCGTTCGCCCGGCGTGTACTTCCATAAGTCTGCCAGCGGCGAGGTGATTTATGTTGGCAAGGCAGCGGTGCTGCGCAATCGAGTGCGCCAGTACTTTCAGGATTCACGCGCGCGCGACAACAAAACAACGATACTTGTCGCCGAAATTGCCGACACTGACTGGATAGAAACCGAAAGCGAAATCGACGCGCTATTTCTCGAAAGCGAGATGGTCAAGCGCTACATGCCGCGCTACAATGTGCTGCTACGCGACGACAAGTCGCAGACGTACGTACGCATTGACATGAAGAGCGAGTGGCCGGTCGTCGGCTTTACGCGCAATCCGGCCGATGACGGCGCTGAGTATTACGGGCCGTTCTACAATGGCTTCGCCCTGAAGAAGGCGCTGCGCTACCTGCGGCGCGTATTTCCGTACCTCATCAAGCCGGTTGAGGCCATGACGAGCAAGCTTGAGGCGCAGATTGGCCTCAATCCTCGGCTGGAGGAAGGAAGCGAACAGTATAAAGGTAGTTTGCGCAAGCTCATCAGCTATATAAAAGGTAATCGCATCGCTCTAACTCGCGAGATAGAGCAAGACATGAAGCGCGCTGCCGCTCAGCAGCAGTTCGAAGAGGCGGCAATGCTCCGTAATCGCCTCCGCGCCATGCAGGAGCTGCAGCGCCGCGTGATGTTTGGCGACCGGGAATTTCTCGATATCAGCAAGGACCAGGCGCTGAGCGACCTGGCAGACCTGTTAGGCCTTGCTGCAATCCCGCGCCGCATCGAAGGCTATGACATTTCGCATCAGAGCGGACAAGATGTCGTGGCCAGCATGGTGGTGTTTACCAACGGCGTCAGCGACCGCAGCGAGTACCGTAAGTTCAAGATGACTCGCCAGACCAACGACGACGCTGGCAATATATACGAGACCCTCCATCGCCGGCTGAGCCCGCAAAACCTCAAACGCTGGGGCGAACCCAGTCTGCTGCTCATCGATGGCGGCAAAGGCCAGCTGGCAGCGGCCATCCGCGCGCAAACCGAGCGAGGGACGGCCTATCCCATCGTGTCTATCGCTAAGCGTGACGAAGAATTGCTCATCGCGCCGGACTCGCATGTCGGTATCGAGCAGCTGCGTGCACGCGAACTGCCGGTCGGCACGTCGCTGCTGCGCGACGGCGAGTTCTTCGTGCTCAATCTCCATGTCGGCCAGCGCAATGCCGGCAGCCATAGCAAGAACCTCGGTAGCGGCACGACGCTTAGCCCTTATACCGATATCGTCAAGCTCATCCAGCGCATCCGCGACGAGTCGCATCGCTTCGCCGTGAGCTACCACAGCTCGCTCAAGCGCACTCGCCAGACGACCAGTCTACTCGAAGCTATCCCGGGCATCGGACCCAAAACCAGGCAGACCTTGCTGCGCAAGCTTGGCAGTGTGCGCGGCGTAACAAACGCCACCGAGCAAGAACTTGCCGAACATGTAGGGCCGCAAAAGGCGCAGCTGCTGCGCCAGTATTTGGACACAGTAAAACACTAGTGGTATGATGGTGATATGACTCGGAAGCCTCGCCAACTCATAGGATTTACTATCGTAGAACTTGTTATTATCATTGCGGTTTTGGGTATCTTGGCGGCGATAGGGTATGTAGCGATAGGCGACTGGCGGACGCGTACGGCTGTCAATGAAGTGCAGAACGACCTCAAGGCGGCCTTGGCTGAAGTGGAAAACGCTCGCAACTTCGGCAATGCGTATCCAGATTCACTCGAGGACGTCCACCACGAAGCTTCGCCAAATGTCACTGTGTGGTATGGGCTGCGCGGCGACGGGAGCTTTTGTATGGATGGTGTCAGCAATGCCGTACCAAGTGTGAAGTGGTACATCGACTCGAGTCAAAACAGCAAGCTTGCCGAGGGGGAGTGCACGTGACAGCACATACTCCGGAGTTCTTCCAGGGCAATCGGCAGCGCTTGGCTAGCACCCTGCAGGGCGGGCTTATTGTCGTAACGGCATATAACGAAATGCAGCGTCGGGCCGATTGGCCGTTTAGGTTCGAGCAGGAAGCGAGCTTTTGGTATCTCAGCGGTATCGATGCACCGCGCTGGAGGCTCGTCTATGACGGCCAGCGTAACCATACATGGCTAATTCGGCCGAGCATCGACGAAGTGACGCGAGTATTTGATGGGGAAGCTGACAGTGAGGAATTATTGCAACTCAGCGGTGCTGATGAAGTGGTTGACGAGGCTGATTTCGAACAGCTACTCCGTCAACTAACGCGAACCCATAGTACAGTGCATACTATCGCACCGCTGCCAAATGACCGCTATACCTTTACGAATAACCCAGCTGCGAGGCAGCTTACGCGGATTCTCGAACGGGTGTTTTCAGCGGTCAGTGACTGCACAATCGACATCGTGCGCCTACGTGCTCTCAAACAGCCAAATGAAATCAAAGCTCTTGAGCGTGCAGTGAGTCTCACGGTTGATGGGTTTGAGGCGATACGCACAGGCCTCGATACCTGTCGATATGAATACGAAATTGAGGCCATAGCAACTGGTATGTTTCGCCATCGCGGCGCGCAACATGCCTATGACCCCATTGTAGCTGCCGGCAGCAATGCTTGCACGATGCATTATTTGGCAAATACCGCTCGCTTGCATAAAAAACAGCTAGTACTCTGTGACATCGGTGCGGCTGTCGATGGCTACGTGGCCGACATTACGCGCACGTATGCGTATGGTAATGCGACAGTCCGTCAGCAAACAGTCCTCGCAGTACTGGCCGATGCGCACTCGGCTATCATCCGTCTCGTCAAGCCGGGCGTGTCATTTGAGACCTATCAAGGAGAGGTCGACCGAATTATGGCGGGTGCACTGCGTTCGCTCGGATTGACGCATGATAGCGACCAGCAGCTGGTCGACCGCTATATGCCGCATGCGATTAGTCATGGGCTTGGCATCGACGTGCACGATAGACTAGGCGGCTACAAAGAGTTCCAGCCCGGCATGGTGCTGACGGTTGAGCCAGGGATTTATATCCCTAGCGAGTCGATCGGGACGCGTATTGAAGACGATATTCTGGTGACCGATACCGGCCACCGCAATTTATCGGCACGACTTGCTAGCAACCCTGGCGCGAATTTGCTATCATAAGAACGATGCAACGACAATTTCAAAGTTTCGTGGTCCGCTGGATCCTTAATTCGGTAGGCTTGTGGCTGGCGGTGAAGCTCTTTGGGACCGGCTACGGCACATCGCCGCAAGAGTTTGGGGTGTTCCTCCTCATCGGGCTTATATTTTCAGTTGTCAACGCGACGATCAAGCCTATCATCATCGTGCTGTCGCTGCCGGCGCTGCTATTCACACTCGGCCTGTTTATGCTGGTCGTCAACGGCTTTATGGTGTGGCTGTCGTTCAAGCTTATGCCAGGCGAGAGTATGACCTTTTGGAACTCGGTTCTCACCGGAATTGTCATAAGTCTGGTAAACTATATAGTAAGCAATGTCGTTGACCTCCCTGGGTCGCGGCCGCAAGAAATCAAGTAGGAGACTGAATTATGGATACCGGAGAAATACTACAGATCGTTATGCTAGGATCGGCCACTCTAATGGTGGTTGCTATTCTACTCCAGCAGCGGGGCGCGAGCCTGGGTGCAGGGTTTGGCGGCTCGAGCGAGCTCTACACGACGAGGCGCGGTCTCGATAAAAACCTATTTGAAGTGACTATCATCCTTGCTGTTGTATTTGTGCTGTCGATACTAGTCAGTTTGCTGCTGCCGGCATAGCGTAAAGAAGCGGGCGTTCGATATGGATCAGTCACCTGACAATTCGCCCAAGCGCGACTGGAAGCAATTCCGTAGCTCTGTTCTTGATCGCCGCAAATTGTCTAAAAAGCTCCGCCGAGCCGAAACAGTAACGACGCGCCACGCGCATCGGTTTATTCTGAAGCGCATGGAGAACCTACGGGCTTCTCGCCAGCATATCATTGCCTGGCTGCTTATGGTATCGGCGATCATCACCGTCATAGGACTGCAGCTGGGTATATCGGCCAAGCAGTACACTGTGGAGGCTGCTGTTGCCGGTGGGACGTATGCCGAGGGCGTCGTGGGCAAACTCGAGACGCTCAACCCGCTTTATGCATCGTCAAGCGCTGAGGTGGCGGCCAGCCGACTGCTTTTCTCGTCGCTGTATGACTATGACAGTACAGGTAACCTCCGCCCGGATGTCGCGAAAGGCCTTACCATTAGCAAAGACGGCCGCGTCTACACAGTTACGCTCAAGGACGGCATAAAATGGCATGATGGCGCTGAGCTATCGGCAGAAGACGTAGTATTTACGATTCAAACCATTAAAGATCCGGCTGCGCGTGTCCGGTCATCGCTCGCTACCAATTGGCAGCTCGTTGAGGTGAAGGCGGTCGACAAGCGCACGGTGCAATTTACGCTCCCGCCGTATGCAGCCTTTCCGCATGCACTGACGTTTCCGATTGTTCCGAAGCATATATTGTCCCGCGTGCCGGTGAGCGCACTCCAGGAAAGCGACTTCTCTAAGGCGCCAATCGGCACAGGGCCTTTCGCCTATCGACTACTACAATCAGCTGGCGGCGTGTCGGCGCATCGGGCGCTTCACCTAGCGGCAAATACTGAGTATTATGAGCATTCGGCTCAACTGTCGCGCTTTGAGCTGCATGCATATCCGGATGCAGCTGCACTGGTAAGTGCCATGAAGGCACATGAGGTGACCGCTGCTGTCGATGTCGCCAGCGATGCGGCCACGATCACAAAAAGCGGCTACCAACTCGCGACCTACCCGGTCGATAACGGCGTTTACGCCCTTATGAATACCTCTACCGGAATATTTAGCGACCAGGCAGTGCGTAGCGCGGTGCGGTCCATTATCGATACAGCTGCCGTACGTCAAGCTGCCGGGGCAGAGTTAGACGCGCTCGATCTACCATTTATCACTACGCAAGTGGCAGGCGCGGATGCTTTGCATGCGCCAGCCGCCGATAAAGCTGCGGCTGAAGCTTCTCTCGAGAAGGCCGGCTGGAAAGTCGTTAACGGCGTCCGCACCAAAGGCAAAGTACCGCTCGACTTTACGATTACCGTCCCCAAGAACGAGCAGTACGAGCATGCAGCGCGCGAAATCGTCCGGCAACTGGCCGAGGCTTCGATCAAGGCCAAGGTGAACGTCATCGATACATCGCTGCCGCGCTCGAACTTCATCCAAGACGTACTCCAGGCGCGCAACTACGAAATGCTGGTGTACGAGCTTCCTATCGGTGCCGACCCTGACGTGTTTGCGTATTGGCATTCGTCGCAGCGCGGCGCAGGCGGATACAACTTTACGAACTACAAGAACGGTGTGGCTGACGCGGCACTAGTGAGTGCGCGCGATGTCACGGCTCAGGAGCTTCGCGATGCAAAGTATATCGCCTTTGCCAAGCAGTGGCTGTCCGACGCGCCAGCGATCGGTTTGTACCAGCAAGTCATGACCTACGCCAGCAGCCAAAACTCAACCAATCTTGTCGAAAACACGCGACTCGTCTCGCTCTCGGACAGATACGGCAACATCACGCAGTGGACGGTCAACCGCGCCAGCGTTTACAAAACGCCGTAATTTTGCTACACTGTTTTAGTATCAATCGCTATTCACGAGAGATTTTCACAATAAGGAAGCTGTCGCCTGTGCGGCTGCGTGAAACGCAAATCATGCGTAGACGCGCGTCAGGTTATCCCCTGACAGTGACTCTCGCATAGTGTAGTACTTTATAAACTATGCACTGGTGGCGGAATTGGTAGACGTGAGAAGCTCCTGTGGAGCTTCGCAAGGCTGCAGCCCGGATGAGGTTTATCCTCACCGACTGAGGCGGGGTCGCGAAAATTTCTGAAAGAAATTATTTGTGACCTAGCTTGAGACCTCAAGTTTGCTAAAATAAAACCAAGTGTT
>CAZGGJ010000012.1:17950-31513 GCA_964525315.1 uncultured Candidatus Saccharibacteria bacterium | reverse complement strand
GGCGATTACTCGTGCGATTGCCGACCAGGCCCGCACCATTCGTATTCCGGTCCACATGGTCGAGACCATCAACAAGCTGCTGCGTACCCAGCGCCGCATGACCCAGGAGCTCAACCGTGAGCCAACCATCGAAGAGCTGGCCAAAGAGCTCGAGATGGAGCCGGAGAAGGTCGAGTACGTCATCAAAATCAAGCAAGATATCTCCAGCCTCGACGCCGGTGTCGGTCGTGATGGCGACGACGAAGAGTCAGTCCTCGGCGACTTTATCGAGGACGAAGACCGCGAGACTCCCGAAGAGTCAGCCGCCAACCAGCTGCTCAAAGAGCAGGTGCAGTCCGTCCTGTCGACCCTGAGCGACCGCGAGCAAAAGATCATCCGTATGCGCTTCGGCCTCGACAACGGCAAAAGCCATACGCTCGAAGAAGTCGGCCAAGAATTCGCCGTCACCCGCGAGCGCATCCGCCAAATCGAAGCTAAAGCCCTGACCAAGCTGCGCAAGCACAAAGACGCCCGCAAACTGTACGAATACTTACAGTAACACCCAGCAGGGCAGGAGGGGTGGCCTCGCCGGTCTCTCTCATAGACTTTTAGCCCAGCCTCCCAGCATACGGCCGGCTTCATCAAGCTCGGCTTGCAAGCGCATGAGGGTGGTCGGATTTGCGATACCCAGCTCAATATACAGGCGGATACGCAGGCGTACGCTATCCAGCAAGCCTCGGGCTTTTGTGAGGTAAGGAAGCTTGTGAGCCTTTGGGGCATACCCGGCCATGAGCAATACTTCTATAAGGCTGAGCAAAGATTTTTCGGTTTCTACGCCCAGGCTATAGCGAAATTGTTTGGTCAGACGAGTATTTTCTTGAGTCAAAATTTTGTAGGTACCATAGAGCGTTTCAATAATGGGAAGTGATATAACAGATGACATAGATATAAGTATGCCCGCCCTATGGTGTGCTTGGCAAGCATTTGCCCGCGGTAAAGTACGTTCGCCAGGCCTACGGATGTTTTATTGGAATCTTGAGCACCAGCTACTACTCCTTGAACAAGTACTCGCGAATGGGACGTATCGTCACCATCCTTATCAAAACCTCACCGTACATGACCCGAAGCGCCGTGAAATTGCGGTTGCAAGTATACGCGACCGCGTAGTGCACAGGCTCCTTTATGAATATCTTATGGCGCGATGGGATAGGAGTTTTAGTTATGATTCATGGAGCTGTCGGCCGCGAAAGGGCCTGATTGGTGCTATCGATCGTGCGCAAACGCATGCTCGCCGATATCGCCATGGATGGGTATGGCGGAGCGATATCACACGCTTTTTTGATAGTGTAGATCATGCCCGGCTATGCTGTATCCTACAGACCAAGCTTGCACCTGATAGCAGAGCATACAAGCTGCTTGCTACCGTCATCGCCAGCTATCAAACCAGTACCAGCGGCCCGGCACATGGTATCCCTATCGGTAATCTCACCAGCCAAATATTCGCCAATATTTATCTCAATGAGTTCGATCAGTTCGTGCACTCTACGCTGCGACCTTTGGGCTATGTGCGCTATGGTGATGATTTTGTCTTGTGGTATTCAGATGAAGCGGCAGCCCAAGAAGCCCGGGTTGTGGGCTCGCAGTTTCTCTATGATTATTTGCATCTCGCGGTCAATCCAGCGCATGATACAGTGCAACCAACTGCGCAGCGTTTGGCTTATTTGGGCGTCGAACTATGGCCGACTGGCAGGCGCTTGCCGGTAAAGACGTATCGGCGTATACGAAGAAAACAAAACCTACAGAATCTTGCAAGCTACAGCGCATTACTCCGTGCGCATCAGCCGAGGCGATACTACAGAAGGTTTTATTGGCAAAATATTGACATTATTGACGAAGTGTGATAGTATACAGTCTATGTCTAGAAATTACGAACAACCACCAGTTCCGGAATCGGACAACCTTATCGAAAACCAGGCGCTAGCAGAACGCATGGCTCATGCTGAAAAGCCTTTCCGCGATGCGATTTTTGAGCTTGGTAAAGCCGCCACCCCACCGACTGAAGCGATCCGCTCGCTTGAAGTTTCGGCAGATGACGCCAGCAACTCTATTGGCCGAGAACATGTTCAACAAGAACAAGCAAAACTGAACGATTATGTTGCTGGCGAGCAAGCGAAGCTTGACGCACTGCGTGCACAGTTTGGTGATAGCAGCGAAGGACAGCCACAAACTGCTGAAACCCTGAGTTCTCTCGAGCGATGGGCCGCCTCGGTTCGTGCAGCACTTGTCGACCGATATGAGCGATACGGTGCACATCCTGAAGACTTCGAGGTCGTTTCTTATACTAATGACAAGGGCACTACAGTTCACGCTGTTACCCACACTGCACCGAATGGCCTTGATCTTGGTGATTCCAAAAAGGATTATGACCCAGCTCGTAGCTACCAAAAGGCAATAGTCGAGCGCCAAAGGGAACACCAAGTTACAATCGATGGCCAACCTCATAGTACGCTTGGTATGAACTTCGCGCTCTATGAGGCTTTGGTGGCCAAAGCAAGACAAGACGACCGTGAGCTCCCTGATAGTGCAGCCAATCTGCTGTCAAATGGCTGGAACACATGGACGCTTATGCCGGCTGAGCCATTGGCGGACGGCGTGCGCCCGCGCATTGCGAGGGTGGACGACGACGGTTCCGTGGACCGCGTTTGGACCTACCCGGGCGACGACACTCGGAATCTCCGGTTCCGCCCCGCAGTGGTATACGAAGAGCAACGCTAGATTGGCTCTTTGCCCTTAAAGCTTTCTTAGCACTTACCTTTATCTGGAGCGTATGCTCCAGATTTTGGTATGATGAAAGGGAAGCGAATCGTGCGGGGTTGCTAGTATTGGCACCCTTGCGGCTTCAGGTGTAGTAATACGACCGATGAAGCGAGCGAGCGCCAGGAGTACAGACCTGCTGGCGAACTACGCTGGCGAGGTGGTATACGACCCAAACTTTTCTATCACTGGAATCCTGTGTGGTTTGGCGTGCTATTTCCGACGCCTGAATAACAGACGCTGGCGGGTCACATCTCGCCAGAGAGACGCTGAGAGATGCACTCTATGTCGATACCGAACACTATGCAGGGCAGGGCGGACGGCGTGAACCCGCGCATTGCGAGGGTGGACGACGACGGTTCCGTGAACCGCAATTGGACCAACCCGGACAACGACAATCGGAATCTCCGGTTCCGCCCCGCAGCGATAGAAACTATCCGAGGCAAGGGAGTCTGGCTGGCAGGCAGCTCTCCCATTCGACTCCCAGCTACTTTCGTAGCTTTATTGTATACTGAGTATATGCAACTTCCTTCGATTATTGGCGTTTCCGGTACCAATGGTGCAGGCAAGGATTATCTTGCCGAGCTGCTTCATGAACGCGCTGGCTATCAGGGCGTAAGCCTCAGTGACATCTTACGCGATGGCCTGACAGCTCAAGGCAAGCCGCATACACGTGAAAATCTCAGTACGCTCAGTAGGCAGATACGCGAGGCCGAGGGTGATGGCGGCATGGTGCGCCGGGTATTTGCAAAGTACGGCCGAGACAAGCTATGTATCACTAGTTTGCGAACGCCTGGTGAAGCACGCGAAATCCAGCAGGCTGGCGGCATCGTTGTCTGGGTGGACGCTGACCCGCGTGTGCGGTATGCGCGCATTATGAGCGGCGCACGCGGCCGTGTGACCGATCAACTATCGTTTGAGGAGTTTCAGGAGCAGCAGCAGGTCGAAATGACGCCAAGCGCGCAAGGCGGAGGGCTCAATATGGCCGCAGTCCGCGATATCGCCGATATGACTATCGATAATAACTTTACTTCACTCGACGAGTATACGGCGCATATTGTTGCGTTATTTGAGCTGTAACTTACTGGAGGAGCGCATCGACTTCTTGCAAGAAGTCGTCGAGAGCGCCATCATTGACAATGTACCTGTCGGCAAGGGTGATAACGGCTCCTATGGTCGTTTGCTCAGCCTGTTGCCAGTCGTGCTGCGTGAGGTCGCCAGCCGATAGCTCGGGGCGGTGTAGCAAGCGGCGATGGGCCGAACTGAGCACGGCGACGACGCTGACGGCAGCAGGATGGGCGTGCTGGAGGGCACGTAGTTGTTCGAGCGACAGCAGGGAATCGACGAGTACTGTATGCTGACCGGCAGCGATGAGGCGGCTAATTTCCTCAAGCATCTCGTGCGTATCGGTAGCCGTAACCCTTGGCACGCCATGCTCGGCGAGCCGCTCGGCTGCGGCGCTTTTGCCGGCACCTATGAGGCCAACGAGGGCGATGATTTTGGTGTTCGACTGAGCAGGCATAGATTTATTGTAACAGATATAGTTGCTCATGCTTGCATCCGCATATGGGGGGGGGGTATACTACCGGGCATGTCGTATGAGAGACGTGAAACCGATAATCTGCC
This sequence comes from uncultured Candidatus Saccharibacteria bacterium, assembly GCA_964525315.1. Classification (GTDB taxonomy): domain Bacteria; phylum Patescibacteriota; class Saccharimonadia; order Saccharimonadales; family Saccharimonadaceae; genus SZUA-359. The sequence continues at coordinate 27,094 of CAZGGJ010000012.1, read as the reverse complement.
TATCCGGTCTCCAGGGGAGATGGGGTCGCGTGCTTATGTAGCCGCCACGGTCGAGAGCGAGCAACGAGCCTCAATAAGTGCGGTTGGTCGGCGTCTATGCAAGGAAGCCTTGGGCGAGGAAGTAGATGTAGCAGTTTCTGATACTGAGATCAGAGGACTGGCCCAAAGGCTTGCCGCGGCCAACGATGTAGCCCCTGAGTTCTATGAGCGTTTGTACCTCATATTGGTGCACGGATATGATAGAGCTGCTGAATTATTGTCGGCAGCAGGTAGCCCAGTGAAGCCAGGATCTCTACGAGTCTGGCTCTCTCAAAACGTAGATCGCTCATATAAGATAGTAGAAACAGCCGTACCAGCTGACATCCATACCGCTTATTCGACTACTCCAGCGCAAGCCCAGCCAGTAAGCGTGCAACCGCTGCCGCGACCAATTGGCTATGTACGACCAGAAGATGATGATAGTAGCTGGCAGTTACGGAGCCTCTGTGCACAGACGGATCATGCAATATTTTTTCCCGAGAAAGGGGCATCTCCTCGTGAAGCGAAGCGAGTGTGCATGGAATGCGAAGTCCGTAGTGAGTGTTTAGAGTATGCACTTGAGAACGGTGAACGATTTGGTATCTGGGGAGGCTTATCAGGAAGAGAGCGCCGCGACCTTAAGAAGCAGCGACCGAAGCAATAGCCTATCCTTATCCTCTTATGGTAGTCGCCGACTCCGCAAAAGGGTATACTAAAGACATGAAGCGCTTGGCAATCATCGACGGCAAGTCCGTGTTCTACCGCGGGTATTATGCTATGCCTAGTCTCACGCTGAGCGACGGGACGCCGACCGGCGGAGTATACGGCTTCGCGGCGCTGAGCCTCGAGCTTATCAAGAAGCTGGAGCCGGACTACGTCTGCGTGGCGTGGGACAAGGCCAAGACCAATATCCGCAAGCGCCGTGAACTCTACCCCGAGTACAAGGCAGGCCGCAAGCCCGCTCCGGCAGACTTCTACGCGCAGATACCGCTCTTGCAGGAGCTACTTGAGGCGTTTAGCTGGCCGCTGTATGAACTCGATGATTACGAGGCCGACGATATCATGGGAAGTCTGGCGCGCCAGGCCGAGGCTGAGGGCCTCGAGACTTGCCTCATTAGTTCTGACCTCGATATGCTGCAGTGCTTGGCACCAAATACGCACATGTATGCGCTCAAGAAGGGCTTTTCGCAGATAGAGCTTTTCAAGCCGGAATACTTCGAGGAGAAGTACGGCATTCGCATCGACCAGTTTCTTGACCTCAAGGCGCTCAAAGGCGACAGCAGTGACAATATCCCTGGTGTGCCCGGCATTGGTGAGAAGGGTGCTATCAAGCTGTTGCAGCAGTACGAAACGCTCGACGGTGTCTACGCGCATGTCGATGAGATACCGGGTGCCATGCAGAAGAAGCTCATCGCTGGCGAGGCAAGCGCCCACCTGAGCAAGCAGGTCGCAGCCTTGATGTTTGATGCGCCGCTCAAGCTCGACCTGCCTGATATGGACATTCGCGACCTCGATACCGCCAAGCTCAAGAGTATGCTGCAGAAGCTTGAATTCCATAGTTTGCTACGGTCACTACCTGAGCACATGCGCCACATCGAGACCGACAGCGACATCGCGCACGAGACAGGGCAGACCGAGCTCGTTGCCTGGGACGCGGACTTCCAGACCAAGGCGCTCATGTCCGACCACGTGCTTGTGCAGCTACTGAGAGGCGAGCTCTATGTATCGCTCGACGATACGCAGGCTGCCATCGCGACGCCCGAACAGGTCAAAGACATTATAAAAAATGTGTTCATTATCACCCACGACGGTGATGCACTATGCCGGCACTTGCTCGCACATACTGTGCCGCTGCCGAGTACGATGTTTGACCTGCGTCAGGCAGGCTTCCTCGTTAATCCTTTGCGCAAGTCGCGTACTATCGCTGACCTGACAGGCTACGAGGGTGAAGACGTCGGGATTATACTGGCTGAGCTATGGCGCATCTACCGGACACAGCAGGAGCACCTCGCTGAGCTGCCGCGGGTAAAGCAGATTGCCGATGAGATAGATTTTCCGCTCATTCCCATCTTGGCACGCATGGAGCACCGCGGCATATTGCTCGATACTGTCTTCCTTGAGCGCATGAGTGCCGAACTGGCCAAAGCGATACGCCTCGCCGAAGAGTACATGTACGACATGGTGGGCTATGAGTTCAATATTTCCTCACCGGCGCAGCTGAGCGACGTCCTCTACATAACACTTGAGCTGCCGACCACTGGCGTGAAAAAAGGCCGGACTGGCTACTCGACAGGGCAGAAGGAGCTCGACAAGCTACGCGGGCTGCATCCCATCATCGAACTCATCGAACACTACCGCGAACTGACGAAGCTGCAAAGTACCTATGTCGAGGCCTTGCCACGGCTCATTGACAGCCAGTCGCGGCTGCACACGACATTTAATCAAGACGTCGCTGCGACAGGACGCCTCAGCAGCACCGACCCCAATCTCCAGAATATCCCTATCCGTACCGAGCTGGGCCGCAAGATTCGCGACGCGTTCATACCGGCACCGGGCAATGTGTTCGTCAGTGCCGACTACAGCCAGTTCGAGCTACGCCTCGTGGCGGTTTTGGCCGGCGACGAAGCCATGATAAACGACTTCAATGCCGGTACCGACATCCACGCCAAGACAGCCGCAGACGTCCACGGCATTCCACTCGATAGCGTCACCAAGACTCAGCGCCGCGACGCCAAGGTCGTCAACTTTGGCGTGCTCTACGGCATGGGTCCGCATGCGCTGGCGGCAAATACCGGTATGACATTTAGCCAGGCCAGGGAGTTTATCGACGAGTACTTCAAGGTGCGATACAAGATTAAGCAGTACATCGACGCCGCCATCAAGCAAGCTCATGACCAAGGCTACGTCGAGACCTACTACGGCCGCCGCCGACCCACGCCGGACGTCAAGTCGAGCAACTTTGTTGTTCGCGCGGCAGCCGAGCGCGCCGCTGCCAATATGCCGGTACAGGGCACCGAAGCCGACCTGATGAAGCGCGCCATGATAGAGGTCGACAAGCAGCTCGGCGACCTAGGCGAGCAAATCCTGCAAATCCACGACAGTATCCTGGTCGAGTGCCCGGCTGACAACGCCGACAAGGTCGGTGAATTGCTCAAGACCACCATGGAAGCCGTCGCACCCGAACTGCCCATCAAGCTGCAAGTCGATGTCAGTGTCGGGAAGAATTGGGGTGAAGTATGACGGACTGTTTATTCTGCCGAGAATATGAAGCTGGATACAATACAGTCATAGAGAACGATTTGTTTCGCATGATGTGGGATGAGCTGCCAGTTGCGCTGGGCCATGCCGAAGTACTCCCTAAGCGCCATGTGCAATACTTTCACGAACTAACCACGGAAGAGAAGATGGGCCTGTTGCTATTTGTCGATGAGGCAATAGCCGCGATTAAGCAGGCTGATGTAGCGAGCGAGTATCGCAAGCTGCAAGACGGCGCAAATGATGTCGCGCGTCCACACCTCCAGAGGGCATACGAAGTGGCTACTCGGGGCGTTGCTCCGCCTGATGCATTGAACCATGGTATCAACGATGGCCCCGCTGCCAGGCAAACTATCCCGCATTTGCACTACCATATCATCCCGCGCAGACATGGCGACGTAGCGAATCCCCGCGGCGGGATACGACGAATATTTGGCGAGGATGAGTATTCGCGCAGTAGCTAAATGGCTTGTTAATTGTACGAAAGGAATCTGAACCTATGACTACAACCACAATTTCTACCAGCAAACTCCGCGAGGACATCGCTGATGCGCTCGATGCCGTCAAGGACGGTAATATCTTGGTTGTTATACTTCGCCTGCAGCACAGGAAAGAGGTGTATAGATAGCATGACAACAGATATCGAAACTCAGTTTGACGACATATCGGCTCAATATATTGCACTTGAGTCTGATGCTACTATGAGTGCGTACGAATTGATGGTGAACTGGCCATCACTCGTGAAGCTTTTACCGAAGCCGCCAGCACGAGTGCTTGACTATGGTGCTGCTGGAGGCGTATACGCCCGCAAAATGCAGGAGCTGCACTACGACGTTATTGCATGTGACAATGCGCCGAAAATGGTAGCAGCTATAGAGGGTGTGCCCAGCTTCGTGTGGAGCTATCGAGAACCACTGAACCAAAAGTTTGATGCGGTGATGTGCAAACTTGTTCTACAATTCGTTGAAGATTTGCAGAGATTTGCAGTCGCAATGAGCAGTATATTGAACGATAAGGGCCTCGTAATCGTATCGATACCTCACCCAGATAGAACACGTGTATACGCGCAAAGCAATGGTGTGCATACAAGCCAAGTTGGTCAGTCAGATATACATGTACAAATGATTCATAGAGAATTAGAAGACTACCGGGCTGCGTTTGAAGCCGCGGACTTTCGGCTGATGACTACGGCAGAACCTAGTGACTCATCTGACCCTACGGCGCAGCCGAAGCGATTAAATATAGTATTTCAAACGAGAGTAGGAGGTTAGAATGCATACAATAGCTGGTGTGATTATACGGCAAAATGGACGATACCTAATGGTACAGGAAAAGCTTGAGAAGTGCTATGGAGTGTGGAACTGGCCAGCGGGTTGGGTGGACGCAGGTGAGACGCCTGAGGAGGCAGCGATTCGAGAAGCGAAGGAAGAAACCGGTCTTGATGTAGTGCTTGGCCGCAAGTTAGGCGAGTGGCATGATGAGGCCGACGGACGGACGAGGGTGCTATACCTCGCGGAGAGCTTCTCAGGAGAGTTAGCCATCCAAAACTCCGAGATACTCGGTGCAGCATGGCTAGACAAGGAACAGATGCGAGGCTTACGTAGCTCAATGCGCGTCGCAGACTGGACGGTCGATGTCGTAACGGAAGGGGGTGTATAAGGGGTATGGACGGCGAGCAAATTGTGGCAACAGGCAAGATATTCGAACTAGTACAAACGGTACAGCCGGATGGCCGGGTGTTTGAAGTAGCGCGTCGAGCGCCCGGCACGCGGCTGATTATCCATGACGTGGAGCAGGGCAAGGTATTGCTGACGCGTGAATTTCGGCGAGAGCTCGGCGAATGGGATTACCGGCTGCCGGGCGGCAAGGTATTTGACTCGCTCGATGAGTACGAAGTGTTTCGCGCCAGCGGCGAGGATATCGTCGAAGCAGCGAGGCACAAAGCTATCGAGGAAGCGCAGCAAGAAGCCGGTGTCGAAATCACCGCGCTGGAATTCTACAGGAAGTCCGTGCTTGGCGCGACGGTGGAGTGGGACCTGTATGTCTTTGAGGCCGCTGACTGGCAGTTCAGCGTCGAAGGCCAAGAGCTTGAGGCAGGCGAGGATATCGAAGCCGATACATGGGTGTCATACACAGAAGCACGCCAGATGATTCTGCGCGGCGACATGCACGAGGACCGCATCGCGCTGGTACTGTTGCAGTGGCTGGAGGCGCGATGATGAGTGTCAAAGCTGACGAACAGTATGATGTTGTTGATTTCAACGATGTGCCTACAGGAGAAAAGATTGCATGCGCAGTAGCCCATGACACACCTACTCCACATAGGATTGCTGCCGTGTATGTCTTTGATGACGATGGCAAGCTCTATGTGCAAGTACACAAGAAGTCTGGCGGACTGTTCGACCATAGTGTGGGAGGGCATGTTGATGAGGGCGAGACATACCATGAAGCCGCTGTCCGTGAGATGGGCGAGGAGATAGGGTTGCATGTACCTTTAGAGTCAGTCGCAGAGTCAGTGCTGGAAGATTGTCGCGAGGTTGGACAGGGCAATCGCGTACATTTTCATGGGATATTTAAGACAAAAGCCCCGCGTGGTTGGGTTTTTCAGCCAAATGATGAAGTGAACGAATTACGACTCATGACCATCGATGACATCGTCGCCGATATGGCTGCCAACCCACATAAGTATACCTATGGATTCATCAAGACGATGCAGGCGTACAGGGCGGCATCTTTATAGGTTCCTGCTGTACTCTAAAGAGTATCTTCGTATAGAAGAGAGATAGCGTCTTGACGTCTAAGCGTCTAAACGCTATAATGCAAGGCATGAGTAGCGTAAACGTAGCCAGTAGCAAGACAACCATCTATCTTGACCCCACAGTCAAGAAGTTTTTACAGCACAAGGCCATAGAGGAAGAAACATCTATTTCCGACCTCATCAATGAGCGCATTGAGGAGGAGATGGCGAGCGATAAGCTCATCGCGCTTATCGAGGAGCGTCGTAAAGAGCCGACGGTTTCGTTTGAAGAAGCGTTAAAAGAGTGCGGACTTACTTACGATGATTTACGAGACTGAGTTATCGCGTCCAGCCGTCAAAGCGCTTAAGAAACTACCTCGTCACATATCGGCACGGATATTTCGTAAGATAGAATTACTCGGGAACAATCCGCGGCCTAAAGACGCCAAAAAGCTCGTCGGCTTGAACTCGTACCGTATTCGTGTGGGTGATTATCGGGTAATATACGATATTCATGATGGCAAGCTAACAGTCTTGGTCATCGGTGTTGGGCATCGAAAAGACGTTTATCGCTGATAAACTTGCATTATGCTTACGTTTGTGGTACTATAAATCACAAGGAACATCCAAAACAAACATCATGTGGCAACGATTTCGACCCAAAACACGCGGTGCGCTCGCAGACAAGACTGTCTACGAGCCTGAGTCCCTGTATGCCAAGGCGCGCGCTGTGGTCGACGAAGCGATGCGAGCGGCACGCACTGGTCCGCAAGGCCGGCGCGATGGCGTAAAGCGCGCAACCAGGGCAGCCCGTCTGCTCAAGGAGCGCGACAGCCACGACAGCGTGCAGCTGCTCGCACGGCTCATACTTCAGTCGCCGGGTGCGGCGCAGGCGCAGCGCGAGATGGATTCGCGTCATGGCGGTTACAAAAATCGCCAAGCGCGCGTGTTCGAACTGATCGACTTCAACGATACGTTCGTCGACACGGTGTTTTCGCTGCACGACCATGACCTCGTGGTGTTTCCGCAGCGGTTGCAGGAGGAAATAGAGCGTTTTTGCACGTATCTTCATGTGCCTGGCTTTACGGAGCAGCAGTTCGAGGCGATCACTCATGGGCTGAGCCGCGAAATCGCCGTGTACCGCGCGCTCAAGCGTGCCGGATATATCGTCCATATGACGAGCCGCGCCCAAGACGCCATGGGTATCGATATGGTCATCACTGACCCCGATACCAAGCGCTCAGTCAATATCGATGTCAAGACGCACTCGTCGTTTCACTTTCGGCTGATCGACCTTGAACGCCAGGCACGCATTAGCGAGGAGCGCCGGCTGGAGTGCGAGCTGGCGGGCTTTTGTGCGATTCGTAACGGCCACGGCGAGCAAGCAGTCGAAACAGTGCTGCTGCGTGTAGCTACCGACCGCTTGGGCGAGATTCGTAACTTTGACTTCGTCGCTATCGAGCCGCTTCTCCAACTGGTGGGCGAGGCTCTGGCGCATGATGGCAAGTATGCTATCGCCGTTGCGTAATTGACGACAGAGGCCATAGGGTATATGATGCTTGTATGTACCGCAATAGTTCCACCAAGATATTTCCGATTATTTTGATCATTGTCGTCGTGGTGGCGCTGATCGCCGGTATCGTATCGGTAGCAAATTATTTGTTCGGTGGTAACGGCCAGGATGCCGACCAGCAAAAGTCGCAAGCCGAAGTCGCGACCGAAAAGCTTCTCAAAGTCGATGTCGATCGCAGTGTCCGCGTGACAGTGCGCGGGCCGATTGTTGCCAACGAACAGTTCCGCACGCGGCAAATCATTGTTTCGCCGACGCAGCGTGAATACATTGTTTACAAGGGCTACCTCGAGAGTGTAGAGTCGCGCAAAACGTACGGCAACAACACCAAAGCCTATGACGAGTTCGTGCATGCACTCGACAAGGCAGCGCTGACAAAGTCTGGCAAGTATACTGCCGAGCCGCAGGACGATTTGCGGGGGATTTGTGCTAGCGGGCTGGTGTATCAATTCGAAATTTTGAATGGGGGCAGCGCCGATGCTTCGTACTGGACCTCTACCTGCAAGGGCTCGCCAGGGACGTTTGGTGCGAGCGTGCAGCAAATCACGGACCTCTTCGCTAGTCAGATTCCCGACCGTGTCGATCTAGGCACGCAGTCGTCGCTACCGACGCTGCGGTAACGTACCCTCGCCAGAAGTGGTATACTGGGGCATATGATTAAAGCTATCGTGTTTGACTGCTTTGGAGTGCTGTACGGTACCAGCCTCGACCGTTTTGTTGCGATGGCGCCGCCTGGGAGGGGCCGCGAGGTTCTCGATAGCAATACGGCCAAGGATTACGGCTACATTACGCATGAGGAATATCTGGCCGAAGTCGGCAGTATTATTGGTGCGACGCCAAGCGAAGTGTCGGCTATTATGGATGCCGGGCACGTGCCGAACGAACCGCTTATCGCAGAAGTCAAGCGCCTCAAGCAGCATTTCAAGATTGGGCTGCTGAGCAATATCAACGAGCATTTGTTCCAGGAAGTGTTTGGCGGCCGGGCAGACGAGCTATTCGATGTCGTCGTGCTGTCGTACCGCGAAGGGCTGATCAAGCCAAGCCCGGAGCTGTTCCAGCTGACGGTCGAGCGCCTTGGCGTCGCGGCTGACGAGGCAATCATGGTCGACGATATCGCGACTAACTGCGACGGCGCGGCAGTCGTCGGCATGCACCCGATACTTCATACCAACAACACGCTGACGATGGCGCGCATCGCTGAGCTGACGCAGGAGCAGTAATGCCCGAGCTTCCCGAAGTCGAGACGGTGCGGCGCGGGCTGGAGCGGCTGATTGTCGGCCGGACGATTCGTGCCATTACGCACGATACACCCAAGAGCTTTCCTAACCCAGCAGCCGAGGTAGAGGAGTTCGCGCTGGGTGCGACTGTCACGCAGGTGCGGCGCCGGGCGAAGGTGCTACTTATCGAGCTCAGCAGCGACTACACATTCGTCGTGCACCTGAAGATGACCGGACAACTAGTATATCAGGGGAGCGAGCATTGGGGCGCAGGGCATCCGAATGATTCGCTCGTCGGGGCATTGCCAGACCGTTCGACGCGAGTAGAAGTGACATTCACTGACGAT
>CAZGGJ010000012.1:0-17940 GCA_964525315.1 uncultured Candidatus Saccharibacteria bacterium | reverse complement strand
AAGCTATTTTTCAACGACCAGCGCAAGTTCGGCTGGATGCGACTGTTGCCGACGATTGCCGTACCCGAGATAGACTTCATGAAGAAGGTCGGTCCCGAGCCGTTGGAGGATGAGTTTACTGCGGTCGAGTTCATCCCGCGTGTGCGGCGCAGGGCAGGCTCGACTATCAAGGCAGCTATCCTGGACCAAGCCGTCCTGGCTGGCGTAGGCAATATCTACGCCGACGAAAGCCTGTGGGCTGCCCGCATCCATCCGGCCACTCGCGTGCGCGACCTGAGCGATGCGCAGCTCAGCGACCTCCTGCGCGAAATCAAATACGTCATGAACCTCAGCATCGAGCACGGCGGTAGTACAGACAAGAACTATATCGACGCCGAAGGCCGACGGGGTAGTTACCTGCAGTTTGCCAATGTATTTCGCCGAGAAGGCCAAGCCTGCCCGCGCCACCCCGACGTCCAGGTCGAAAAAACCCGCGTCGCCGGCCGCGGCACGCACATTTGCCCGGTGTGCCAGGTTGCGTAACTTGACAAATAGTACTACATGTGCTAATATGGAGGTATAGATCAATAACAGAGAAAGTATTGTATGTCACCAGACAGAATAACCAGACGAATCCTACCGACGGAAGCCGGTGATACACCTTTGCCACCCGCCGTCGAGCGGACTCCTCGTAGAATATATAATCCAAACTATCCCGCAGCCGCACAGTCTGCTATGCCAGATACTGACCCAACGAGCACGCCGCCCGAAAATCAGGGTGTCGATGACGTAGAGGCGTCACTGAAGTGGTTTGGACGTCAGCCAGACAAATGGAAGGCTGAGTTCGCGGCACTGGGGCTTACTGTTAGCCATCTCGTTGATTTGTACCTGGCTAATGAGACAAATCTTGATGGGTATCAGGATAGCAAACCAGCACCATTTACTCACGCTGGAACAGGTAAGCCGGTACCACTGCAAGAAGCACAGGATCAGATAGCTGACCCATGTAGTCCCGGACTACAAGATAAGCTAAACGTGGAGATAGGCGAAGCCGTGCGTAAGCTTACCAATATGTAGGATCTAAGGAGCGTTTACAATGACATCACAGGAACCAAGACAGCCAGAAGAGCGGACTTACTCGATTTCTGCCATACAGCAAACCCTAGCTACTGCCAACCCAGTGCAGACTACGGAGCGTGGAGGTGTTTATGAGAAACCTAATTCGTGGCATGAGGTGGTGGTTAATGATGATGAGAGACCCTCTGAATACAGAATATTCGACGTTGACCTCAAGCCGCCGCAGGACGAACGATAAGCGTAGTACAATAGGTACGTGATATATCTTATCGTCGGTGAAAATCAGTTCCGGGTGGATGAGGCGGTGGCGCGGGTGTGCCAGGGTGCCGATGAGGTAGTACGTCTAGAGGGTGCGGCGTTGTCGCGCGAGGCATTGGTCGAGGCGCTGTTCGCGACGTCGCTTTTCGCTGCCAAGCGCGTGGTGTGCATCGACGAGCTGAGCAAGCACAAAGCTTTGTGGGAAGCGCTGCCCGAGTTCTACCATGACGCCGAGGGGACCGACCTAGTACTCCTCGAACCCAAGCCCGACAAGCGCCTCAAGGCCTACAAGTGGCTGGCCAAAGAGGCCAAGGTCGTGGACTGCGGGCACTTCCAGGCAAATGATACGCGTGCGGCAGAGAAGTGGCTCGCGGACTACGCAGCCGGGCAGGGAGTGACGCTGACAGCTGCCCTGGCGAGCGACATGGTGCGCCGAGCAGTCCGGTCTGACCCCAGCGGCAGCAGACCCATCATCGACCAGCAGCTGCTGGCCACGGCGGTCATGCAGCTGCAAAATGCCGAGGTAGTGACGCCGGAAGTCATCGATACCGTACTAGCGCCGTCGGCGTACGAAAATGTGTTCAATTTGCTCGGCACAGCACTCGATGGCCGGGCCGATGAAGTAGCGCAGCAGGTCGCGACCATGCGCCATAACGAAGAGGCGTATATGGTAGTGGGGCTGCTCGCGTCGCAGCTAACGCAACTGACAGCACTGGTACTGGCAGGGCCTGGGCGGTCGACCGACGAGGTAGCCAAGGCGACTGGCGCGCATCCATTCGCGCTGCGGCAGATGCAGAAGTATGCCGCGCGGTTAAGCCTAGAGCAGCTGGCGCAGTATATCGACCTCTTGCGGGGGGCTGATGCACAGATAAAGACCAGCAGCACCGACCCGTGGACGGCGATTGATATCGCGCTCGCCAAGATAGCTCTCGATAAATAAACAGCTCCGCTGCAGATGAGCGGAGCTGTTTGGTGTGCCAGAGAGCTTATTTCGCAGCTGGTTTCTTGGCTGGAGCCTTCTTGGCGGCAGGCTGTTTGGCAGGAGTTGCGGCCTTTTTGGCTGGAGCGGCTTTCTTCGCGGCTGCTTTCGCTGCGGGCTTCGCAGCTGCAGGCTTGGCTGCCTTCTTGGCGCTGAGTTTGACGCCGGCGGCCTTGGCTTGCTTGCTCAGGCTGGACTTGCGGCGGGCAGCAGTAGCCTTGTGAATCAGGTTTTTCTTGACGGCAGTGTCGATTTCGCTGTGGGCAGCAGAGAGCGTCTCGGCGCTTGGCTTGGCGGCAAATGCCTTCACGGCAGACTTGATGTCGCGCTTGATGCCGACGTTGCGCTCGCGGCGTTTGGCGGTTTGTTTCATTCGCTTGATAGCGGATTTGATGATTGGCATAGATTTCCTTATCTGTTAGAGCTGATATCGCAATCAATGACTGATTATACCGTATGTACCTCTGTATGTAAAGTGGGCAGATACTGTTGACGCCCGTGAGACGCTTATGCTATAGTGAAGCCAAACTCTGAAATAAAACAAAAAGCAGGTAGCATACCATGAGTGACAAAAACGCCAAACAGCAGATTATCGAGCAGCTACGCGATGCCGAGAATATTTTGGTGACAGTGAGCCGCAATCCGTCAGTAGATGAACTGTCCGCGGCACTGGGCATGACGCTGCTTATCAATAAGCTGAACAAGCACGCCACGGCGGTATTTAGCGGTGATATCCCACCGGCAATTACATTCCTGGACCCGGAAAAGACCTTCGAAAACACCGTCGATAGCCTGCGCGACTTCATCATCGCCCTCGACAAGGAAAAGGCCGACCACCTACGCTACAAGGTCGACGGCGACATGGTCAAGATATTCATCACGCCGTACCGCACCACAATTAGCGACAAGGACCTTGAGTTTAGCCAGGGCGACTACAACGTCGAGATGGTCATTGCTATCGGTGTCGAGAAAGAAGATGACCTCGACCACGCACTGAGCGATCATGGACGGATTATGCATGACGCGGTCGTGGTGGCAATCAATAACGGCGCAACATCGAGCACGCTCGGAACAGTCAGTTGGAACGACCCGGGCGCGAGCAGCTATAGTGAAATGCTTGCAAGCCTGGCAGCCGGCCTGCGCCAGGACAAGACTTTGCTCGATGAGCAGATCGCGACGGCGTTCCTTACTGGTATTGTCGCGGCAACTGAGCGCTTCAGCAACCAGCGTACGACCAGCCAAGTGATGACGATCGCGGCTGAACTGATGGCGGCGGGGGCTAACCAGCAGCTTATCGCTTCGAGACTGGAAGAAGCTTCAGGGCTCGATACTACGCCAGAAGAGCCAGTTGCTCCTACTCCTCGTTCGCGCTCAGATGACGATGATGACTCTTCCGATGACGACGATCAACCGCAAGACACTAGCTCTCTCAAGCTAGACCACGATGAAGACGACGATACAGATACCGAAGAGCCCGTCCTGGACAGGCAAGCGGCTGACGGCACGATGTCGGTATCGCATGAACTCGAAGGCGACCTCGATACGGTTGCCCGTGAAACATTCAAGGAGCAGCAAGAACAAGCTGCCGCCAAAGCCGAAGCTGAGCTTGCCGAAAGCCTGAAGACCGCTGACGATACCAAGCCAACTGTGGCAGACATGCAGCATGACCTCAAAGCTGCCTCTGACGATATAGACGATTCTATCCAGCCGCCAGAGGTAGAGGAGGCCATCCTGCCACAACCAGCACCGCACCGGGCTCATACCGACGAAGAGACCGATGCGCCAATGTTTGGCGGCGTGCTAAACGCGACGAGCGAGCAGGCTGCCGATGACAAGCGCCATATAGAGGAAGAAGACCGCAACAAAACACTCCTTAGCCACGAAAGTACGCAGTATGTTGGCAACCCGCCAACAAGTTTGCCGTCGCTAAACTCACATACCGCTAAGGCATCGGCAGAGAATGATACGCCTGGTAGTACCGATATGTTTGGCGGAGACGTCACCACTGCCCAGGCACCCGTACTCCAGCCGGTGACACAGGCATTTGGCGGGGCTGATGACGCTGCCGATGATACTTCGGCAGAATCGACAGAGCAGCCGCCTGCGCCAACACTTGCCGACATCGATACGCAGCAACGGGATATTAGTAGTGCAGCGCAGTCGCTCGCAAGCCCTGCTGAGTCGCCAACCATACCTGATTTGGCACCGACTGCCTCAGATAGTGACGCGCCGCAAGTGCCAGCCGGCTTACCACCGCTGCCGCCAATGCCTGACTTCTCGACTTTGCCGCCGCTTCCAAATGATGCCGCCAGCCTTCCGCCTGTACCGCAAACTCCCGAGGAAATGCTGGCGTCGGCTATCGACGCACCCGCTACGCCGCCGCTCCCGCCGGCTCCAGGTAGCGATGACCCCGGCCAGTTCCGGATTCCTGGACAGTAGAGTATACTGTCTAGCGTGAAGCGCGACATTCTCTCCATCGACAAGCCGGCTGGTTGGACCAGCTTCGACGTCGTGGCCAAGATTCGCGGCCGAATACGCCGCGAGTATGCCGCGAAAGGCGTCAAGCCGACCAAGCGCCAACTGCGCGTCGGCCACACCGGGACATTGGACCCGTTTGCGACCGGACTGCTCATTATACTGCTCGGCGACGCGACCAAGCGCTCCGATGAGTTTCTGAAGCTCGACAAGGAGTACGAAGCGACGATTCACTTGGGACAGACCAGTTCGACTGGCGACCCGGAGGGCGAGCTGAGTGATGTCAGTACGCGAGTTCCTTCACTGCAAGAGGTGGAAGCGGCGCTCGCGACGTTCGTGGGCGATATCCAACAAACGCCGCCGGTGTACTCGGCTATCAAAATCGACGGCCAACGTGCCTACAAGCTAGCGCGCAAGGGCCAGGCAGTCGAGATGCCGACGCGTAGCGTCACGATTCATAGCATTGAGCTGCTTGATTATACCTATCCTGAGCTACGTATCCGCACGCATGTCAGCAGCGGGACGTATATCCGTACGCTGGCCGAAGATATCGGACAGGCGCTGGGTGTCGGTGCGTATTGCAGTGAGTTGCGACGGACGAAGGTAGGCGATGCGCGCATTGAGGACGCTATATCGCTTGAAACATTTATGAATGACAAGGGGGAAGGTCATGAGTGAAGCCACATTTGCCATTGATACCACCGGTGCATATATCACCGAGCTCGTGGTTGATGGCCAGCCGGTATTATTCACCCGCCAGCCAATCGGCAGCAAACTTCGGGGCGGTTCGCATGTCTGCCTGCCAAATTTTGGGCCCGATGCATCGGGTAGCCTAGCCCAACACGGCTTTGGCCGAACGGTTGAGTGGGAGCTGACGCGCGACGAACCGGCTGTAAAAGAGCTTACTTTGCCAAGTAGTACTGGCGCATATGCTGGCCTGCAAGCAACGCTCCATTATGCGTGCGATGAATCAAGCATGCTGATGCGGCTCGTTGTCTCGAACGCGGGCGACCAACCACTGCGCGTAGCACCGGCGTTTCATCCGTACTTTGCCGTGCCAAAGGACAGTGATGTACGGCTCAACGGTGAGCTGCTTGATTTGTCGGCGTACGCTGGTACGGAATATATAGAAGGTGCGGTGCATATGCTCCAGATAGATGGGCGCACATTGAGGCTTTGTTCAGATGAACTTACCGTATGGGCCTTGTGGACCGACCAAGCGGGCGACTACTTCTGCGTAGAGCCAAGTCTGGCGGGGCAGAGCTTCAGTACAGATGCAAAGCCAGGCCCTAGGGAGCTTCTGCGGCCGGGTGAACTACGCACCTACAATTTCACCATCGGCTGGGCTTGAACCGTAGGCCGCAATCTGTTATAATTGTTAGCTATGATAACAAAGGATAATAAAGCGAAAGCAATTGCTTTGACTCAGGTTGCGAAGACCGACGTCGGTAGCCCACAGGCGCAGGTGTCGATTCTCACGGCTCGTATCAAAGAGGTGACCGAACACCTAAAGGCCAACAAGCACGACCATATGGCTCGTCGCGGCCTTATCCAGATGGTTGGTAAGCGCAAGCGCCTCCTGAAGTACCTTGAGCGCAAGGATTTCAACGCCTACAAAGCACTGCTCGAAACACTCGGCCTGCGCAAGTAGGTGCATAACTTACCGAGGGAGCCTCTTCTGATGAAGGGGCTCTTTTGGAGTGTGGCAGATGTGTCTCAGTTGCAAAATTATGAGCAACTTATTTCATTTGTTAAGGGTGCGGATAGCCTGTTGCTATCCGCAAGGAAACCTTTATTGAGTTCTCGTTCGCAAGGTGCGAGACTTAGGCTCTATGAACGTGGATTCAATTCATCATCTTGCAGTGCTATAGAAATTACCGCAATACTATCTTGGAATCTTTCCAATTGTCTACGGTGATACTCCACTGCCTTTGGTTTTCGCGCTAAAGCCTCTGGTGGATAATCGCGGAATATACTAAACTTGGTCGCTTCATCTTCACCGCCATACAGTATATCTTGCGGAATACCGCCGCCTGGTGCACCAAAAGCAGCCCATCGCAACAAATCCAGCCGATCCCCACTTATAGACCTGCTGTATGGAGACAATTCTGCACCTGAGGCTTTATCTGCTGGCAACGCTAATGGGTGGGGATCCATAATACAAACCTCAGCTGGTGTCGGTATAGTTCCTCCAGACTCAATTCGTTGTTTAATTGCAGCCCCGATGCCTGCTGTAGAGTCAAAGCTACACCTCAGTCTAATGGCTACTCTTCGAATCATATCCTTATCGCTCGTATCGTTGAAAGAGCGTACTTCTTGGGCGGGCAGTACTATAAAAGGTGTCGCGAATTGCAGCGTATCTGGCCTCCAACTCCAATCAGATATCTCTCTGGCTGCAGGAAATCTGGGCAGTAGGAGCGTGTTCATCAAATGAGCCGTACGCCCCAACCACTCTTGAGTCTCAGCGACTACCTTGTCTCTTTGGTCAGACAGGGAAGTTAGTGTTTCAGTCATAGTATTACCTCATATACAAATCAATTATGCAAGAATTATAGTTGTCTGAATACAAAATGCAAGCATAAGCAGAGATATTGTAGTGCTGAGGAGAGACGGGCTGAGTAAGCTGGCGAGTGTCAGTCTAGCCCAGCTTTTGGGCCGATTCGTTACCTCAGGCTGTAGGGGCTCTCTCTGTAAGATTCGTGAAGTCGATAAATACTCCTGGTTTGCTACTCCGCAAGTCAGTTACAGGGATAAGGATTTCTCGAGGTAGAGGAGTGCGAGGCGGCTTTTCTCGGATGAGCGGGGTGTCATCTCCATATTCGCGCCGTAAGCCAAGCGCCTCCCCATATTCGCGGAGAGATAGCTGATATGGACGAGTGTCATCGTTAGCTAGTGCTGTATCGTATCGAACATGGGTAGGATTGCCTTCTTGCCAGAAAGCTTCTCGACTGGCCACGATATCATACACCCCGCGTGTGGTGCTGAGACCAAGTGGCACATCAGTTATCTCATACGGAACTTCACGATACGGGTTGCCAATCGATATGACAACCGATAAACGCTCTTGGTCGGTCACTAATGGCAGTCCGTGCTCGGTCGGCTCGCATAAGTATACATGAGGCATCCACCAGCCGCTTATTGATTCGACATCGCCTGAGCCTGAAATGTGTTGGATAACACGTGGTGTGCCATACTGCCAGTGTTCCTTCAGCAGTTGCCCGCGCCCGCTTACTGTAAATGCCAGCTCGCCCCATGTCGTCTGTATTTTTCTGGGCGGTACCGTAAACGTACGTTCTTCGCCGACACCTTGGACTTCTACTCCTTCAAAGAGGTTAACTGGTTGGCTTGGGTCAACCTCCGGCAGTGATTTGAAATATTCTTTTTCTTGCTGCTTGAGTGCCCTGAGATGCTCTTCAAGTCTGTGCTTGCGATTGGCCAGAACTGTCCTGATAGACTTAACACTTAAGCGTTCTGAGCTTGGAAGCAAATGGCGTAGTTTATAGTCGTCGAAGTACCCTCCATCTCCTAGCCAAAGTAAGTCACCGATATGCAGAGGGACTTGTTCAATACGGTGGGAATCGCCTAGCTGAGTAACGGTATACGTTGCCGGGGAAAGCCTTTGTGGATTTCCCCAAGGGGTTCCTAGAGAGACAGGACTGATAGTGTCGCCTTCCTCGACGGCTCTCTGAGTGTCATCGATGGTATACCAATCTGGCGTATGAGGTTCGCCAGCAATACGTCGAATACGGTCGCTTGCAGGTGTTCCATCCAGGAGTGAGGCGTCAAGCAGCAGCACTGGTACGAATCTTCCGTCTTCGGGAGAGCCGGTGACTAGCCCAAGTTTGCCAGGTTTTTCATGATTAGGCTGAGGCATAGATAAACGTAGTATCTCCTAATCCTCCATGAGTTTGCAAGCGTAAGGTTTATTATGAGTAATCAGTGGTATACTGACTCTATGACGGTTGTGCTTCGGCTCAGCGATGTGTCGAAAGAATTCGGCAAACTCAAGGCGCTCGATGAAGTGTCGTTTGCGGTAAGTAAGGGCGAGGTTGTGGGGTTTGTCGGTGCCAACGGCGCGGGCAAGACGACGACCATTAGTGCTATCCTGGGCTTTATTTCACCGACGAGCGGGACGGTGAGCGTGTTTGGCGAAGTGGTGCATCCAGCCTCGGCGCATAAGCTGCACCGGGCTATCGGCTATGCAGCTGGCGACATGGAGCTGCCGGCGCGGCTGACCGGTGCGCAGTATTTGGCGTTTGTGGCGCACCAGACCAAGGGAAGCCACAGTAAGCGCTTGGCCGACCTGACCAAGCGGTTCCAGCCGCAGCTGGACAAGAAGATTGGCACGCTCTCTAGGGGCAACAAGCAGAAACTCGCCCTCATCGCTGCCTTCCTGACCAGTCCCAAGCTCGTCATTCTCGACGAGCCGACCAGCGGTCTCGACCCAGTCATGCAGGAAGCCTTCCTCGAGCTTATCCGCGACGAAGCAGCACGCGGTACGACAGTATTTATGTCCAGCCACTACCTCAATGAAGTGGCGGATGTGTGCAGCCGTGTCATCCTGATGCGCTCAGGCCGCATCATCCGCGATATGTCGAGCCAAGAGATGCTGACAGGGAGCGGCAAGCACGTCCGTGTGGTGACCGGCTACAAGGCGACCAAGCCGCCCGCTGATGCAAGTGACGTGGAGCTGTCGCACACTGATGGCCAGACGACGCTATCGTTCGTCTACCACGGCGACCCGGTACACTTGCAGGTATGGGTGGCCGCGCTCAAGCAGCTCGAAGATATCGAAATTACTGAGTACAACCTCGAAGGCGTCTTCAAGTCGCTCTACGAAGACGAAGGAGGCAAGGCATGATACGCTCGGTATTTCTCAAGACGTTGCATGACCGGCGGTGGTTTATGCTCGGCTGGGCAATCGCTTTCATGGCGTTGACGGCGCTTCTGGTGTCGTTTTATCCGGCAATGCAGGTCAGCGGGCTGGATGAGCTCGTGCGCAGTATGCCGCCGGCCTTCAAGGGGCTTATCGGCGACCTGAGCTTGCTCTCTTCGTTCGATACGTATATCGCATCGCAGCTGTTCGATATCCGTCTGCCGCTGATTGGCGGCATCATGGCGATTATCCTGGGGCTGGGACTGAGTAGCAACGAGGAAGAGACAGGCGAGCTGCGCACTATCGCGGCGCTGCCTATCAGCCGCACCAAAATCGTGCTTGAGAAGTGGCTAGCCATCGTCGTCGTGACGTTTGTCATGCTGCTGGCAATCCTCGTTGGCATGTATGCGGTCATGCCGTTCGTCGACGGCGCAACCATCCCGTTCGATGAGCTGAGCTGGCTGTTGCTGACGAGCTGGTTGCTAATGGTGACGTTCGGGACGATACCATTTGCCGCTGGTATGATGGCAGGGCGTCGGGCTGTGGCGATGGCTGCCGGCGTGCTAGTTGTTATCGGCAGCTTCATCCTGTCGACCTTTGGACAAGCGGTGGATTGGCTGGCCGATTATGAGCGATTGTCGCTCCTGTACTACTTCCCGGCGACGGATATCGTGCGCGACGGCATCAACTGGCCCGATATGGTCCTGCTGGGCGGCGTGAGCCTCGGTCTGCTGCTGGCTGCCATCCTCGTATTTCGCCGCCGCGACATCGGATAACTGATGTGCTATACTAGAGTAGTCAATAACTGCGGAAGGTGATAGAGATGAGGATTCGTGAGACGAATGTTCGCCCCTGTTACTCTCCGCACATGAAAGGAGACAGTCTATGTCTATCATTAACCCTAGTGGCAAGGAGATTATTTCTGTTACCACTGATTATTGCGGCCAGCCGCTGACGCTTGAGGTCAACCGAGTTGGTTTCCGTACCACTGGTAGCGTGTTAGTGCGTTATGGCGACACCGTGGTCCTCGGTAGCGCGCAAGTTGGCTCGCGCCCAGTCGTGCTGGACTACTTCCCGCTGTCAGTCGACTATGAAGAAAAAATGTATGCAGCCGGCAAAATTAGCGGCAGCCGCTTCATCAAGCGCGAAGGCCGCCCCAGCGACGAAGCCATTCTGATTGGCCGTCTGATTGACCGCCCAATTCGGCCGCTGTTCCCGAAGGGCTATCGCCAGGAAGTTCAGGTTGTTGCCAGCGTGCTGAGCATGGACCCAAGCTTCCGCCCAGATATGATTGCCATGATTGCCGCATCGAGCGCGCTTATGCTGACTGGCACGCCGTTTGACGGTCCAGTCTCCGGACTGCGCGTCGGCCGCGTCAATGGCGAGTTCAAGGCGTTCCTCAGTCCAGAAGAGCGCACCGCCAGCGACCTCGACCTCGTCGTTGCCGGTATCGAGAGTGGCATCACCATGGTAGAAGCCGGCGCTGACGAAGTGTCCGAGCAGGTGATTATCGACGCCATGAAATGGGCACACGAAGCCATGCAGCCAGCCATCGCCCTCCAGCGCGAACTGGAGCAAAAGGTCGCCCCAATCGTCCAAGAGTACACCCTGGTACTGCCAAACGAAGACATTCAGGCCGAAGTGGACGCATGGGTCGAAGGCAAATTCGGTGCTCAGCTGCGCAAGGCCTACCCAGAGCGCAACGAAATGATTAACGAAATCCGTTGGGACTTCCACGCCCAGATGCTCGAAAAGCTCGGCGAAGAAGCCTACACCAAGGAAGTCCGCGACGAGTACGACGAGGCCTTCACCATGGCACTGCACAAGGATGTCCGTCGCGGCATCGTGACTGACAATAAGCGCCCAGACGGCCGCGCCCTCGATGAAATCCGTCCGCTCAGTAGCGAAGTCGGCCTGCTGCCGCGTGCACACGGTTCGAGTCTCTTTACCCGCGGCGTCACCCAGGGCATGAACATCGTTACGCTCGCGCCGCTCAGCTATGCTCAGATGGTCGACACTATGGAAGTCACCGACGGCGAGCGCCGCTACATGCACCACTACAATGCTCCTGGCTATACGGTAGGCGAGGTCAAGCGTCTCGGTAGCCCAGGCCGCCGCGAAATCGGCCACGGCTACCTGGCTGAGCGCGCGCTGGTACCAGTGCTGCCGACCGAAGAGGACTTCCCATATGCTATCCGCAGCGTCACCGAAATCATGAGCCAGAACGGCTCGACCAGCATGGCCGCGACCTGCAGCAGCTGTCTCGCACTTATGGATGCCGGCGTGCCTCTCAAGCGCCCAGTCAGCGGTATTGCGATGGGCTTGATGCTCGATGGCGACACGCCGTATGTGCTCAGTGACATCGCTGACGCCGAAGATTTCGCCGGCGATATGGACTTCAAGGTGACCGGTACCGAGCAGGGCATCACCGCACTGCAAATGGATATGAAGGTGCATGGCCTGCCGGTCGAGACGCTGGCCAAAGCTATCGAGCAGAGCAAGGCCGGCCGAGCGCACATTCTCGAGCACATGGTCAGCGTGCTGTCTGGCCCGCGTGAGACGCTTAGCCCCTACGCACCACGTATCGAGAAGATTAAGATTAACCCAGAAAAGATTGGTGCAGTCATTGGCAAGGGCGGCGAAGTCATCAACAAGATTACCGCTGAGACCGGTGCCGAGATAGACATCAAGGACGACGGCCTCATCACGGTCGCCAGCCCAGACGGCGAGAGTATCGAAAAGGCCATCGCCTGGATAAAGAGCCTCACCGAAGAGCCGGAAGTCGGCCGCACCTACGAAGGTACAGTGGTCAGCATCAAGGACTTTGGCGCGTTCGTCAACATCCTGCCTGGCCTAGACGGCATGGTCCACATCTCGCGCCTCGCTGACAAGCGTGTCGAGAAAGTCACCGACATTCTGACAGAAGGCCAAAAAGTCCGCGTCAAACTGATGGAAATCGACGACCGCGGCCGCCTCGCCCTCAGCCTCAAAGACGCTGAATAACCCGTATATGCCCGAGGCAACGTACAGTCACTACCAGCTCGCTCAGGGTCTTGACCAAGAGACCGCCGAGCGGGCTGCACGGCGAAATATCCTGTACTATACCATTACCAAAATGTTCAACAAGCGCGTCTTCCTGCCGGTGCTTGTCATCTACTTTATCGACCATGTCGGCTTCTCTATCCCAGAGATAGGGGCGCTGGCCGGACTGTACGCACTCGTGAGCCTGGTAATGTCGATGCCTAGCGGGTACTTGGCCGACCGGTTCGGCAAAGTGTTATGTGTACGACTTGCGGCCATTTGTATGGTGGCGTCGTCGCTGATATATGTATTCATGGCGGACAAAGCAGGTGTCGTCACTGGGCAGCTGCTTGAGGCAGTTGGCTTCGCGCTAATCATCGGCGCTGCTGAAGCGCTTGTACATGACTCGCTCGAGGTAACCAATCGGCTGCGCGACTACTCCAAGGTGCTGAGCCGTGCACAGAGTGCCGGCCTCATCGGCAATGCTATCCTTGTCGCGCTGGTGCCGCTAAGCTACGCGCTCGACCCGCGCTTACCATTCCTGATTGGTGCGCTGGCGTTTTGCGTCATGCTATTTACGAGCTTTCGGATGCAGGAGCTCATCCAGCCTAGCACTCGACCGAAGAGTGCTCGCCAAAGAGTGCAGTTTGCGGCCATCCTGCGCTACAAATGGCTTATTGTATTCGCGATTCTTTTCGGGATTATCGGCGCTATTTATTATGCCTTCGATATGATTACGGTCGCACTGCGTGACTTTGGCGTGCCGCCAGAGCATCTAGGCTGGGTATTTAGCGGTGCGAGTGTATTTGGCGCGCTTATCGGCCTGTACGTTCATCAGCTGAATAAGCTGCCGGTAGGGTGGTACATGCTGCTCGATATGATTATCCTGATGCTGCCGTTTGTCACGGCGCTGACAGCCAATCTATGGTTCTTTGTGCCAGCGGTAGTGCTCTGCGTCAGCTTCTGGCGATTCCGCCGCATCATCTACCAGGATTATTTGCTCCAACGATACCCGACGCGCCTTAAGGCGACATTGATATCGGTCATGGGCACCACTGAAAGTATCAATATGCTCTGGGTACCGGTGGCCGTGGCTGGCAGTGTCAGTGCATTTGGCGTCCAGCAGGGCCTCGGCTGGGTAGCAGTAGCTGTTACTATCCTCGCCGTGCCATTCATAACACTGGGGCGGGGAGCATTGCGTAGTCAGGCAGACATGTAACATTTTGCACTTGCAAAATGTTAGTGATTATTTCAAGAACATTGACAAATAGCTAGAAATAGAGTAATATAGATTCAGTAACCATAAGAATTAAGATTTAAAAAGGACCACCACTACCGTGCACCACTACGACCCAAAACCAAGTAATCGGAATCGTTTTCTCCAAACAATTGCACTAGGTCTTTCGGCTGCCGCAGTGACAGGTTGCGGTATTACTGGTGACCGTCAACCTACGCCCGCCCCTAACCAGACGCAATCATCTATAGAGGCCGAGAAGACTCAGGAAATCCGTGCTTATGCCGATTTTCAGCGCCAAGGCAAAGAAGCGGCGCTGGCAATTGCCGATTTAATGGCAGATACCGATAGGTACAAAGCAAAGATATGGTGGTATGACGAGAAAGAGGGTCACGGTGCTGGTACGGGGTGGAAAATAACCAATAATGCATACGTAGATAACCTTCCTGGCGACGCACCGTATACTTATTTATCCGCGTCGTATAATCACGGTACCGAGTCAGGAGACCCGCCGCACTACGGAGGCTTGAATCTCTGGGGCTTTCGCGCTCATAAAGGAGAATCCGAGACTATTACTAGTGTCAGAATCGGTGTAGATATTCCAAAGTCGAGCGAGTTTGCAAAGAAGTCGGAAAATCCTAAGACGCCGCCTACAGTCGAAGACTTACGAGAGATACTCCAGGAAATAGGCGATGGCAGCGGTAGCATTATGTATCTGGAAGGTAGCGTAGAAACCTCTCAGAAGGAGGACGAAAGAGACAAAGGTGCTAGCTATCACGTAGGCTGTGTGTGGGAGGAGCGCTGCGGGCTAGGATTTGTAAAAGGGACGGTCGCCAAGGGTGATGGCCTAGATATTGATGAGTTGAACCTTGATGAATATACTGCAAATATGGCTGACCAGGTGGACAGTCTCAACAATAAAGCCTTGAGTAACCTGCGCGACTAGGCTTAGCCTGGGAATACGTACGGTGAAAAGGACGTACTGACAGGCGCAGCAAGCTGCGATATACTAAGTAGTATGAAAAAGCGTGCCCTCAATAACCCCATCGTCCGCAAAATCGGCACATGGCTGCTGATGCTTGTCATCGGTGCGGTTATTCGTAAACTGACAGGGCAGTCGTCAAAGTCGTCGCGAAAGTTCGTAAAAAATCGTGCGAAGTAGGGCTTGAGACATGCCCGCTACGCCACAGCACCATCGCAGTCGTAAAGTCTTGATTTTGGTATGCGGGGCTATTGGTTTTATCTTACTTGTTGTCCTATGGTCTATCCGGTCAGGCTCGACGCCGTGGAATGCAGTGAGTGCTGCCGTGACAAGTGCAACCGTGCAGAGCGAGCCATTTCCCGATATAGATACTACAGGACTATCGTCTACGCGGCAGCGGGTCATCGCGCTCGCAAGACAAGAGCATACGGCTCAGCCTGAACCAACCAAGTATAGCGAGGGCATCAAAGAAGCTTGGTGCGCTGATTTTTTGAGCTGGATTATGCGCGAAGCGGGTTCGCCGTATGCCAATCCCAATTCGGGCAGCTGGCGCATACCGGGCGTGTACACACTCAAGGATTATTATGAGTCTAGGGGCACGTTCCGGTCGGCAGATTCCGGGTATACGCCTCAGCCTGGCGACACAGCTCTCTACTACGATTCGCCGATATTTGGAGGCCATGTGAATATCGTCTTAGAGAACCATGATGGTATTCTCACGACTGTCGGTGGTAACGAAGGCGGCAAAATTCGTGTGTATAAAAATACATCCAAGAACTACACTGGTTTGATAGGGTATGGGGTAGCGAATTAAGGTATTGGCTAGCTCGGTAGTTCGTGGACGCGTAGATAGCGGGCGCCAGCGGTGGCCGCTTTTTGGTTGAGCGCAGTATTGACGCTTGGGTCGAAGCGGTCTTTGCCGAGGTACTGCTCGATGAAGCGTTTGCGCGAGGCACCGATGAGGACTGGGATGCCAGGGACTTCGCGGGCGAATTCGACCAGCTCGGCGTTCAGCCGCATGGTCTTGCCGAAGCCGATGCCAGGGTCGAGGATGATTTGCGCCGGGTTCGCTCCCATGCGAATGAGTTCGTCGCGGCGCGCGAGCAGCTCTTGCTTCACGACAGCTACGTCGTCTACGAGCGGCTTGAGCTGATGTGCTGCCTGAATATCGCCACTTGCCGCAAAGGGAAGATGGCTCAAGAATATCCTCAATCCCGACGCCGCAACAAGCCGGCGCATATCTATGTCGTGCGCAGTTGTGACATCGTTGATGATGAGCTCAGGGAAGTAGGCGAGTGCACGCGTGATGACACTCGAGTAGAACGTATCAATCGACACGGTCATATCGCTCTCTGCCAGACCGGCTAGCACTGGCTCCAGGCGCGCCCATTCTTCGTCAGCAGTGAGGTGCACGGCATTCGGCCGAGTAGATTGCGCACCAAGGTCGATGATATCCGCCCCGGCTGCCACTAGCTCGTGCGCATGACGAACGGCATCCTTAGTAGCAAAAAACTCCCCGCCATCGCTGAAGCTCTCTGGGGTCACATTTACGATACCAACATACTGAACCATGCAGGCAGTATAGCATGAGGGGCTTGAGGCCGAGAATCCATTGCAATAATATTATAATTTTGTTATAATGTATGCATGACTATCACTACTATCCAAAAAATCATCAAAATCGGCTCTAGTCAGGGCGTCACTATACCAGCCAAGGACCTGCGCGCACTTGGTATTAAGGCTGGCAATGAAGTGAAGATTACTGTAGAGCCTACGGTTCCTAAAGAGGCCCTTGCCGATGAATACGAAGCTTTTAAAGCCCGCTACGGCGAGACACTGAAAAACTTGGCAGGACGCTAATGAAGTACCTCAGCTTAGAGGAAATCTTGCGCCTCCACTACATGCTGGTTGAAGATTTTGGCGGTCTCCATGGTGTGCGTGATGAGAATCGCCTCAAGTCTGTCGTCGAGGCACCTCAGGCAGTACTGTACGGCGTCGAACAATATGCTCAGACGCACGAAAAGGCCGCCGTGTACATACGCAATATTATTCAGGACCATCCATTTCGCGATGGCAATAAGCGTACCGGCGTGACCGTAGGCGGAGTGTTTTTGCAGCGAAATGACATGCCGCTTATAGCGCAGCCGCGTGAACTCGAGGACTTCGCCGTTCGCGTAGCTACCGACCACCTCGACGTCGCCGCGATTGCCGAGTGGCTCGCGGCTCATACTCGCTGAGCGTATGGATTGACACTAAGTATTACCGGGTAGTATAATTCATACATGACATACTCAACCATACTTACAAGTAAAGGTACGACTACTATCCCCAAGGATATACGCGATGCTCTCGGTGTAATACCAGGTATGCGAGTACTCGTTACGCGGAATAAGGACGGCGAGGTTGTCCTTGAGCGTGTCAAAACAATCGAGGAAGTTCGGACTATGAATAAGCAGTGGCTCGCAAAGCGTGACATTACTCCCTCTACTGATGACGATATCGCTCGCGCCAGGGAGGGCTTCTACAAAAAAGGCCTCAAATGGTAACTGCTATCGACACCAATGTGCTTGCGCGCTGGCTCGTGCAGGACCATCCGCTTCTCGCGCGCAAAGCGAGCACAATTATTACGACTGCTCAGCCCAACTCGCTTGAAGTCGACCGGCTCATACTTGCCGAGCTAACCTATGTATTGCGGTCGAACTATGAAATGCCGAAGCCGATGATTGTAGAAAACTTGTACTCAATCCTCAGTATGGAGGTGTTTTCGTTTCAGGAGCGTGAGCTGGTGCAGGCAGCAGTGAGTATCTTTGCTGCCCAGCGGCCGCTGTCATTTGAGGACAGTTGGCTCCTGGCTCGTAAGCAAGCGGGCGACGTATCCAGTATCGCTACATTTGATAAGGCTTTGGATAAGCGGCAGTCACTATGAGCAAGCAAGCTGATTTAGATGCCCTACAAGCGGAGATTATTGCCCAGGGTGTATGCCCGGACCTAGCCGCCACTGCCACGCAACTGGTCATGGGCGATGGCAATCCTGACGCCGATATCGTGTTCATCGGCGA